>JBGPKK010000070.1:0-21246 GCA_041485905.1 Vicinamibacteria bacterium
CGGCTTAGAAGGCCGGTGCTCTATCCAACTGAGCTACGGGCGCCTGAGTTGCTGATCCTAGTGTAGCAAGGCGTTCGGCAGTCTCAGGCGGGCGCCGTCTGCGGTCGCGGACGCGCCTCGGGGCCCGGGGCGGCGCCGGCGCCGGTCCGCTTCAACATCGCTTCGAATCCGGCCTTGTCGACCGCTTTCGACAGCGCTTCGTCGGGCGCGACAAGCTTTTTCGTGACCAGATCGAGCAGCGCGTCGTTGAGGGTCACCATCCCGATGGACCGCCCGACCTGCATCATCGACGGGATCTGAAACGTCTTGGCCTCGCGAATCAGATTGCTGATCGCCTGCGTCGCAATCAGCACCTCGAGCGCCGCAATCCGGCCGCCGCCGATCTTGCGGCACAAGTTCTGCGCGATGACCCCGCGCAGCGACTCCGACAACATGATCCTGATCTGCGCCTGCCGATCCGACGGGAACTGATCGATGATCCGGTCCACGGTCGATGCCGCCGTCGTGGTGTGCAGCGTACCGAAAACCAGATGCCCGGTCTCGGCGGTCTCGATGGCGATGCCGACCGTTTCAAGGTCGCGCAGCTCGCCGACCAGGACGATGTCGGGGTCTTCACGCAGCGCCGCGCGCAGCGCGTCCCTGAATGAGTCTGTGTGCGTGCGCACCTCGCGCTGATTGATGAGGCATTTCTGGTTGGCGTGGACGAACTCGATCGGATCCTCGATCGTGATGATGTGATCCTGGCGCGTGCGGTTGATGTAATCGACCATCGCGCACAGCGTCGTCGACTTTCCCGATCCGGTCGGCCCGGCGACCAGCACGAGCCCCTTTTGCAGTTGGCACAACTGCAGGATGTGCTGAGAAAGCCCGAGCTGCTCGGCCGTCAGGATCTTCGATGGGATGACGCGGAACACCGCACCGGGCCCTTTGCGATCGGCGAAGACATTCGAGCGGAACCGCGCCAGATCGGGAATCTCGTACGCGAAGTCGGTGTCGTGCCGGTCTGTGAACTCCTTACGGTTCTTCTCCGGCATGATCGGCCCGAGCAACCCAATAAGATCGGGCGCGGTCAGCGGAGCGGCCGCCGGGTCGAGCGGCGCCATGTGCCCGTCCTTGCGAATCATCGGCGGGGAGTCCACGCACAAGTGGAGATCCGATGCGCCCGCGTCAAACATGGCCTGGAAGAGTCGGTCGATGGCCGGCGCGTCACTCATGATCGGTGACCTCGTTGACCTCGATGATATGAGCCCCGTTGACGATCAATGTCGCCTCGGCGGTTTCGATGTACCGGAAGGTCTCGCGATGACGCGCCCAGTCGCTGAGCCGATCGCGTCCTTCCGGTTGGTACACGCGGACCGCACCGACCACACGCTGACCGTTCGATAACAGGACCGACGCGATCCGCCGGGTCGCGACGCTGTATCCGGGATCGCGACTCGCCTCGTTGTCGCTGAGCGCAACCGTCACCACATGATTGCGGTTGAACAGGACGGTGCGCGCCCCCGCGGCATCCTGAATCTCGAACGGAAAGAATCCGGCCTCGGCGTTCAGCACATCGCCGACGCGCTCGGGGCCGGTGTGACGGGCGCTGCCGCCGGCCACGAAAAAACAGCCGCGGCTCGACTCGCCGCTCGAGAGGGTGACGACGGCGTCGGCCCGCTGCTTGTCGACGTGGAATTCCGAGGGTGTGAAATCGGTGGTCATCCTTCGGATGTTATCGGCCCCACCCGGCGGCGCCCGTGCACGCAGTGGCACACCGATGCACGACCTCGGCTCCGGTGATAAAATCCGGGCTAAGCATCGCGCCTGACGACGGAAAGGACGGTCAGATGAGCCTTCGCATACTCGGTGTCGTCGCCGCGGCTCTCGCGGCCGCGTCGCTCGAGTCTGTCGATGCGGGCGGCCAGGAGGGCTCGCCGAAGCGTTCGGCGAAGACGCAATGGACTCTGACACGCACGCCCGACGGCCAGCCGGATCTGCAGGGCTATTGGACGAACGCGACGTTCACGCCGCTCGAACGTCCGGCGGAGCTGGCCGGGAAAGAGTTCCTGACTGAAGCAGAAGCGGTGGCGTACGAGAAACAGGCGGTGCTGCGGGAAAACAGCCAGTCGAAAGACGACATCCATTACGACAACGTCATCTGGCAGAGCGAGAGTTATCCGAAAGGCGCAGAGAGCAGGCGGACGTCGGTGATTTTCGATCCGGCGGATGGAAAGATCCCGCCGTTAACGGAGCCTGCATGTGATCGAGCGCTTCACACGCACAGACACCGACACGATCCTGTACCGATTCACCCTCGATGATCCGGCGACGTGGACGAGGCCCTGGTCGGGAGAGCTTCTGTTGCGGAAGTGGGAAGGTCCGATCTACGAGTACGCGTGTCACGAGGGAAATTACGGATTGGGGTTCATCCTGAGCGCGGCTCGCGTCCAGGAAAGGCCGGCAGCCGAATCCCTCGCCAAGAAAGAACACTGATGAACGCTCGCACGCGGTCGCGTCGGACTCTCGCCCTTGTCTCAGCCGTCTTCATTACCGCGTTCATTACCGCGCCGGCGCGTCCGCGCGCGGCGACCGGCGATGTCCTCCCCTTCAAAGCGACCGAGCGCACGCTGGGCAACGGCCTCAAAGTGATCGTCGTCCCTACCGGGTTTCCGAACCTCGTCACCATCGAGATTGAGGTGCAGGTCGGAGCGCGCAACGAAGTCGAGCCCGGCAAGTCCGGATTCGCCCACTTCTTCGAGCACCTGATGTTCCGCGGTACGCCTGAGGTGCCGCCGAAAACCTACCGCGCGTTGATGTCCAAGGCCGGCGCCCGCGACAACGCCAGCACGGGCGACGACCGCACGCACTACTACGCGACGTTCGCGAAGGAGCATCTGAGCGAGCTGATCGCGGTGTACGCGGACATGTTCCAGCACCTGGCGTATTCGGAGGCCGATTTCAAGACCGAAGCGCGCGCGATCCTCGGCGAGTACAACAAGAATTCGGCCGCGCCCACGGAAAAGCTTACCGAGGTTCAGCGGGACCAGTTCTATCAGACGCATACCTACAAACACACGACCATGGGCTTTATCCGTGACATCGAGAACATGCCCAACGAGTACGAGTACTCGAAGCTGTTCTTCGCGCGCTGGTATCGCCCGCAGTTCATCACCGTGGTCATCGCGGGCGACGTCACGGCCGATGGAGTGCTGCCGGTGGTGGAGAAATACTGGGGCCCGTGGAAGGGCGGTGGCGCGGCCTCCGTCGAGATTGTCGATATTCCCAGGGAGCCGCCGCAGAAGGGCCCGCGCTACGCGCACGTGCCATGGCCAAGCGCCACGCTGCCGTACGTCACCGTGGCGTTTCCCACCCCGGCTTTCGACGAAGGGGCCAAGGCCTCGGCGGCCATGGAGATGCTCGGCTCGCTCTATTTCGGTCCCACTTCCGAGCTATACAAGCGCCTCGTCGTCTCCGAACAGAAAGTCGATGTCCTCGATGCCGATACGCCCTCCCACGTCGACCCGTCGCTCTTTACCGTCCTCGCGCGCGTCAAGAAGCCGGCGGACGCCGTCTACGTCCGGGACCAGATTCTGGCGACGTTCGCGGCGGCGCGGGCGTCGATGGTGCCTGCGGCGCTGCTCGCGGACGCAAAGTCGCACGATCGTTACGCGTTTGCGCGAACGCTCGACAGCACGGAACGCATCGCGGCGGTCGTCGCGCGCTACGCGACGTTTCGCCGCTCCTACGACACCATCAACGCCTTTTACCGTACGCTCGATTCGCTCGCGCCCGCGGATCTCCAGGCCGCGGCCCGAACCTCCTTCACCGACGCCGGCATGATGGTCACGACACTGTCGCGCGAGCCACTGCCGGCTGGTATCGACCGGATGCCCGCGCTCGACACGCTGAAGCCTGCTGTCGCGTTTGCCGAGGTCGCCATTCGGCCGCAGCCGCCTGCGCCGCCGCGAGGCGCGGCGACTCCCGCTGGGGGCGGTGACGCGCCGCCCCGTCTCGTCGTTCAGAAGTCGGTGCTCCCGCAACTGAACATCAAGCTCTTGTTCACGGTCGGGTCCGCGCACGACCCGATCGGCAAGGAAGGACTCGCCGCGCTGACGGCCGCGATGATCGCCCAGGCCGGATCGAAGCCACTGACGATCGATCGCATCGACGAGATCCTGTATCCGATGGCGGGTTCGTTCGTCGGCCGCGCCGACAAGGAGATGACGACCTTCACGGGCAGCATCCACCGCGATTACGCCTCGCCGTTTCTCGCGACCGTGCTGCCGCAACTGCTCGATCCCGGGTTCAGGGACGAAGACTTCCGACGCCTCAAGGAGGCACAACAGAACGCACTGGTCCAGGATCTGCGATCGAACAACGAGGAGGAGCTCGGAAAGGAACGGCTGCAGACGAACATCTTCCGCGGCACGCCGTACGGCCACGTCGCGCTCGGCACGGTGGCCGGCCTCAACGCGATCACGCTCGACGATGTGAAGCAGTTTGCGAGGAGGATGTACACAAAAGCGAACCTCACGCTCGGCATCAATGGCGATGTCTCGGACGACACGGTGCGGAGCCTGCAGGCGAGTCTGGCGACGCTGCCGCAGGGCCCGGCCGCAACGCCGAGCGTCGTCGAGGGCCGCCGGCCCTCCGGCATCGAAGTCGAGATTCTGGAGAAAGACACGCGCGCGACCGCGATCTCGCTTGGCTTTCCGATCGCGGTAACGCGCGCGCATCCGGATTTCGCCGCGCTGTCGGTGGCGCGCGTCTGGCTCGGCGAGCATCGCCTCTCATCGGGCCGGCTGTATCAGCGCATTCGCGAGGTCCGTGGCCTCAACTACGGCGATTACGCATACATCGAGGCGTTTCCCAGGGGCATGTTTCAGTTCTTCCCGGATCCGAACGTCGCCCGCCGGCGGCAGATCTTCGAGATGTGGATAAGGCCCGTGGTGCCGGTCAACGCGCACCTGTCGCTGCGGATCGCGATCCACGAGCTCGATGAGCTGGTCCGGAACGGCCTGACGCAAGAGGAGTTCGAGTCCACGCGCGACTACCTGATCAGCAACGTGTACGTGATGACCGCGCGTCAGGACCAGCAGCTCGGCTACGCGCTCGACTCGCAGTGGTACGGGATCGGCGAGTTCACCGATTTCATGCGGAAGGCGCTGCAGAAGCTGACGCGCGATGAAGTCAACCAGGCGGCGAAGACGCACCTGGATGCGCGCAACCTGTCAATCGTGTACATCACCAAGGACGCCGCCGGGCTGAAGCAGGCGCTCGTCTCAGACGCCTTCTCGCCGATTCGATACGATGGTGAGCAACCCTCCGACCTGCTGGCGGAGGATAAGGTGATTGGCGCGCGAAAATTGAACATCGCCGTGGAGAAGGTCGCCGTGACGCCGATCGATCAAGTCTTCGCCAGGTGACCCCGCACGCTGTCGCGCTTGTCGTCCTTGCGAGCTGGCTGGCCTTTGCAGTGCTCTTCGCGGTTCGCGCGCCGACGGCGGGCGCCGGAACCATGCGCCGGGACAGCCGATCGACGATCGGCATCGTTCTTCAGGGTTTCGCGTTCGCGCTCGCCTTTTCGCACGTCACCATCTCGCCCAACCGCGAAGGACCGTTCGTGACAGCTGCCGCTCCGCTCGCCGTGGCCTCGGTCGCATTTGTGTTCTGGGCGATCGCTGCGCTCGGCTCGTTATGGTCATTTCGAGCGCGCATCAAGACCGGGCACCGCCTCGTGACAACCGGCCCGTACGTCCTCGTGCGGCATCCGATCTATCTCGGGTTTTTTGGTCTGCTCCTGGCAGCCGCCCTCGTCTTCAGCGACGTGCCGCAGACGGTCGTGGCCGCCGCGCTGTATTTCACTGGCGCGGCCGTGCGGATTCGATTCGAAGAGACGCTGCTGCGCGAGGAGTTCGGCACAGACTTCGACGCCTACGCCAGGAGCACCCCCATGATGCTCCCGTTTTCGAGATTCCTCAAAAATCCGTTGTAGCTACAGCAGCAGCGCTTCGACACGATGCGCGTGGACCATCGCTTCGCACGGCGACCACGCGAATACGGTAAAGCGGCCGTCCTGCGACGCCACGAGCGCAATGGCATCGCGCTGATCGTGGACAAATTGCGCGGCCGAGAGATGCCTGGTGCCTCCGAGCTGCGTCGGATGAGCGAGGGTCGCCACGCCGCCCTGGATCGGTTCGGTGACGGTGACCTGCTCGACCGGAGACGACCCTTTGCGGCGGGCGATCTTCGCGCCAAACGCCAGCAGCTCGTATCGATCGCTCAGGATCGCGGCGCCGTCGATGGCGGTCAGCCCGGCGATCGCGTCGATCGCCCGCCCGATGGCATCCTCCCACGCGTGCGACCGCTGGTTGGCCGAATCAATCAGTCCGACAAGCGCGGCATATGCGGGCGAGACGGCGTACCGGATCGGCTGCACGATGGACGATCGCCACGCGTCGCTTTGCGCCGGCACCACGAGCAGCGCTCCGCCGCGTCCGTGGGCGCGCATCGAGACGGCCAGCTGCACCAGCACGTTCACCGTTCCGGCCCACGACGCGGGCGAATCGAACCCGAGCAGCGACGTCAGCAGTTCGGGGCAGTCGGGAAGGCTCGACGCGTGCTCATCCACGACTTTGACTTGATCGCCTTCAAGGACGGCCACGTTCACGAACTTCCCCGACTCCCCGCCACGGTGATGCTTGACGACCAGCAATCCGGGCGCCGCGACTTCGAGCACGAAGCAGAATCCCGGAATCGCGCGCGTCGTGCCCCACACGCGCAGCTCGCCGCCATCACGCCACACGCCGAGATGGATGCCCGCGCGCTCGACCGCCGGAGCCACTTTCGCCAGCACGCCGGGATCGAGCGGCAGCGGCTCGGCGAGAATCAGGGGGTGGGCGACTTCGTGCGGCGCGAGCCACGCGAGCGAGATGCGCGGAATGTAGCCCTCTTCGCGGCGAAGACTCGCCCAGAACGCCGCGCCGATAAGCTCCTCGATGGCGCCGACGTCAGGCAGCGACGCGACACCTTCGCTGCTCTTCCGCCGCGCGGCACCGATGTGATGTTCGAAGTGGGCGTACACGGCCGGCGCGACCGATCGCGCGGCCGGATACGCGGCCGCCGACGATGACGACGCGCCAGCCATCTGCCCGCGGGTGTCTGCTTCGTCAATTTCCATGAGCTGGTGTCACTACGTCAGCGCCTTGTGCCGGAATTGCCGCAGGCCGATAGCCATGAACAACGCGTCGAAGAACCCCAGGCCGGCCAGAATCGCGGCGGTTGCCAGATGGGGGAATTGCGGCACGAGCGCGCTGCGGAACCCTTCGCTCGCATAGACCAGGGGGTTGACGAGGACGACGCGCTGGAGCACCGGAAATTTCGCGAGCGCATCAGCCCGATCTGCTGCTGACCGACCGGGCACCCGAGCGCCAGCCCGAACGACGCGGCGAGCATCGCCACCAGCAGCGCCAGCAGGATGAACAGCCCCACGTGGTCGCCGCTCAGCGCGACGTTGCCCATCACCAGCCACGCGGTCGGGATGACGACCAGGCCGGCGATCAGCGCCTGGATCATGCCGGCAACCACCTTTTCGACCGCCAGCCATTCGAGCTCCATCGGGATGGCGATGATGCCCGGCAGCAGCAGCGACTTGTATTCGGGCGGCATGAAGCCGCTGGTGGTCATCACGCGGCCGAAGACGAACACGAACATCATCGGCTGCATCAGCGTTTGAAACGCGAGCTGGATGAAGTTGCGCCGCGCGACGTGCGCGGCGCGCCACAACGGGCCGAGCAGGCCGAAAATCCCGCCGGGACGCACCTCCAGCGTGAGACCGTCGAGCGCGACGACTTCGTACGTCGTTTTGGCTTTTTTCGAGCCGCCGGGCGCGCGCGCTCCGCCGACCGGAGGCGGTGACGTGTAGACCTTGCGAAGGCCTTCTGTACGAATGCCTACAGCCATGTCAGCTTCGAGCACGTGTCAGGCGGACCCAACAGGGTCCCTACGTACGGTTTTTGGATCATCAATTGTAGCCTCGACCCTCTCCTTTTACCTGGGACGCGCGAACCGGACATCCTCGAGGGCGAACATTGGAGCGCGGCCGGCGGCCATCGTGCCGGGATCTGTTCCGGGTGTGCTCGCGCTGAACTCGAGACGCGCACGTCCGTTCCGCACCTGACATGGAACCACCATACGCACGGGCCGATCGAGAATGGTGTTCCTCCACAAGACGCGCCCGTCCTGCGCCACGGTGACGACCAGCGGCTGACGGCTCCGCACCGACGCATCGATTTCGATCGCGCGCGCGTCGTGCGGCCACGTTTCTATCGCCAACCCGCTGACGATGGAGCTCCATGCGGTTGAATGGCGCCAGCCGCGCTCGACGTCGAACCAACCCGCGTCGGTGCGCGCGACGACCGCCGCGCCGTCAGCGTGGCCCGCCGCAAGCTCCCGTGTATCGCGCGGCACGTCGCGCATCACGAGGTATCCATTCAACACCGCCAGGTTCCCTGCGAGCAGCCACGCGGCCGCTGCGCGGTTGCGGATCACCAGCACGTTGAAGGCGAGCGTCATCGGCAGCAGCACTCTCGTCGACGCGCCGGGAAAGCCCGCCCACACCTGCCTGCCCAGAAAGATCATCAGGATGGCGTAAACGGCACCAATCCGCCACCACCCTTCGTCTATGCGTGGGCGCGCCGCGATGTAGAGAGCCTGGACGATCAGACCGACCGTGGCTGCCAATGTTGTCCATGCGAGCGGCCGATCGCCGTGATGCCATGCCGCAGCGACGTCCGCGTTCACCTTGCCGGCGAGTCCGGCAAAAGGGCGCATCAAATTGGACCATCCTGGATCGCCGGGCCCGAAGAGCCATCGAATATAGACCAGCCAAAGCGCAAGCGGGACGATCGCAATCGCGACCCGAGCGACGTTGGCGCCCGACAGCCACGGTCGCCGCAGCATTCCTGCAATCGCCAGCAGCGACGTCTCGCGCGCGAGAGCCGCCGCGGCAATCAGTCCGGCGGCGGTTTGGCGGCGGGCGCACTCGAACGCGAGCATCGCGCCCGCGAGAATCGCGAGCGCAACCAGATCCGTAAGCGCCAGGCGCACGCTGCCTAGCGTGCCGGTCGAAAAAAGGACGCCCACCCAGGCGAGCCAGCTTCGCAGGTCGTGGACCGCAAGCAACCGCCAGAGCACCACGGCGAGCGCCAGCCATGCGACGATGTTCAGGACGGAGTAGACGTGAACGATCCAGGCCGGCTGCCCCATGGCGAGCAGCCACGCAATCGCGGATGGAAGGATGCGCCGCGCGCGATAGACGGGATTGTCCAGCGCGCGCCGAATCTCTGGTGCCGTGAGGGTCGGATGATAGGCCAGCTGCGCGTAGTACAGGCCGTCGTACCCGCCGGTATTCTGATAGACGTAGACCGGCTGCGTCTTGAACGCGTCGATCTTCACCGGGTCGTTCGATGAGTCGAGCTGCAGGAACGCGGTGAAGCCCCAGACGGGATGCCAGAACTCGGCGACGAAGGCGAGAAACACCGCGACCGCGGCGGCCGCCGCGGCGCGGATCAACCAGCGGGACTCCACCTGCGGCATCGGTGGCCGCATGATAGTTCAGAGCGCATGACGGATTCACAATGGACAATTGGCCGCGCCGATGCGGGCAGCAGACTGGACAAATTTCTCGCGGGCCTGGCGTGTCTCGGATCCCGTGCCCGGGCGTCCCAGGCCCTGCAGCGCGGAAAGGTGTTCCTGAACGGCCTGGAGGCCAATGAGGCGGCGGTTCGGCTCGCCGACGGAGACGTCGTGCGCGTCTGGATGGATCGGCCCGGCAGCGCGAAGCGGCGTCCCACCACGATCAGATCTGCGGACGCCGTCCGGATCATCTACGAAGACGAGGCGGTGCTGGTCGTGAACAAGCCGGCGGGACTGCTGGTCGTGCCGCTCGACCGCCGAAGCGAGGCGCCGTCGGTCTACGAGCTGATCGGCGATCATCTGCGATCGCACAAACGGCGTCCCTTCATCGTGCATCGCATCGACCGCGACACCTCAGGCCTGGTCGTGTTCACCAAGGATGCCCGCGCGCAGGAGCAGCTCAAAGCGCAGTTCAAACGTCGCGAGCCGGAGCGTATCTATCTGGCTGTCGTGTACGGGCATCCGGATCCTTCCGCGGGCACGTGGCGCGATCACCTGGTGTGGGACACCGGGGCGCTCATTCAGAAGGAAACCCACCCGCGCGATCCGCGCGGCAAAGAGGCGATCAGTGAATACCGCGTCGTCGAGTCGTTCGAGGCCACGTCGCTCATCGAGGTGCGGCTGCGGACCGGCAAGCGCAACCAGATTCGACTCCAGGCCCGGCTTCGCGGACACACGCTCGTCGGCGAGCAGCGCTATATCTACGGTCCGGATGCGTTGCGCCCGATCGATTTTCCGCGCCAGGCACTCCATGCGTATCGGCTGGCGTTTCGTCATCCGCGTGACGGCCGACCGATTCAGGTCGAGGCGCCGCTGCCGGAAGACCTAACAGCCCTGCTCAAGAAGCTCCGCCGTACTCGCGCCAAGGGTTGAGTGGGAAACGAAGCCAAGGAAGAGCGCAAGCGCCCGCGTAATCTGGTAATCTCGTACTTACCAATTCACCACATCACCACATCAAGTCACCAACTTCGGGTATCCCCTGCATGGTGGGTATAGCTCAGTGGTAGAGCGCCGGACTGTGGCTCCGGAGACTACTCTGTTACAGCGTCAGATTACTACGAATCATTAGCAAAATATGCAGTCCGTGCAGAGCGGCAAACTTTGGACTTCCCTTTTGGACTGATGACACCGCTGGACAGTCGGCAAGACGGTCGGCGGTCGTTGCAAATGCTAAACTGATTGTTCCGAGTAGGTATGGTGGGCGTAGTTCAGTGGTAGAACGCCGGCCTGTGGCGCCGGAAGTCGCGGGTTCAATCCCCGTCGCCCACCCCATTCTCCGCGTTAAACGTCAGGGTGGACTCCCGCTTCCTCAGCATTCAGCCTTCCGACCGCCCCTCGTTCTCCCTCGTTAACTTTTCCACGCAAGAATCACATGTGTCGAAGAGACAGAAGCCGCCGGGCACCGGGTCCGGATTCGGTGGCTCCGGAATTGGCACACCGCATTCACAACAACAGATGAGGCGCCGAGCAGCCGAGTCTTCCTGTGCCAGAGTTCAAGAGCGTCGCGCCATTCCTCATATGAGAGTTTGCGTCTCAACCGGTCAACACCCCTGTCCGAACCGCATCACCGAGTGTTCTTTCGCCGTCCGGGTTTCTTCGCCGCCTCATTCCGCACGTCGTCACTCAACCGTCGTATGGCGTCCGTGGAATCGCCAAGCCGTGCTGCTTCTCTACACGCTGCACGATGTCCGGGTCGTCAACGAGTCTTACGACCTTCCCGTTCCGCACGACTTTCTTCTTATCCCACGGAGTGCGACCACCGAGAAAATCACCACGTTCTTTCGCTAACCGTTTTTGGTCCGCTGTTCTCTCCCGAATCCTCTCCCGTTCCCATTCAGCCACAGACGCCATAATGCCGAGCAGCAAGGCGGCGATGCCGTTCCCGGTCACATCCTCGCCGTTTGGAAGGTCGCAGACCGATGTTGAGACGCCCCGTGCTTTCAACTCGGCCAACGTATTGTGGCAATCCCGACTCGACCGAAATGCCCGGTCAAGTTTGGCGATGCAGAGATGGTCGCCACGTTGAAGACCACCCGGTGCCAGCAGTTTGCCTGCTTCAGGACGTTTAGCGAAGGTCAATAACGAGACGCGAGTGTTTGGGGTGGGTGTGCTGTTCGAGAATGCTGTGCTTCACGACGCTTGGAAGCATAGTACCAGTCTTGGACTCTGACCGATGTGTTTTGGACTTTATTCTATAAGTGACTGATACACAACGACATGTTTTCTGGTATTCGGACTGTGGCTCCGGAAGTCGCGGGTTCGAACCCCGTTACCCACCCCATCTCTCCCCACGCGCGACGCGAGATTTAGCAGCAGGAGCAGCCGCGGATTGATCCGGCGTCCAGCGGTTCGAGCGGTCCTTCCGATTCGTGGCGCACCCAGACGGGCCGCTTGTTGAGGTCTGCGAGGAGACGCGCGAAGACGAGCGCGCCCTGTGGATTGTCGGTGTCGCTGCGTTTGGTTCGCCCCACAAATACCAGCCAGCGGTCGCGTGTGGCGTCACCGGATGGGTCGCGGTCTCTGACGTGCTGCACGATCACGTCGCGATCAAGGTTAGGCTGCGCGCCCGCCGATGCCACGTCCCACGGTAACACAGCCTCTGCGCGCCAGCGAGTCGCTAACGTTCTCTTAAGGCCCATAAACGTCATTGACTGTCCGATAACAGCACACATTCCGCGATCAAGCCACCTAGGTCATTAGACGTAAGCCGTTGTCAGCAAAGCAGCTTAGGGGTTAGAGCCGGGTTGGGCGCTGGCTTTGCTCAGGTCGGCCGGCGTGGACTCACGCGAATCGGTCGCTTTCAATTGGAAGGCGGAACTCCCGCGGCTGACGGGTCGCATCGTCACGCTACGGGAGTTGGCGCTGCAGGATGTTGGGCCGCTCGTCGATCTCCTCTCTCTCGCGGATGCCGCGCGCTTCGGGCTCGACTATCCGGTGGATGAAAACGCGGTGCGTCAGCTCATCGATCGCGCGATCAAAAACCGCGCGGCGGGACTGAGCTTCACCTACGCAATCACCGCGGGCACCGAGCGCGCGGTGGTTGGCCTGATTCAAGTACGTCAGCTCGACCCGGCGTTCGAGACTGCGGAATGGGAATGCACCGTCGCGCCCTCGTCGCGTGGGACCGGCGTGTTCGTCGAAGCCGCTCGGCTCGTCGGATCCTTTGCGTTCGGCTCGGTGGGCGCGCATCGGATCGAGTCGCGGGTGCTGCTGGAGAACGGCCGCGCCAACGGCGCGCTGCGCAAACTGGGCGCGGTGCAGGAAGGTATTCTGCGCCGATCGCTGCGGCGCGGCGACGCGTATTTCGACCAGGTCCTCTGGACGGTCCTCAACGAAGAGTGGGGCGATCGGTGGGTGTCGCCCGCCCCTCGCATCCATTGAGACGCGACGTGGCAGGCCACGGCGCTGTTCGCTCTCGTCACTGAAGCGCTCGCACGCGCAATCGACACCAAGGATCAGACGGCCGAGCGCCACATCCAGCGCGTGCAGGCGTGCGCGGTCGGCCTGGCCCTGGTCGACACCTTCATCGAGCTCCCTGCCGGCGTTCGCCGCGGAATTCGCTGGTCCTCGACCGGCGAGCGTCAGCCAAGCCGCACCGACGACACGCCTGTCGAAGCAGCCGCCGATCGCCCAGTCGCGCAGCGGCTGAGCGAGATTTCCATCGCCGCGGCGCCGGGCACAGTGCTGCGACTGGGCGCAGGGCTGATCGACCCCGATAAACGGATCACCAGCCGACCAGATAAGATGAGTACGTGGCAGACGATCGTTCCAAAGAAACCGAGCCCCAGATGCGGGTCGTCGATCGGCGATGGTGGGCGCGCAAGGACGGCGACGCGCCTGCCGGCGAAGGCGGCGCGCGAAAACCATCCTACGTCGAAGATCTCGAGCGCCAGGTCGCCGAGCAGGGCGCGCAGTTGCAGGCGTTCAGCGCGGACCATCGGCGATCGCTCGAAGAGTTCGAACAGGTCAAGACGCGGCTCCGCCGCGACGTCGCCCGGGAGGTCGAGCGCGGCAAGCGCGCGGTCCTCGCCGAGCTGCTCGAGGTCGTCGACAACCTCGATCGCGCCATCGCGGCCAGTCGTTCCACGTCCGTCGCCACGCCGGGAAACGACGCGATCGAGAACCTGTCCCATGGCGTCGAGCTCGTGCGCGATCAATTCCTCGCCAAGCTTGCCGCCTTCGGCGTGACCCGCGTCGACGCGCGCGGACAGACGTTCGACGCCCTGCTTCACGAAGCGGTGACGACGACGCCGGTACAGGATCCCGCCGAGGACGGCGTGGTCGTCGCCGTGGTGAAAGAGGGCTACGCGATCGGCGACGAAGTCCTGCGGCCCGCGTCGGTCGTCGTCGGACGAATTGAATGATGCGATATGCCCGACAGACCTGATCTCGTCGTGCGCCGGCTGCGGTACATTCAGCGCCACATCGAGCTCGACCGAAACGCCGTCAAGGTCGCGTTTCATGGCGCCCGTGCGGAAGGCAGCGGCCCGCCCAACCGCGACGGCATGCCGAGACTGCCGGTCGGACAGCACGAAGTCGAGAACTGGCCGGTGCTGGATCTCGGTCAGCATCCCGACGTCCCGTTCGACAGGTGGAGACTGGAGGTCGGAGGACTCGTCGACAATCCGGTGACGTTGACGTGGGACGACTTTCTCGCGCTCCCGCAAGCGGAGGATGTCAGCGACTTTCACTGCGTCACCACGTGGAGCCGCCACGACAATCACTGGCGGGGTGTGCGTGTCAAGACGATCGCCGAGCTGGTGGTCCCGAAAGACGACGCGCGATTCCTGCTGTGCACCGGCTCGGATGTGATGCCGGGGTCGTCCATTCCGTACACCACGAACCTGCCGCTCGAGCGCGCCCTCGAAAATGACGTGCTGCTTGTGCACACCTGGGAGGGACAGCCGCTCGCGCGCGAGCATGGCGGTCCCTGCCGCATGATCACGCCGAAGCTGTACGCGTGGAAGGGCGCGAAGTGGATCCGCCAGATCGAATTCCTCGCCGAGGATCACAAGGGATTCTGGGAAGTCCGCGGCTACTCCAACACCGCGGAGCCATGGTTCAATGACCGTTACGCCGAGTAGAGGCGTGGCCCAGGCGCCTGCCGACCTGCGCCCGATGCTCGCGTCCCTGCTGGACGCACCCCTCGCCGATCCGGATCTTATTTACGAGCCGAAATACGACGGCATCCGCGCGATTGCGGAGGCCGGGCCGAAGGGCGCGGTGCGGCTGTGGTCGCGACTCGGCAACGAAAAGACGGCGCAATTTCCCGAGATCGCGGCGGCGTTGGCACACTGGGCGCGGGGTCTCCGCGCACCGGTCGTGCTGGACGGCGAAATCGTCGCGGTCGACGCGGGCGGCGAGCCAACCGGATTCCAGCAGCTTCAACGGCGCATCCACCTATCGGGTGAAAAGAGGGGAAAAAGGGGTCGGGAGTCGTTAAAAAAGGGACAGGAGTCGTTTTCTACTGCTTTCATCGCGTTCGACGTCCTCCGCGACGGCCGCACCGATCTGCGCGACCGTCCGCTGACCGAGCGGCGGGCGGCACTCGAGCGCATCTTTGGTCCCAGGGGTCCCGCGCGGTCCTCCATCTTGCGCATCAGCGAAAGCGTGCGCGGCGACGGGATGGCGCTCTACAAACGAGCACTCGCCGACGGCTGGGAAGGGCTCATCGCCAAACACGCCGACTCGCGATACAAGTCTGGCAAGCGCACGCCCGACTGGCGCAAGCTGAAGATCGTCCACGAGCAGGAGTTCGTCATCGGCGGCTGGACCGAGCCGCGCCAGACGCGCTCGTACTTCGGCGCGTTGTTGCTCGGCGTCTACGACCGGAAGAGCCTGGTGTACATCGGCCAC
Organism: Vicinamibacteria bacterium; assembly: GCA_041485905.1. Classification (GTDB taxonomy): domain Bacteria; phylum Acidobacteriota; class Vicinamibacteria; order Vicinamibacterales; family CAVVIG01; genus JAHFUI01. Next base: position 15,535 of record JBGPKK010000070.1, read on the forward strand.
TCCGGAACGGGCTTCAACGAAGCGGAGCTCGCGCGTGTGATGAAGCGGCTCAAGCCCCTCGAAACGACACAATGCCCGTTCCGCGAGCGGCCGCAGACCAACGAGCGGCCCCATTGGGTGCAGCCGAAGCTCGTGGCCCAAATCAAATTCACGGAGTGGACGGCCGACGGCAAGCTTCGCCACCCGGTCTACCTCGGTCTCCGCGACGACAAGAAGCCCGACGATGTGCGTCGCGAACGCGTGTCGCGGCTGCACGCGGCGTCAGAGGTCCGGCTGAAGCCCACACCCACAACCCAGATCCCGGAACAGGGAACCCGGAACACAGAACGGGAAACCCAGAGCTTGATCGTGAATCAGCTTCGCGCGATCGAGGCCAGCCGCCGCGACGGCATCGTCGTGCTGCCCGACGGCGACTGTCTGGCCGTCACCAACCTGCACAAGGTGTTCTGGCCGAAGCAGAAGCTGACCAAAGGCGATCTCCTGCGGTATTACGCGCAAGTGGCGCCGTTGATCCTGCCCGCGGTGCAGGATCGCCCGCTCGTGATGAAGCGCTTCCCGAACGGGATCACCGGTCAACCGTTTTATCAACACCGTGCGCCAGACACTGTGCCCCCGGGCGTACGGATCGAGCACGTGCCAGGCGAAAAGACGGTGCCGACCCGGTTCATCGGCGGCAACCTCAAGACGCTGCTCTACATGACTCAGATCGCGGCCATCTCGCAGGACCCGTGGTTCTCGCGCGTGCGGTCGCCTGAGATCGCGGATTACGTCGCGCTCGATCTCGATCCCGCGCCCGGCGTACCGTTCGCGCGCGTGCTGGACGTGACGCGATGGATCCGCGACGAGCTCGCGTCGATTGGCGCCACCGGCGTTCCAAAGACCTCAGGCGCAGACGGCCTGCACGTCTACGTGCCGCTGCCGCCGGACACGCCGTACGAAGCCGGGCGCATCTTCTGTCAAATCATCGCCACGGTCGTGGCGCAAAAGCATCCGAAGATCGCGACGGTCGAGCGGAGCGTGCGCGCCAGGGGCGCGCGGATCTACGTCGACTATCTGCAGAACATTCTCGGCAAGACGCTGGCGACGGCGTACAGCGCCAGGGCCAGCAGCTGGGCCGGCGTGTCAACGCCGCTGACATGGCGCGAGGTGGACGAGGGTGTCCGCCGCGAGGACTTCACGATCGAAACGATGCCGGAGCGAATTCGGAAGGTGGGCGATCTCTGGAAGGCGCTCAGAATGTCGAAAGGGATCGACCTCTCCAGGGTCTCCAAGTACGCGCAGCCTGGTCGGCAAGGTAAGTCTGGCAAGTGAGGCGCGTAAGGCACACGCCCACCCGACCCGCCAGTTGCGCATTACGCGCCGAAATTGCGCGGATTGCGGGGCGCGGTAAGATACGTCCGGCAATTGGAGGCTCTCAGATGAAGTGTCGAGCGCTCGCTCTGTCGACGACCGCCGTCGCAACCGCTGTTGTCGCGGTGTTTCCGGTGATCGTCGCGGCCCAGGGCCGACAGGTTCCCGCCGAGACGGCAGCGGCGGCAAAGAAGATCAAAGGTTGGACGCCGCCGCGGACGCCCTGGGGTCACCCGGACCTGCAGGGTATCTGGACCAGCGACGACATGCGAAGCGTCCCGACGCAACGGGCCGATTCGGTCGCCGGACGCACGTCGTTGACACCCGAGGAGTTCGCCCGGCGAGCCACCGGAGACGAAGGGTCGAGAGATCGAGCCGTCAACAAGGAAACCGTGCTTCGCAACGAATGGGGAATCCGGACGTTTGGCTATACATCGCTTGTGACCGATCCGGCCGACGGCAGAATTCCTCCCATGACACCAGAGGCACTCAAGCGCGCCGCACCTCGAGACGGAGGAACCTTTGGTCCCGGTCCGTTCAACGGGCCTGAAGACTTCACGCTGTACGATCGCTGCGTCACCCGCGGCGTGATCGGTTCCCTTCTGCCCGTCCTTTACGGCAATGGCCTCCGAATCGTCCAGACGCCTGAGTACGTGGTGATCAGCTACGAGATGATCCACGACACCCGCATCATCCCGCTCGACGGTCGTCCTCATGCGGGATCGAAGATCCGGCAATACCTGGGAGATTCGCGCGGGCGGTGGGACGGCAACTCGCTGGTGGTCGAGACGACGAATTTCACCGATCAGACCAGCCTGGGCGCCAACGGCAACGGCGTGCGCCACAGCGACAAAATGCGTCTGACCGAGCGGTTCACGCGCATCGATCCTCAGATGATCGATTACGAGGCGACAATCGACGATCCCGTTTCCTACGCGCGGCCGTGGACGCTGAGGCTCACCATCACGACGCAGCCGGATTACCAGCTGTACGAGTACGCGTGCCACGAAGGAAACGGCGCGGTCAAATACGCGCTGAGCGGAGAACGGGCGTACGAGAAATCGGTCGCCGACGCCGTCGCCAAAGGGCTGCCCATCCCGAGGCGCGATACCGGAAGCCCATACGGTCCGCCGGCGCCGGGCGTCGAGCCGGTCAAAATTTCGGAGTAGCACGGGAGGAGGATTGATGGCGAAGCGTGATGTCAGGCGTACAGAGCACAAGCTTGAAGAATTCGCGGAAGATCTCGGCCGACTTCTCGGCACGGCGCGGGCGAAAGCCGAAGGCTGGCTTGGCCAGCGGCAGACCATCGTGAAAAACCTGACGGAACTTCGCGATACTGCAACGAAGCTTCTCACCGACCTGGGGCATCAAGCCGAACGTGTCGTTCGACGTGGACGGCCTGCAGGCTCCAGAAATCAGCCGCAGGTGGCCAAACAGCCGGTAAGCCGGAAGAAGCGCCGGAAGATGTCAGCTGCCGCCCGCGCCAAGATTGGAGCAGCACAAAGGGCGCGCTGGGCGAAACTGAAGGCCGGGAAGAAATAGCCTGGACCAGGCGTCGGCTCAGTCGCCGCGTTGCGGCGCAGCTGCGGCCAGTCCGAACAGCATCCAAGTCAAAGACTGGAGCCTTCCACTCGCGCCACCGGTCAAGAAGAACATGTTCGTTGTCAGGTTCGATCCGAGTATCCCGACAATTGACAAGAGCAGACCGAGGGAGAGGAATGTCGGTCGTTCTCGCGCGGATCGCCAGCAGATCGCGAGAATCCTGACCCACAGGACGACATAGACGGCGCCGCCGAGCAGCCCCAACTCGGCAATCTGGTGCAACCAGAGATTGTGCGCGTGGACCCCTCGCCGCCCGTCGGCATTCAGTTCCGGGTTGTATCTGGCTTCGAATACTTCTTGAAAATTTCCCAGGCCCACTCCGCGAGCGGGATGGTCGGAAATCATCGTGAGCGTCCGCCGCCATATCTGGATCCGCATATCGTTGGTCGCGATACTCGGGTCCGGCACATACCCGCTTCCGCTCCATTTCGCTGCTGTGTCGAGCGAGATCATCGACGCCGTCAAGTACCGGAACGTCGGGTTGGCCAGGAAGAGGACCGTCCCGGCGACGGTCACGACGGCGACCGTCCCCAGCAACCGGGTCAGCTGCGATCGCCAAGCCATCAAGCAGGCGGCGGCGAACACCACCAGGCCAACTGTCGGCCATGATGATCGAAAGTAAAGGAAAACGAGCTCGACGAGGTTAATGATGATGAGGCCTGCCGTCACAAGGAACATCGGCGCGCCGCCGATCGTTTGGAGCGCCGCGACCAATAGTCCGAACTGAACGACGGCGAGCATGCCCAATTCAGGGTACCCGCTCCATCCTTCTGGCACCGGATATACTACCGGCCTGGTCTGAAGCCCCTGCTCCGCGTGGTAGGCGAGCGCCATCAACTCGATCAGAGCAATCGACGCCACGAGCAGGAGCAGGATCCCTTCTGATGACCGGGGGATTTTCCGCGCGAGAACGATCGTGGCGTAGAACACTCCGACATTGCCGAGCAGTTGCAGGACGGCGATCATTATCGCGTGCGCGTTGATGGTGTTGATCGAGGTGAGCGCCACAATGACCAGGTAGATCGCAAGCACTCGATCGATCGCCGTGGACGGCCAGCGGCCGGCGAGCAAATCGGGAAGCCAGACGAGGGCAGCCGTGACCAGGCACAGCGCTGTCAACGACAACGAGGGACCAAGCGCGAACGGATCGGGCACGTCGCCCGGCCGGACGAGCAGGATCAGGAACAGAGCAAAACAGGAGAATTTCAGAGTGTCGGCGAAGCTCGTCCAGGAGACGCGCGGCCACCAGCCGAGCCCTGACAACGACGCTGTTCTCAACAAACAATGCTCTCCAGTAAACCTGTGACTGCCAGGCAGGCCGGCACCAGATGGTCAGCATTCAGGCGCACGCCGGGTCTCGCGGTCGTCTGCTCGCTTGGACTTCTCGTCGAAGTCTACACGCTTGCATTCCACTACACCACACACGTCGAGGCGAACGGCGCGCACCAGGTTTACCTGAAGGAATTCGGCGCGCGGATTCCGATGACGCAGACGTTTACCATGCGGAGCGACGGCCTGAAAGGCGTTCGCATTCGGGCCGCGACCAGCAAACGCTGTGACATCACGCTCGACTGGCTGCTGTTCGAAGAGCGTCAGCCTACCTCGGTCGTACCCCTCCATGGGAATCGCAAAACTCTGCGAGACGTTTCCGGCGAGACGTGGGTCGTCATGCTGTTCCCGACAATCGCGCAGTCGATCGGCAGGACCTACAGACTGCACATTCGCGCGTTCGATGTTCAGTGCCGCGATCGAGGACGCGGTCCCGTCCAGACTTCCGACGAAGCCGCGCTCGTGGCGTCGCTCGACGACGTGATGCCGGGAGGCTTTCTCGTCGTCGGCGGCCAGGAGAGATGGGGGGATTTGGTCTTCGACACGATCGCGGTCGGCGACACGATCCTCGGTCGGTTCATGCTGACGAGCACCGCGGGGCCCGATGGTGCGCTTCGACGCGTGTGGCTCACGGGCGCGGCGATTGCGCTGTACAACCTCCTCCTTTTCACGTTCGTAATCCACTTCTGGCCGCGCATGCGTACGGCTCCGCAGGAGTCCGAGTCCCGCCCTTTTCGGGCGGTTGCTGCGGGGGATGGCCGTGGCCCGGTCGTCCGTTACGCGGCAGTGACCGCCGGCCTCCTCGCGGCGACAGTCGCCGTGTATGCCAGTCGCAGAGGTCATCCGGCGGTTGATCTCATCGACGAATTTCACACGGCGGAGCTGCGCGCCTCGATGGGATTGCACCAGGCGTTCAGTCTGGGGGACGCGATCATCGGTGGTGAAACAATGCGGGCGATTGCCGCTCACCCCAACAGCAAGATCACATGGACGGTGACGATTCCGCCAGGGGCCAGGCTTCGCACCGCGATGGCCACCCTCCCCGCCGTGTGGAGTCTGCCCGGGGACGGCGTCGTGTTCCGAATCGGCGTCGCCGAAAACGGCAGCTACTCGGAGCTCTTCGCCCACCATCTCGATCCGGCTCGGGTGCCTGCCGAGCGGCGGTGGGTGCCGATCGATCTCGATCTGTCCCGATTTTCCGGGCATCGGGTCCGTCTGGTCCTCCAGACCGACGCATCGTTGCCAGGCCGACCATACGATCCGTTCAACGACTGGGCCCGCTGGGGAGCGCCTCGCATCGTCACCGACTGATGTGCGGCCGGCGCCTCATCGAATCAGCCCTAGGAGTCTGCGCGGCAGAAACGCCTGCAAGGCATCGATCGCCGGGCTTTGCCAGATGAATTCACGCGCGAGCGGCGGGACCACAAGTCC
>JBGPKK010000071.1:0-21087 GCA_041485905.1 Vicinamibacteria bacterium
CCCAGATCGATGAAGGCGCCGTAATCGGTAATGTTCTTGACGACGCCCTTGAGCACCTTGCCTTCGGCCAGCGTCTCCAGCGTGTGCTTCTTCTTCTCGGCGTTCTCCTCTTCGAGAAGCGCCTTGCGCGACAGCACGATGTTGCCGCGCTTCTTGTTGACCTTGATCACGCGCATGCGGAGCTCCTGCCCGCGCAGCGCGTCGAGGTTTCTGACCGGCCGGACGTCGATTTGCGATCCGGGAAGGAACGCGCGCACCCCGATGTCGACCGCCAGGCCGCCTTTGATCCGCTCGATGACGCGGCCGATGACGACCTTGCGCTCGGCGTAGGCCTTCTCGACCTCGTCCCAGATCTTCATCTTCTCGGCTTTTTCGCGCGACAAGACGACGTACCCCTCGCGATCCTCGGTGCGTTCGAGCAGCACGTCGACGATGTCTCCCGGTTGGACGGTGACTTCGCCGTTCTCGTCCAGGAACTCGCTGATCTGGATCATCCCTTCGGACTTGTAGCCCACGTCGATGATCACTTCCGACGGGTTGACTTTGAGGACCGTGCCTTTGACGACCTCACCTTCCGCGATGTTTCGGAAGCTGCTATCGTAGATGTCGAGCAGCCGGGCAAACTCTGCGGGATCGAGCTGATCATCGCCTTCCCGCGGACGGGCCTTCAGCCCTCCGCCGCGCTCGCCGCGAGTCTCGCGGTCGATCGTGCCGGCGCCAGAGACGCCGGAGCGACCTGAAGTGTTGTCGTCTTCCACGTTGGCCATGCCTTACGGGTCCTCCTCTGTCGATCGATTGCCGGTCATTGGTGAGCGGGAATCCGGCGTCCCGCAAATTCCGCGCGATCCAGTCGCTTCGGTCTTTTCGCGGGGTCCGGCTCACGCTGGACGCCACAAAAGGGCTCTCGCTGATTACCGATAAGCATCAGAGAGTACGACACTTATCGCCATACTGTCAAGGTTCGGGAAGGACAAGAACATGGCTAAACGACGCCCCGGCAAGCGGGGTCGACTAACGGGTTCGGCGCGCAAACGCGCGGCAATCGGTCGTTCGGGTAAACGCCCGACGGGAAAGACACAACTCAGCCGGGTCGCCCGGGCAACATCGACCGGCCGCAAGCGCCCTGGAGGCAACGCCGTCAAGGCCAGGGTCAAGGCCCTGGAGAAGAAGACGAAAAAGACGAAGGTGACGAAAATGACAGCGGCGCCGCGCCGTGCGGCCAAGCGGCCGCCGCCGAAGCGGACGCGCTCGTCGGTCGCCACCGGCAAGCGGCCAAGGCTCGACCGCGCCCGGCGGACCCTCGACGAGACGATGCAGACGCCGCCTTCGTCGCTGGACATGAACCGTCGCGGTTCGGCCGCGCGCACCGGACGCGCGGAGATGAAGGAGCGGCTGGAGGAACACCACGGCATGTCGCCCGCCATTACCGCAGGAGACGCTGACGTCGACGTCGAGAACGCCTACTTCACCGGCGACGAGGCGCCGGGGGGCGACAACCCCGCGCCCGACCAGGGAGTCGTCGACGACATCGGCAAAGCGCTCGGCCTCGAATATCAGGACAACGAAGAGTTGAAGGCGGCCGACAAGGTCATCGAGCGCGACAAGCACCGGTGGGAGCTCGATCCGGCTTCATCCGAGGACTACAAGGACCGCAAGTGAGAAGCCGGAACTTGAAGTGAGAACTGAGAACTTAGAAGGACGGTTTCGGTTTCGTTCGCAGTCCTTTTTAGTTCTTAGTTCTAAGTTCTAAGTTTTCGCCCGTATCACCCCCATCACCTCGTCGACCACTTCACTCACCGTCCTTCCTGTTGTATCGATCACCACCGCGTCTGGGGCGGCGTAGAGCGGCGACGCCGTGCGCGTGCGATCGAGCGTGTCGCGCGCGGCGAGCGCCGTCACCACTTCGCTGACCGGAGTCGACGCCGCGGAGTGCGCCGGATCGTTGGCCCGCCGCCGCGCCCGTTCCTCGGGCGCGGCGTCCAGATACAGCTTCACGTCGGCACGCGGGAACACGACGGTGCCAATGTCCCGCCCCTCCATCACGATGCCGCCGCCGGCGCCGAGTTGACGCTGGCGATCGACGAGCACCGCGCGCACCTTCGGCAACCGTGCGACCGAGGCGGCCGCCCGATCGATCTCCGGCGTTCGAATCGCGCGCGTCACGTCAGCATCGTCTATGGTGACCTGCGTGCTCGAGATCTCGATTCGGGATTGCCCGGCCACCCCTGCGATCGCCTCTTCATCGTCGAGCGACACGCCGTCGCGAAGCGCCTTCCAGGCGACGGCCCGGTACATCGCGCCGCTATCGACGTGACGGTAGCCGAGCCCGGACGCGATCGTGCGCGCAACGGTGCCCTTCCCCGCGCCGGACGGGCCGTCTATCGCGATCACTAACTGACGCATGAAATTGCAGGATAACATCTCCGTCGCGGTTAGACGTAGATAGACATCGTGGAACGCATCCAAAAAATCCTGTCGCAGGCCGGCATCGCATCGCGGCGCGCGAGCGAACAGCTGATGCTCGACGGCCGCGTAACGGTGAACGGCACCACCGTGCGCGAGCTGGGGACGAAAGCGGATCCCTCGCGGGACGACGTTCGTGTGGACGGCCGTCGCGTGAAGATTGCCGAGCACCATCGATATCTGCTGCTCAACAAGCCCCGTGGGTACGTGACGACGCGATCGGATCCGCAGCGGCGCCCGACCGTGCTCGATTTGCTGAGAGGTGTGCGGGAGTACGTCTATCCAGTGGGCCGGTTGGATTTTGATTCAGAAGGATTGCTGATCCTCACCAACGACGGCGATCTGGCCGCGCGGCTCACGCACCCGCGCCACGCTGTGGCGCGCGTGTACGAAGCGCGGGTGCTGGGTGTCCCCGACGCGCACGACCTCGATCGGCTGGCCAACGGCGTGACGATCGACGGCCGCCGCACGCGCCTGGCGGAGGTCAAGCGGCTCGACGCCGGCGTCCTGCTCATCACGATTCGCGAGGGACGCAATCGGCAGGTGCGCAAGATGTGCGAACTCATCGGTCACCCCGTGACCGAGCTCCGGCGCGTCGCGATCGGACCCATCCGCGATGCACGGTTGAAGATCGGGCACTGGAGGGAGCTCACGGCGCAGGAGGTCGAGCGCTTGCGCGCCGCGACGGGCCGCTCGTGATTCGCTGTCCTTCTAAGTTTTAAGTTTTCAGTTCCAAGTTTGTTAGTGCACCGATCCGTCCGGCTCCTCGTCTTCTTCTTCCAGTTCTTCGGGTTCTTCCAGCGGCAACAAGTCTTCGCTTGGCGTCTGCTCGACGAGGATCGGCACGTCGAATCCCAGCGCTTCCGCCATGTCCTCGACCTTCGGCAGATCCGTCAAATCGTTCAAACCGAATCGGATGAGAAATTCTTTCGTCGTCGCGTAGAGAAATGGCCGGCCGACGACACGCTTGCGGCCGACGATCTTGATCAGATGCCGCTCGAGCAGCGTGTTGAGGACCCCGGACGTGTTCACACCGCGAATCTCGGTGATCTCGGCGGCGGTGATCGGTTGTTTGTACGCGATGACCGCCAGCGTCTCGAGCGCCTGCACGGTCAGCTTCTGCGTCGTCCGCTCGTGAAACAGACGACGGACCCACTCGTGTAAGTCCTGGCGCGTGGTGATCTGGTAGCCGCCGGCAACCTCGACGAGCTGGAGACCGGCGCGCCGCTCGTAGTCGCCCTTCAGGTCGGTCAGCGCCGCATCGATGTCTTCATTCGGCTCCGTCGCCAGCAGCTTGTCGATCGCCTTCCGGGTGAGCGGCTCCGGCGACGCAAAGATCAGCGCCTCGAGGATGGCCTTCAGCTCGGCGCTCGCACCCGATTGCGGCGCGTCGCCTGCGCCTTCACGCTCTTGTCCCCCGATCTCATCCCGCCCTTCCAGCCCATCCTGCCGATCCTGCTTGTCATCAGCCACGATGTCCCTCCGGGTCCCCAATCGGATGCGGCGCCTCGGCCGGCCGCGGGCGCTTGTACACGCGAATCGGTCCGAAGCTGCCGGACTGGAAGACCCTGACCAGCTTCAGACGAATCATCTCGAGCAGCGCGAGGAACGTCACGATGAGTCCGCCCTTGTCGTGCGCATCGGCGAACAGCTCCTCAAACCCGCACGCATCGGTTTCCGACAGCCGCTCGAGCAGCTGCTCCATGCGCGCCTCGACGGAGAGCTGCTCGGGCGGAAGCAGCATCCTGGGGCGCTGCTTGGCGCGTTGCACGACGGCTTGGAACGCCGTGAGCAGGCTGAAGAGATCGACTTCGAGCTCGGGCTCGACGTCGGCGCCGGCGATGTCGGCGACCCGCTCGTCGGGACGCTGCCACTGTGCGGCGCGCACCTGCTCCCGCTCGTGCAACAGTCCGGCGGCCGCCTTGTATTTCTGGTGCTCGAGCAACCGCCGCACCAGCGCGTCGCGCGGATCCTCTTCGTCTCCCTCGACGGCTGCCGCCGTCTCGGGCCGTGGCAGCAACATCCGCGACTTGATGTGAATGAGCGTCGCCGCCAGCACCAGGTATTCGCCCGCGACGTCCAGATCCAGCTCCTGCATCAGCTGGAGCGTGTCGAGATATTGCTGCGTGATCAGCGCAATCGGGATGTCGTAGATGTTCAGCTCGTTCTTCTTGATGAGATGGAGCAGCAGATCGAGCGGGCCGTCAAAGTTCTCGAGCTTGACGGGGAACGCGTCGAGAGCCGATTCGAAGTCGTGGGGTTGATCCATTTATCGGTACAGGATCTTCACCGCTTCTCTGACCCGCCCCATCGTCTCTGCTGCCACGGTCCGTGCGCGTTTCGAGCCTTCGAACAGCATGTCTTTGAGGTGATCCGGCCGGGCCACGACGGCGGCCCGCCGCTCGCGAATCGGATCGAGATGCGCGTTAAGCGCCGCGGCCAGCTTTGTCTTCACCTCGACGTCGCCGACCTTGCCTGCCCGGTAGCGCGCCTTGAGATCCTCGACTTCCGCTTTGTTCGGATTGAACGCGTCGTGGTACGTGAACACCGGATTCCCTTCGACCGTGCCGGGGATGTCGGCGCGTACGCGCTTGGGATCCGTGTACATGCGCATCACCTTCTTGAGCACTTCGTCCGCGCTGTCGGACAGGTGGATGGTATTGCCCAGGCTCTTGCTCATCTTCTTGTCGCCGTCGAGACCCGGCAGACGCGCGAACGTCGTCAGGAGCGGCTGAGGCTCGACGAGCACGTTGCTGAAGAAATTGTTGAACCGCCGTACCACCTCGCGCGCGAGCTCGAGGTGCGCGACCTGATCTTCGCCGACCGGCACGAAGCTCGCGTCGTACATCGCCACGTCCGCCGTCTGCAGCAGCGGATAGGCGAGAAATCCGATCGACGACAGATCCTTGTCTTTCAGAGTGTCCTGCTGCTCTTTGTACGTCGGCACGCGCTCGAGCCAGGGGACAGGCACGACCATCGACAGCAGCAGAAACAGCTCGGCGTGTTCGGGCACGAGCGATTGAATGAAGAACGTGCTCTTCTCGGGATCAAGACCCGCGCCTAGCCAGTCCGCCACATTTTCGTACGCGTACGACGTCAGCGCGCTCGTGTCCGCGAAATCGCTGGTCAGCGCATGCCAGTCCGCAACGAAGTAAAAACAGTCGTACTGCTCCTGCAGCGGCACCCAGTTGCCCAGCGCGCCGACCAGATGGCCCAGATGCAGGCGCCCTGTTGGCCGCATGCCCGACACGACACGTGCTTTACGCGCTGGGGTCACGAGAGCCAGGACACGATCCAGTAGGACGGCGGACCCACCAGGTCGTAGAGGCGACCGCTCAACATGAGGGCGTACAGCACCAGGAACCCGTACGGGCGAATGAGGTTGAACGTCCGCGCCAGCGACAACGGCAGCAGCCCGCCCACGACGTTGCCGCCGTCGAGCGGCGGTATCGGCAGCATGTTGAAGACCGCGAGCAGCACGTTGAGTTGCAGCGCGCGCGCGAAGAGCGAGGCGAGCGGCGCCGACGCGTTCGCCTCGCCGATCGTGTACGGCGTCACCGGAAGAAGACGGAGTGCCAGCGCCGCCAGGATCGCCAGCACGAGATTACTCGCCGGCCCGGCCGCGGCGACGAGCACGTAATCGCGGCGCTGGTGCCGTAACTGCCGCACGTTGACCGGTACCGGCTTCGCCCAGCCAATCAATGGCAGGCCACTCACCAACGCGACGATCGGAAACAGGATCGTCCCGATTGGATCGGCGTGCACCAGCGGGTTGAGCGAGATACGGCCGAGGAGACGCGCCGTCGGATCGCCGAGCCGATCGGCAGCGAAGGCGTGCGCCATTTCGTGCACGGTCAGCGAGAACAGAAGAACGATGAATGCGATGAAGACTTGCGCGAAGTTGATGTCAGGCAAGGATTAACAGGTTACGGCCGACTTGCGAAAAACGCAAGAACGGCGTCGGCGATCTTCGCGCCCACCACTGCCGCCAACTCCTCGCGGGTCGCGCGCCGTACGCCCGCGAGGCTTCCGAATGTCGTCAGCAGCGTCTTCCGACGCCTGACGCCAACCCCTGGGACGTGGTCGATCTCGGACCTCAAATCGCGCATCGTCCGCGCACGGCGATGGAACGTGACGGCGAATCGATGCGCCTCGTCGCGGATCCGTTGGATCAGCAGCAGCGCTGGATCGTTTGGCGCCAGCGCGATCGCGTCGCCCCGATCGCGCGTAAAGAGGAGCTCCTCTTTCTTGGCGAGGCCGACGGCAATCAGATTGGCGAGCCCGAGCTCTTCGAGCGCGACATACGCCGCCGAGAGTTGACCTTTGCCGCCGTCGATGAGGATCAGATCCGGAAACGGACCGCCCTGCTCGATCAGCTTGCGGTAGCGACGGAGCACGACCTCGTGCATGGCGGCGAAATCATTGTTTAATGCGGCCGGGGCCCCACCCCCGGCCGCTCGCGCAGCTTCGCTGGTCCTCGGCCTCGAGCGTAGACTCTCGGCCTCGGGTGGGCCCGGGGCCCTACCACCGGCCGCTCGCGCAGCTTCGCTGGGCGGCTCTCCGCGGGCCGGTCCTCTGATCCTGAATTTCCGATACTCGCCGAGGCGCATGCGGCCCTCTTCACAGACGACCATCGACGCGACGGTCTCGCTGCCCTGAATCGTCGAGATGTCGAAGCACTCAATCCGCCGCGGCAGGGCCCGCAGGCCGAGCACCATCTGCAGCGTTTCGAGCGCGTCGTACTGGGCCGCGGTTGTTTGGTTGAATCGCGATTGGTACGCGAGCGCCGCGTTGCGGGTCGCCAGATCGACCAGCCCGCGTTTCTCGCCGCGTTGCGGGACGAGAATGCGGACGCGGCGACCGGCGCGCTCGGCCAGCAACGTTTCGAGCGCCTCCCGTTCGTCGGGCTCGGCCGGCACATGGATCTCCGGCGGCGCGACGCGCAGCTCGTAGAACTGCTGCAGCGCGGCTTCGAGCACCTCGCCGTCGCGCGACCCGACGATGACGTCTTTGGCCTCCCTCTCGGTGCCGAGCTCGATCCGCTCCACGACGCGGCCGCTGCGGACCTGAAATACCTGGACGACCACCCCTCCCGGACCTCGCTTCATGCCGAACACATCGCGATGACCGAGCTCGGCGGTCGCCATCTTCTGCTGCCGGTCGTGAAGCGTCTGCACGGTCCGGACGGCGTCCCGCAGCTGCGCGGCCTCTTCGAATCGCTCCGACGCGGCGGCCTCGACCATCCGGCCTCTGAGCGTCTTGACCAGCTCCTCGTTCTTGCCTTCAAGGAACAGCTGCGTCACCTTTACGGCCCGGCCGTACTCCTCCGGCGCGCAAATCGTGTCGACGCAAGGCGCGATGCACCGTTTGATGTCGTATTCCAGGCAGGGCCGCTCGCGCTTGCCGGTGATGGCCTCGTTGCACGACCGGATGCCGAAGAGGCGGTGCGTCAACGACATGGTCTTGCGTGCAAAATGCGCGGGCAGAAACGGTCCGGCATAGAAGCTTCCGTCCCGTTCGACACGACGGGCGACGAGCACGCGCGGGAAAGGCTCGTTGGTCGTCAGCTGAAGGTACGGATAGTTCTTGTCGTCGCGGAGCAGGATGTTGTATTTGGGCGATCGCTGCTTGATGAGGTTGTTTTCGAGCGCGAGCGCCTCGACGACCGAGTCGGTGACGATCACTTCCAGACGCGCGACTTCAGTCAGCAGCGCGTCCGTTTTCGGATCGGCGCCTGATGCACCGAGATAATTGCGGACGCGGTCGCGGAGGGCCCGGGCCTTGCCGACGTAAATCGTGTCGCCCTCCGCGTTGAAGTACAGATACACTCCGGGCTGCTCGGGCAGCCGGGCAATCTGCTCCTTGAGTTCGTGGATGGGCATACGTTACTATGTCGCGTTTTCTGGCTGTGTCTGAACCCTCTATTATACGGCGCGCGACGCCAACCACCGTGGGAGTCTCGATCCCGGCGCGCGAACACGACACGCCGCAGCAGGTCGGACCGCCGAAGCCGCGCATGACCTTCACCGGAGCAATCGGCGCGATCTGCATGTTTCCGCTGCGCGCCATCATCCGCGCGTGCGTGGCGCTGCGGATTCATCCCAACACGCTGACGCTCATCGGCGTCATCGTCAACGTCGCCGCCGCGTGGGCGCTCGGCTTCCAGCGGTTCACCCTCGCCGGCGTCATCATGCTCGTCGCGAACATTTTTGACTTCATCGACGGCAAGGTGGCGCACCAGCTCCAGCTGCAGTCGCAGTTCGGCGCGTTCTGGGACTCCACGCTCGACCGTTTCTCGGATCTGGCGCTGCTGACGGGCCTGATTTTCCTGTACTCGAAGCTGGGCCGGAGCGACTACGTGATGGTCGCCGCGCTCACGCTGATCTTCTCGATCATGACGAGCTACGCGCGCGCCCGCGCCGAATCGCTGGTGGAGAAATGCGAGGTCGGCTTCATGGGGCGGCCCGAGCGGATCGTCCTGTTCATGATCGGCGCGTTCACGAACCGGATGGCGGCGGTCCTTTGGGTGATCCTCGCCCTGTCGATCCTGGCGGTGGCGAATCGGATCTACTACACGTACCTGGCGCTGAACAACCTGCCGCCGCCCTCACGCGCGGGCGCCAGGGGGGTGTTCAATCGGGCGTTCTTCTGGACCGACGAGCGCGCCACCCTGCCGTACGATCTGTGGGTCATCGCCATCCTCGCGTTCGTGTGGCTCACGCCGCCCGGCTGGCTCGGCGATCCCACCGCCAGCGGCCCGGGCCTGCTCGGCCTGGCCGCTCAACTGATCCGTCGCTAGTGGAGTGTCTCCGCTGAAACAGTACCAATGCGCGGGTCCCACCGGGAGTACTGTTTCAGCAGAGACAGGTCACTAGGTTCGTAAGAGCACACCCGGTGTCATTTATAGGCTGCGGCCTGGATGCCGTAGAGCTCGGCATACTGGCCGCGCTTCGCCATCAGCGCGTCGTGCGTGCCGACTTCGACGACACGCGCGCCATCCAGAACGACGATCAGATCGGCCATCCGCACCGTTGAGAAGCGGTGTGACACCAGGATCGTGATGCGGCCGCCCTGGTCGCCGCGTAGGGCCGCGGCATAGCGCTCAAACAGCGCGTGCTCAGTCTCGGCGTCGAGCGCCGCGGTCGGCTCGTCAAGCACCAGCACGAGCGGTTGATCGCGCATGAAGCCGCGCGCCAGGGCCAGCTTCTGCCACTGGCCGAAGCTCACCTCCACTCCATCAGGCCACGTCGGGCCGAGCTGCGTGTCGAGGCCAGCCGTCAGCCTCACGATGACATCGTCCGCACCCGCGCGGCCAACGGCCGTCACCACCGCAGGCTCGTCGTCCAGACGCGGCACGTCGCCCACGCCCACGGTGTGACGCGCGATGAACTCGAAGCGGAAGAAGTCCTGAAACGCTCCGGCCAGCCGGGCGCGCCAGAGGTCCGCCCGGATGCGCGCCAGTTCCGTGCGATCGATGAGAATCCGTCCGGCCGTCGGCTCGTACAGCTTGGCAAGGAGCTTCACCAGCGTGGTCTTCCCGGCCCCGTTCTCTCCAACAATGGCAACCACGGTGCCCGCCGGCAACTCGAGGTTCACGTCGTCGAGCACGAGACGCTCTGTGCCGGGGTACGCGAAGGAGACGTGCTCGAAGCAGATGCCCTCCTCGAGTCTCGCTGGCACGGGCTGGTCGGCATTCGACACGAGCGCCGCGGCATAGTCCTCGAGCCACGCAAGACGCCTCGAGCTGTCCATCCATACACCGCGCAGGAAGCCGATCTCGCCCACGGTCCCACCAATGTACGAAGACAGCCTCGACCCGGCCGCGAGGGCCAGCAGCACGTCGCCCGCCGGCGCATGGAGCCCTGACGAGACGAACACGATGCCACCCACGTAGGCCGCGCCGAAGACCGCCCACGCCATCGTGTGCCACGCCGCCGAGCGCCAGCGTGCACGAGCGATCGGCCGGTGCCAGACCTCCCAGGCGAGACGGCGTTCCTTGATCAGGCGATCGCCGATGCCGGTCACGCGGACTTCCTTGCCCGGCGTCGCGGTCGTCGCGGTGTCGAACAGATGGCGAGCCAGACGGCCCGCCGGCGCGCCGCGCTCGTAAGCGCCACGTTCGACCGCGGGCCGCCACGTCGACGTGACGACAGTCGGCGCCGCGAACAGCGCCAGCAGGGCAAGCGCCGGGTGAATCGACATCAGCAGCGCAACCGTCACGCCCAGCCGCAGCATCCACCCGCACGTGGAAAACAGCGACATGTACATGTGGTCGAGCATGAACACCTGGTCGCGGAGCACGGCGAGCCGATCGAGATACTCCGGCCGCTCCTGATGCGCGATCGTCGTGATCGAGGCCAGCAGCCGCGCCACGTGCGATTCGAGCGCGATCGTGACCTTGTCGCGGAAGCGGCGCTGCACGCGCGCGCTGACGGTGCGGAGGAACCAGGTGGCCGTGGCCGATACGCCCAGCGCCACCGCCGCGATCCGGACGAGGCTCCAGTTGCCCTGGAGCACGCCGTCGCCAATCAGCTTGAACCAGAGCGCGAGCAGCGCGTCCGGCAGCGCCGAGACCAGGGAGAGGGTAAAGGCCGCGAGCAGCAGACCTGGTTCGTGACTGTAGCCGAGCTTGCACAGCCGCCACATCGACGAGAGCGCGGGCGGCAGGTCGGCGGGCGTACCCGCGCGTTGCTTAGACGAAGACGTCATAGCTCTTCCCCTCTTCGTCCTCGGCGCCAAAGCGCTGGGCCTGCAGATCGAACATCGTGCGGTAGCGGCCCCCCTTGGCCATCAACTCGTCGTGCGTGCCAAGCTCGATCACCCTGCCGTGCTCGAGCACGCAGATCCGATCGGCCTGGCGGACGGTCGAGAAGCGATGTGAAATCAGGATCGTCGTGCAGTGGCGGGTCGCGGCAAGGATGCGCTCGAAAATCGCCGCTTCCCCGCGGACGTCGAGCTGCGCCGTCGGCTCGTCGAGCAGCACCACGGCCGCCCCGAGCTTCACGGCGCAGAGCGCGCGCGCCAGCACCACACGCTGCCATTGCCCGCCCGACAGATCCGTGCCGCCCTCGTAGCCGCGAGCGAGAATCGTGTCGAGCCCCGCGAGCGTCGATGCGCCGGCGGCCTCGAGCGCTTCCAGCACGACGTCATCGGGTGCGCCCCCGGGCGCGACGTTGTCGCGCAGCGGCAACTCGAAGCGAATGAAGTCCTGAAACACCGCGGTCAGGCGCGTGCGCCACGACGACAGGTCGAGCTCACGCACGTCCACGCCATCGATTTCGATCGCGCCGGACTGCGGGTCGTACAGCCGGCACAAGAGCTTGGCGAGCGTCGTTTTTCCCGCGCCGTTCTGGCCGACGATGGCGAGGGACGAGCCGGCGGGAATGGTGAGGTCGAAGCCGTCGAGGACAGGCCGACCGCCCGGGTACGCAAAGGTCACATCACGGAAACAAATCTCGCGCGCAGGAAGGCCATCCGCCAGACGACGGCCGGACGGTAACGCGCCGGCAGGCGCCATCGCGGGCTCGAGGCGGAGCACCGCGGCCACTGGCGCCGCCGCACCGTCCAGCGCCCAGTTCAGCCCGCCGAACGCAATGAGCGAAGTGCCGACCGCGCACTGCGCGTACACGACGATCCCGCCGAGATCGAGGCTGCCGTCTGCGCCGGCGCTCGCCAGCGACCAGAAGACGATCACGTTGGCGCCGGTGACCAGCAGCAGGCTCCAGAGCAGCGGACGCTCGCGCAAACGGGTGGCGTGGTACTGGAGCTGGTGAAGCTTCGTGCGGCGCGCGATGAAGCGATCGATCGTCCAGCCGACCAGACCGAACAGTCTCAGCTCCTTGCTGCCCGGTGGATCCACCGCCAGCCGGTACGCGTAGTCGGCGTCGCGCTGCGCGCTGCGGACTTCGTCGGTGTTGCGGTCGTGCCAGATGGCGCTCTCGCGAAGGAGCCAATGCGTGGCAAGCCAGGCGCCGGCGAGCACCAAGGGCGCCCACCACGCGTAGCCGACGAGCACGAGGGCCGCAGAAAGGCCGCCGATCATTTCCACCAGCCCGCCCGCGATGAAGTCCAACCCGTAGGACAGCGGCGGACCGGTCATGCCGAGGTCGAAGTCGCGCGCAACCGTGAGATCGGCGGTCAGGCGGGGATCCTCGAGGTGCGCCATGCCGGGAGGACGCACGCATGCGCGGGTGAGGCGGTCATAGAGCCAGGCCGCCGTCCGGTCTCCGAGGTTGTGGCTGACGGCGGTCTGAATCGGAGCCAGAACCTGCAGGAGGACGAAGACGATACCGGCGAGCGCGAGCGGGCCGATCAGGCTGTCGCCGCGCTGCACGGCCGCGACGAGCACCCCCATGGCAATCGCGAAGACCGCAGGCAGGACGCCGCGAAGCAGCAGGGCGAGCCACCACACGACGGCGAGGCGGCCGTCCGCCTTCGGCAGCACCGCGAAGAACTTCCACTCGTTGCGGTCACAGAGACGCTTCAACATGGCTCGCGTTATCTGGCCCGGCAAAACGCGAGTCGCTTCGCGCGCCTCGCCGGTGGATCAACAGCGGAGAGCTTCGCATCGCCGAGACGCCGGTCGAGCCTGACGTCGCGAGCCAGCCAGCCTGGCGCACGCAGGCCTCAATTGTCTTTGGCAGGGTCGCGGGAGGCAGGCCCTGGCGGCGCAGCCACCAGGCGCGAAGGCGTGCGCGCGGATCGGGAGCGTGCCGGACATGGGGCATCGGCGCACTCCCCTTCCAACTCTGAACTTTGAACTTTCTTACCGGCTCGCGGTCTGCCGCGTATCCGGACGCAGCGTGAGCTTCTGCACGCGCCAGTTGAGAACCTCGGCGACGTACAGCTCGTTCTCTGACGGGCACGCGATCTCGTGTATCCAACCGAACTGCTTCGGCTGCTTGCCGGCTTTTCCGAGCACGCCGAGCAGCTTGCCGTCGAGGGTGAGCTTGTACACCCGGCCCGGATAGGCATCCGACATGTAGAGCACCTGGTTCGGGCCCGGCGTGATGCACACGGCCCATGGCGCGCCCGGAAGCTGCGTCGCTGCGGTCTCCGCGGCGGGTCGATTGCCGATCGCCGGATGCGCATCGGCGGGGACCGGCACGTCGGTCACCTTCATCTCGCGCAGGAACTTGCCGTCGGGATCAAAAACCTGGATGCGGCGGTTGCCGCGGTCCGCGACGTAGATGTTCCCGCGCGCGTCGGCCGCGATGCTGTGCGGCGTATCGAACTCGCCCGGCCTGGTCCCCTTCTCGCCCCACGACTTCACCCAGTCGCCGTTCTTGTCGTACTTGGCGACGCGCGAGTTGATGTAGCCGTCGCTGATGAAGATGTTTCCCTGCGTGTCCCAGGTAACATCGGTCGGCTGGCGGAAATTACCGTCGACGTGCGCGCGAGGCGGCGTGACCCGGGTCCAGGGCACCGCTTCGTCCGATGCTTCCTTCTTGCGCCCGAACACCATCATGACGCGACCGGCGGGATTGAACTTCACGGCCATGTCCGACCCTTTGTCCACGGTCCAGATGTTGTCGTCGCGGTCGATGCGCACAGTATGCGCGTACGAGAAGGCGTACAGATTGTGGCCGATCTCGCGCAGGTACTTTCCGTCCTTGTCGAACTCCAGGAGCTGCGCCGCGGTGGCGCCGAACGCCGGGCCCGTGGTGTTCCCGCGGTGGAAGACGAAGACGTGGCCCTTCGAGTTGACGGCAACTCCCGCCGCTTCGCCCAGATTGAAATCGGCCGGCAGCTTGAGGAACTCGGCATCGGCGGTGTATGGGATCTCGGCGACGGGCTGCTGGGCGAAGGCCGGAGCCACGCCGAGCAAGACCAGGGCGATAAGGCAGCGTTTCATGGAGCGCCTCCTGGAAAAAAGGAGAGTCTACCCGATTCTCTACGCCCGTTTGCGCTTCGCGGCGGCGGCGGGCTTGGCGACGGAGGCTTTGGCGGGCTTTTTCTTGCCGGCGCTGACGGCGTTGAGGCTTTTCCGCAGCGCGTCCATCAGGTTCACGACCCGTGCCGGCGCCTCGACCTGCGGCGCCACGATCTCCTCACCGGCGATCTTCGCGTCGATGATCCGCTGCAGGCCCTCGCGGTACTCGTCTTTGTAGTCCTTCAGGTTGAGCGGCCCTTCGAAGGTGCTGATGATCTGCCGGGCGAGCTTCATCTCCTCCGGCTTCACCGAGGCGCTCACTGAACTCAACTCCTCGACCGCGTCGATGCTCCGAATTTCTGCCGCGTGATGCAGCGTGTACATCACGATGCCGCGCTGCCTGGGCCGGACAGCGACCAGATATTCGCGTCCATACAATGCGAGCTTGCCGATGCCGACCTTCCCTTTCATCCCCTCGCGCATCACGGCAAACGCATCGGCGGCCATCGGACCGTCGGGCGCCAGATAGTACGCGCGATCGACGTAGATGGGATCGATGGCCGAGTCGGCGGCGAACTGGACGAGATCGATCACGCGCGTCGATTCGGGGCGCACCTTGTCGAAGTCGTCCTCCGACAAGACGACGTACCGCCCCTTCTCGAACTCGTAGCCCTTGACGATCTCCGAATTCGGCACTTCGCGGCTGCAGTGCGGGCACCAGCGCTTCTGCTGGATGCGGGTCTGGCACTCGCCGTGGAGTTGATTGAACGAGATCGTCCCGCTCGATTCAGTCGCCGGGAACACCTTGATGGGGATATTCACCAGGCTGATCTTGAGGAAGCCCTTCCACGTCGCTCGTGCAGCCATACCCCACTCTTATCGGTCAGTCGCGGGACGGTCTAAAGACCGTCCCCTACATGTAGGGCACACCTTCCCTATATGTAGGGCACGCCCTTCAGGGGCGTGCCTAGACATCCTCGCGCTCGTCATGCTCCCCCAGATCCAGGCCCGTTCCCATGAAATGGATGTCGTGTTTCGCGATCTTGTCGCGCAACAGGCGGCGCGCGGCGGCGTAATGCTCGAGAGGAACTGCGAGACGACGGGCAAGATTGCGCAATCGTGAGATGACGATCAGCGTCACCTGGTGCTCGCCCTCGCGCCAGCTGATGCCGCCCACCTCGTGGTAGGGAATGAACGACGAGTCGGCCCAGATGCCGTCCTCGTAAAACCCCCGCCGGATCCGAAGATTGAGCGGCAGCAGGTACGCGTAGTAGAGAAACATCATCGACTCGCCGAAGGCCTGCCGGTGCAACACCACGAGCTTGTAGAACACGAGCAGCCCGAGCACGACGCCGATCCCCAGCGCCAGCCCGTAATACGGCGGTTTGGGGCTCGGCCAGATGAGCAGCGCGCCGCGGCGCCGGCGGCGGAACCGCACGTACTCGAGGATCAGAAGGGCGTTGGCGACGAGGAACCCCGCGCCGAACAGAACGAGAAGGCCTGCGAGATACGGTTGCACACCCACGGACCGATTCTATCCAGAGTGCCCAGGTCTAAACCGTTTTCGCGACCGCCCGCATCGGATCGAAGCAGTGCCGGCACCGCGCCTCGTACAAGCCGTGGGCGCCGACCAGCACGCGGTCGCTGCTGGCGACCAGCCGCTGCGTATGATTCGCGGGGTCGCCGCAGACAACGCAGATAGCGAGCGTCTTGGTGATGTACTCGGCGATGGCCAGCAGTTGCGGCATCGGCTCGAACGGGCGTCCGAGGTAGTCCTGGTCCAGACCCGCGACAATGACGCGCCTGCCGCTGTCGGCGAGCGTGTTGCACGCCGCCGGCAGGTTGGCGTCGAAGAACTGTCCTTCGTCGATCCCCACGACTTCGGTCTCGCAGGCAACGAGCCTGACGAGATCGTCCGAGCTCGCTACGTTCTGCGACCCAATCCGCATGTCGCTGTGCGAGACGATGTGGTCTTCGCTGAAGCGGTCGTCGACGATCGGCTTGAAGATCTGCACCTTTTGCCGGGCGATCTGCACGCGGCGCAGCCGGCGAATGAGCTCTTCGCTCTTGCCGCTGAACATGCTGCCGGTGATGACCTCGATCCAGCCGCGGTGCGTTTGTTTCGTGGGGATATCCATGACGAAACCTTGAAGTTCAGATTGAAGATTGCAGATTTTAGATTGATTGCAGATTGGCGAGTCCAATCAATCTTCAATCTTCAATCTGAACTCTGCAATCTCAGACTCGTGACTGGTATTCCCCGGTCTCGGTGCTGACCCGGACCCGGTCGCCTTCGTTGACGAACGGCGGGACCTGGATGACGAGGCCGGTTTCGAGGGTCGCCGGCTTGACCTGCGCGCTCGCGGTCGCTCCTTTGATCCCCGGCGCGGTTTCTTTGACGAGGAGATCGACGGTCGGCGGCAGCTCGATGCCGACCGGCTCCACGTCGTAGAATTCGACGCGGATCGTCGCTTCTGGGATCAGATAGCTCACCGAATCGCCCAGCGCCTCGGTCGAGATGTGGATCTGCTCGTAGCTGGACGTATCCATGAAGTAGTAGTGATCGCCGTCGTTGTACAGATACTGCATCTCGCGCTCGTCCAGGATTGCCCGCTCGATGTCCTCTTCCGCCCGAAACTTCTCGTCGGCGAGCGCCATCGTACGGATGTTGCGCATCTTCACCTGGATGTGCGCTCGCTTGTTGCCGGGGGTCAGGTGGTGCAGCTCGAGAATGCGGAACAGGTCGTTCCCGCGCTTGATGAGCATGCCCTTACGGAGCCGCGTCGCTTGAATGGATGATGCCATGGTCGGCGCCTGTATATCCTTGGAATCGTAGCACATATGGTCGCGACCGAACGCTCATGCCCACTCATGCTACGATGCGAAACGTGGCGTTCACGCGGTGGGATTCGCTGCGCGACGTCCCACGCATCGAAGTGACATAGATGTTGAGACGAGTCGGGCTGTCCTCCATTCTTCTCGTTGCCGGCTTCACCGCCGGGCTCGTGGTGACCGGCCGGATGCGGACCGCGTCGGAGAGCCGCGCGGAAACGCCGCAGTCGCCGACGACCGCGTTTCAGACTGCGCCTGCGCGCCCGGCGGCCGCGCCGACACTGGCGCCGGTCGGCGCCCCGGACTTTACCCGCATCGCCGGAAGCGCCGTGCGGGGCGTCGCCAACATCTCGTCGCTGCAAGTCGTGCGTACGCCCAACGGCCTCACCGATCCGTTCTTCCGGTACTTTTTCGGCGACGGCGACGAGGGATCGCGCGACCGCCGATCGCTGTCCCTCGGATCCGGCGTCATCATCTCCTCGGACGGGTACGTCGTCACCAACAATCACGTGGTGGGCGAGAACGTCAGCGAGATCACGATCGCGCTGCCGGACAAGCGCGCGATCAAGGGCCGGGTCGTCGGCGTCGATCCGACGACAGACATCGCGCTGCTCAAGATCAACGTGAGAGGGCTTCCGGTTGTGCCGTGGGGCGACTCGAATCAGCTGAAAGTGGGCGAATGGGTGCTCGCGATCGGCAGTCCCTACCAGCTCAATCAGACGGTCACCGCCGGCATCGTGAGCGCCGTCGGGCGCAGCGGACTGGGATTCGCCGACTACGAGGACTTCATTCAGACCGACGCGGCGATCAATCGCGGGAACTCGGGCGGGGCGCTCATCAACGCGCGCGGCGAGCTGATCGGCATCAACACCGGCCTCTTCACCGAGAGCGGCGGCTACCAGGGCATTGGCTTCGCCGTCTCCAGCAACCTGGCCCGCCGGATCGTCGACGACCTGATGAAGTTCGGTGAGGTGCGGCGCGGATCGATCGGTCCGCTCAGTATCGAGAGGCTCACCGATCAGTTGGCGGAGGAAGTCGGCGCGCCGACCACCAATGGCGCAGTCATCTCGCGGATGTTCCCGAGCTCCGAATCATACCAAGCCGGTCTGCGGCCGGGGGACGTCATCGTCTCGTTCAACGGTCAGGCGGTAGACGACCCGTCGCAGTTCTTCCGCTTCGTGGCCGATGCGAAAGTTGGATCGACGGTCACGGTGAGAGTGCTGCGCAACGGACGGCCGATCGATTTCAAGCTGCCGGTCGTCTCCAGCGCGTCGAGCTCTCCACGGCGCGGACGCGGGTAGAAAAGCGGGACGGCCCGCGCTCTAATGCGCCACGACGGCGGGAGCGCCGGGCACGACGATGGCCGAATTGACGAGGAACCGCTGGCCGTCGGGCGTGACGGCGAATGCGTGGTATTGCGCGTAGGCATACCGCATCTCGAACAAGGCTTGGGGCGAGGCGGCGGTGAAGTCCGATCCCGATCCGCTCACCGTCACGGACATCAGCATCCTGCCGGGCGTCAGATAGAACAATTCCCTGCCGTCGCGTCGCCAGCGCGCCTGAGAGCCTCCCCCGCTCGAAATCTGCCACTTCCGTCTGGACCCGGCTGGAAACGGCACGACGTAGACTTCCGATTGCCCCGATTCGTCCGAGCTGTACGCGACCCAACGGCCGTCGGGCGAGAACGCGGCCCAGTTCTCTGCGGCCGCAGTCTGCAGAAACGGGTACGGCTGGCGATCGCCGGAGAGAGGCAGAACCAGGATATCGTTGCCGGTCGCGCGGCCGCTAATCACGTACAAGATGAAGCGGCCATCCGGCGACCAGCTCACCGGCCATTTGGCGTCCCGGTCCACGAGCAGAACCTCTTCCGGGCTCCCTGCGGTCGACCTCGACTGATACAGATCGAGCCCGCCGCCGCGTTGTGAGTTGAAAACCACGCGCTTTCCGTCGGGCGACCAGATCAGCCAGTTCTCATCGGCCGGATTGGACGTGAACGTCGTTGGACGTCCGGTGGCGATGTCGTACATCCAGATGTCGTGGGTCCCGCGCGTCTGATCCAGGACGGCGACTGCGACGCGTTGCCCGTCGGGCGACAGCTCCACGTTGCCGTAGTCGGCCAGCGTGCCCAGAACCCCGGCTCGCTTGCCCGCACGATCGAGCCACACAAGCTGCGAGCGGACCGCCGCGGGACGCGCCTGGAACGCCAGACGGCCCGCGATCGGGACGACAACAAGCATGACGCACGCAGCGACCGCGAGACCGCGCGTACTCGGCGTGCTGCAGGTTGCGCGGTTTTTCGCGATCATCGACGCCAGTCTACAGCTTCGAACCGATTCGCGGTATACATACGCCTCATGACCACACCGAATCGCTGCCGGAGCTCGCAGGAACAATGGGACCGCCGCTCGTTTCTGGCCACACTGGGCGCCCTCGCCCTCGCCCCCGCGGTCGCCGCGCAGGGGCCACCGCCTCAAGTTTCGCCGGTCCCGACGCCGCGCGACTGGTCGAAGCTCGAACCGCTCCAGTATCCCGATCCCGACATCATCGCGCTCGATCCCCGCTTCCGCCGCTACATCGTCGGCAACACGACGATCAAGCGGCTGCACATCGGTACGCTGTGGGCGGAAGGGCCGGCGTGGAACGGCGTTGGACGCTATCTCGTCTGGAGCGACATCCCGAACAACGTCCAGATGCGCTGGATCGAAGAGGACGGCCGCGTGACGATGTTCCGTAATCCGTCAGGCTACAGCAACGGCAACACGTTCGATTACGAAGGACGTCAGCTTTCGTGCGAGCACGGAGGCCGGCGCGTCGTCCGCTACGAGCCCAACGGCAGCGTGACCGTCATCGCCGAGAAGTTTCAGGGCAAGCGGCTGAATTCTCCGAACGACATCGTTGTGCATCCCGATGGCGGCATCTGGTTCACCGATCCGATCTACGGCATCCGCGGAAACTACGAGGGCTTCAAGAGCGAGCAGGAGCTGAAGGAGGCAGTCTATCGCGCGGATCCAAAGACCGGACAGATCGAAAAGGTGACCGACGAGCCCGGCGGGCCCAACGGGATTTGTTTCTCGCCGGATTACAAGAAACTCTATGTGGCCGACACCGGGATGCCGCGCGAGATCAGGGTCTGGGATGTCGACGGCAAGGCCTTGCGCAACGGGAAGCGGTTTATTCAATTGGACATTCCAGGGACGGGAGCGCCGTCAGCCGCCGACGGGATCCGCTGCGACGCGGACGGCAACATCTGGGCTGGAGCACGGCCCGGCGTTCAGGTGATTGCCGCAAGCGGTGAGCGCATCGGCATGATTCGCCTGCCGGAGACGTGCGCCAATGTCTGCTTCGGCGGTCAGCGGCGAAATCGGCTGTTCATGGCCGCGAGTCAGTCGCTGTATGCGGTCTACGTGGAAACGACCGGCGCGCACATCGCGTGACGCGAATTTGCTTTTGCTCTTGACTTCGAACTTCCGCCGCGACGCGGCGGCTTTCCTGCCACGCCTCGCATTCTTTGAACGAGCGGCTCAGCCCCAGCACCACGAAGGGCGATCTTGCTGGCTCGATAGTTGCTGAATGCCAGCCGACGTGACGGCCGGCCGTCACCGGCTCGAACATTCAAAGTCAACGAAATGAGGAGCACGATGGAGTTTTTCGTTTGGCTCGAACACAGCAGCGTCGCCATATCGATTAAAGAGAGTGCCGTGTTGTACGAAATGCCTCTCGTGCTTCACGCAATCGGCATGGCAGTCCTGGTGGGCCTCAGCACGGCGGTCTATCTACGGATCCTCGGCGTTGCGTCCCGCCTGCCGCTGGCACCGATGGAACAGTTCTTCCCCCTGATGTACGCGGGCTTCTGGATCAATGCCATCTCAGGTGTTGTGCTGTTCAGCATTTACCCGGTAAAGGCGGTCAGCAACCCGGGC
>JBGPKK010000072.1:0-21027 GCA_041485905.1 Vicinamibacteria bacterium
GCTCCGAACAGATCACTCAGAACGCGCTTCATCGCGCCTCCTCTTTCTTCCCAGGCCAGGCGGACGGATCCGCAGTTACCCAGACAAAAATGTTGCGACAGCGGGCGAGTATAGCAGGAGACCGGGGTTGTCAACACGCTGATATTGCAAAGAGTTGCGGGGAATCGCCCCGATCCAATGTTTCAGATCGCGATGGAAAACCAAGGCGCTGCGATAGACTTTGGCGAGACATGAGGACCCAGCGATGAAATACGTGACGTACTCCCTTCCCGCCGATCCCACCGCGCGGTTGGGCAGCGTCCGCGGCGAGACCGTCGTGGATGTGAAGAAAGCGGTGGCGGCGAAATGGCCCGGCGCCTGTCCCGGCTCGCTGGCGGAGCTCATTGATGCGGGTCCCAGCGCGTGGCAACGCATGGCGGGTCTGCTCGATCGCGAGCCTTCGTCGGAGACCCACCCGCTCGCCGGCGTCCGCCTCCACGCGCCGACCCCGCGGCCGCGCAAGAACATTTTCTGTCTGGGCCAGAACTACGTCAGCCACATCCAGGAAGCCGCACGTGCGCGCGACCGCCCCTTCAAGATTCCCGAAGTGCCGGTGTTCTTCACCAAGACGCCGACGACGGTGAACGGCCCGTACGATGACGTGCCGTGGGACCTCGCGGTGACCGAACAACTGGACTACGAGGCGGAACTGGGGGTCATCGTCGGGATGAAGGCGAAGAACCTGGTGCGCGCCAGGGCGCTCCCCCATGTGTTCGGGTACACCATCATCAACGACGTCTCGGCCAGAGATGTGCAGCTGAAGCACGTGCAATGGTTCAAGGGCAAGAGTCTGGACGGCTGCTGTCCGATGGGACCGCTCGTCGTCACGGCCGATGAGTTCGGCGATCCGCAGAACAAGCGCATCTCTTGTCGCGTCAACGGCGTGGTGAAGCAGGACGCGACGACCGCCGACATGATCTTTCCGGTCGACGTGATTCTCGAGTTCCTGTCGCGCGGGATGACGCTCGATGCGGGCGACATCATCGCCACGGGCACGCCCGAAGGCGTCGGTCTCGGCCGGACTCCGCCGGAATATCTGAACGACGGCGATCTCCTCGAAACCGAGATTGAAGGCATCGGGACGATGAAAAACAAGATCGTCGCGACAACCTGATGGCGCAGTGCACAAGGCGCAATGCGCAATGCACTCGGCATTCGGCATTGTGCAGTACACGGAGGCAGCATGTCCGATCAACTCGCCGCCGACCGGCTCGCGATCCGCGAAACCGTCGAAAACTGGGTGCTGTGGCGCGACGCCGGCGACTGGGACCGCTTTGCGACCGTGTGGCACACGGACGGCTGGATGACGGCGACCTGGTTTCAGGGACCGGCGCGGCGGTTCATCGACGTCAGCCGCGAAGGATTCGACAAGGGCGTCAACATCCTGCATCGTCTAAGCGGGTTCACGTGCGACGTGGTCGGCGTGCGCGCGGTCTCGCAGGTCAAGATGACGATCGACCAGCGCGCGCTGGTGGACGGCGTGCTGGCCGACGTCGTGTGCACGGGCCGCTTCTACGATTTCTTCGAGAAGCGCGACGGCCGGTGGGCGATCGTGAGGCGCCAGCCGATCTACGAAAAAGACCGGCTCGATCCCGTCGATCCGTCAGCGACGCTCGTGCTCGACGCCGCACAGCTTGCACGATTCCCCGAAGGCTATCGGCACCTCGCCTACCTGCAATCGAAGAACGGATTCACTGTCAAACAGGGGTTGCCGGGCCTGCGAGGACCAGAGGTGCAAAAACTCTACAGTGAGGGTCGCGCGTGGCTGGCGGGGTCTGCGCGACCCGGCGAGCCCCTCTAGCATTGCAATTTGAATAGCGCGACTGCGTTCTGGCGGCCAATCTTCGCGCGATCGGCCTCCGGAATCTCCGCATGGTCGAACCAGGTCGCGGCATCGACCGTGCTCTCGAACGGATAGTCCACCGAGAACAACACGCGATCTGAGCCCATCTCCGCCAGCGCGTCGACGAGTGTGGGCGTATGGAAATTGCCGCTCGTCGTGAGATAGAAATTCGCGCGGAGGTACTCGCGCATGGTTCGTCGCGCACGCATACCCCGAGATGACTTGGCAAGGCGATGGTCCACACGCCAGATGTTGTACGGCAGGCCTTCGCCGAGATGCCCGAGGATGATCGTGAGCCGTGGGAAGCGGTCCAGCAGGCCGCTGGCCATCAGCCGCAGCGCATGAGTGGCGGTTTCGACGCCGAACGCCCAGACCGGACCGAGCAACCACGGGTGTCCGTCGTAGATCGGCTCGCGGGCCGGGAGCGGATCACGCGGATGCAGATAGAACGGAACCCCGAGCTCCTCGACCGTCGCCCAGAACGGCAGATACGACGGGTCGTCGTAGTAGACAACATGGCCGGGGCTGCCCACTTGAGAGAAGCCGTTGACCAGCGCGCCCTTGAACCCGAGCCGCGTCACGCAGCGCGTGAGCTCGGTTGCGGCCGCCTCCGGATCCTGCATCGGCAGCGCGGCAAAACCGGCGAATCGATCCGGCTCCGCGCGGACGGCTTCTTCGAGCCGATCGTTGGCGCGCCGGGCCACGGCGACCGCCTCGCCGGGGTCGTGGATCTCCTGAATGCCGGGGGCGTTCAGCGACAGGATCGCGAGGTCGATTCCATGTCGGTCCATCTCCGACAGTCGGAGGTCGTGGAGGTCCAGCAGCCGTTTCTGCAGGTCGGGCCACGAGTCGTCCACCGCGTATTTCTGCGATGTGCGCAGCGTGTCGGGGATGGCGAAATGCTCCTCGAGCGCAATCGTGCCGGCCATGTGTCCCGAAACCGGCCTGCCTTAGAACCTGATCTTCACGTTGCCGCGCGTCGTGACGTGAATGCTGTCGATGAAGCGGATCCGGTGGGGCGCGTTCTGCATGATCAGCGAGCTCGTCCGGGTGCCGTCGCCGAAAAACCGGACGCCGCGCATCAGTGATCCGTCGGTGACGCCGGTCGCCGCAAAAATGACCTCCTCGCCCGGGGCCAGATCTTTGGCGCGGTAAATCCTCTTGATGTCCTTGATCCCCATCGCACGGCAGCGCGCTTCGTGCTCCGGCTTGCTGACAACGAGGCGGGCGAAGATGTCGCCGTTCAGGCACCGCATCGCCGCGGCGCACAGCACGCCTTCGGGCGCCCCGCCCGTGCCCATCACCGCATGCACGCCCGAACCGACCACGGCCGCCGCGATGCCCGCGGACAGATCGCCGTCCCCAATCAGACGGATGCGCGCGCCAGTGGCGCGGATGTCGGCAATCAACTGTTCGTGGCGCGGCCGCTCGAGAACGACGACGACCAGGTCCTCGACATGGCGCCCGAGACAGCGTGCGATCGCCCTCAGGTTCTCGTGAACCGGCGCGTCGAGATCGACGGCGTCCTTCGAGCTCGGGCCGACGACCAGTTTTTCCATATAGAGATCGGGCGCGTGGAGCAGGCCGCCCTTGTCCGACGCGGCAAGGACCGCAATCGCGTTGGGAGCGCCGGTCGCGCAGAGGTTCGTGCCTTCCAGCGGATCGACGGCGATGTCTACGGCGTCGTAGTGCGCCTCGGTCGGCTTTGCGCCCTTGGCATGCGGCAGCCCGACTTTCTCGCCGATGAAGAGCATCGGCGCCTCGTCGCGCTCGCCCTCACCGATCACAATCGTGCCGTCGATGGGCACCGTGTCCATGACCTGCCGCATCGCCTCGACCGCGACGTGGTCGGATTTGTGGCGGTCGCCCTGCCCCATCGTGTGCGCGCAGGCGATCGCCGCCTGTTCGACGACGCGCAGAAATTCGAGCGAGAGGTCTGAATCCATCGCGGTCCTTTTGAGTTTTCAGTTCTAAGTTTTCACTTCCCTATAGGGCGGCAGCTCACATCGGGTGGGCCGGTCCGAACGGTAGCCGAGCAGGTAGTCGGCCTGCATCAGTTTGTGGACCTCGCGCGTACCCTCGTAGATGACGGCGCCTTTGCAGTTACGGTAGAAGCGGCCGACCGGATACTCATCCGAGTACCCGTTGGCGCCGTGGATTTGCACGGCGTCGCCCGCGGCCCGCTCCGAAGCGACGGTGGCGAACCATTTGGCGAGACCCGTCTCGCGCGTGTTGCGGCGGCCCTGGTTCTTCAGCCAGCCGGCGCGCAGCCAGAGCAGCCGCGAGACCTGATAGTCCGACTCCATCTGCGCCAGCATTTCCTTCACCAGTTGATGCTGCCCGATCTCGACGCCGAAGGTCCGGCGCTCTGCCGCGTACTTGACGCTGGCATCGCGGCAGGCACGAATCAGCCCGGTGGCGCCCGCGGCCACGGTGAACCGTCCCTGGTCGAGCGCGAACATCGCGATCTTGAAGCCTTCGCCCGGCTGGCCCAGCAGGTTGGCGTCGGGGACTTCCACGTCCTCCATCTTGAACGAGCCGGTGTTGCCGGCCAGAATTCCCCACTTTTCCTTCATCGGGGTGCTCGAAAATCCCTTGAACGCGCGCTCGACGATGAAAGCGCCGATTCCTGAGGGGTCGCGATCCTTCTTTTTCTGGAGATCCGTCCACGCGAATACGAGGAAATTATCCGCGACGTCGGCGAGCGAGATCCACGTCTTCTCACCCGTCAGCAAATACCGATCGCCTTTCTTAATCGCGACGGACTGGATGGCACGCGCGTCACTGCCGGCCGACGGCTCGGTGAGGGCGTAGCCGCCGATCTTCTTCCCCTGCGCCTGGGGCACGAGATAGCGCTGCTTCTGGTCCTCGCTGCCCCAGGTCAGGAGCGTCAGGCAGTTGAGGCCCGCGTGAACCGACATGATGACGCGAAGCGACGTGTCCACGTATTCGAGCTCCTCGCTCGCGAGGCCGAGCGAGATGTAATCCATGCCGGCGCCGCCGTACTGCTGCGGCACCGAGATGCCGAGCAGTCCAAGCGACGCCATACCCGACAGGACAGCGGGATCGAAGCGGTGTTCGCGATCGAGATCGTGAATCCCTGGCGCGACCTCGCGGCCGGCCCACTCACGCACCGACCGCTCGAGCAGACTCTGCTCCTCGGTGAGATCGAAGTCCATCATTCGCGTGCGGCCGGAGATGCTATCACTCAGGCAGGTTTTCTGAACATGATCTCGCGAAGGTTGTTCTTGAGGAGCACCGAATCGGACACGCCTAGCGACGGGAACAACCGGATGATGTCGCGGTTGAGGAGCACCGTCTGGCGGCCCCGCGCGGCCGGGTACGACCGGTATTTCAGGTTGACCTCGTCGACGATGATGTACTTCGTGTAGCGCGCGGCGGCGGCGGGCGTCGTGCCGAAGAAACCGAGCAGCGCGCCGTCAGGCCGCAGCACGCGCGTGAGCTGGTTGGCGAGCGCCTGCGCGGCGGGACGCTGAAGGTAGTCGAAGATGTCCCAGCACAGCACGCCGTCGACCGATCCGGACAGCTGCGCAAAACGCGACGTCAGGAACGCCGGCAGCGCGTCGATCGTCTGGGCGCGGGTGTGTCGCTCGACATCGCTGAAGATGTCCTCGACGAGAATCTTGCAGCCAAGCTGTTCGCCGAAGAAGCTCACGTTGCTGCCGACGACCGGTCCGAGATCCAGCAGGACCGGCGAGTCGTGCGATGTCAGGCAGGCGAGAAATTTACAAAGGACTTTGGTGGAGAAAACGGGATCGTCGGCCGCCGCCGTCGCAGCCTCGGACGCGTCGGGCTCGCTTCTGCGGGCTGCGATGCGGTCTAGCAGGCCCATAGAAAAAGGCAAAAGTTAAAAGGCAAAAGGAAACTTCTCAACTTCACTTTGCCTCTTGCCTTCTAACTTCTGACTTCCGTTAGACACCGACACGCTGGTGGCCCGTCGGGGCTGGCGGGTTCGGAGCCGTCGCTGGCGCCGCCGAGACGGCAGGCTGCGGAGCCGTCGCCGGCTTGGGCTGCCCGGGCGCGGCGGCCTTGCGCTGCATGTCGACGGTGCCGCGGAAATGCGCCCCTTCGGCAATCGCGACCCGCGGCGAGATGATGTCGCCGTCAACCGATCCGTTGTCCCGGATGTCGACCTTGTCGCTCGCCGTCACGTTGCCGGTCACTTCGCCGAGCACGATGACCGATTTGGCGAACACCTGCGCCTTGATGCGGCCGTTGGGACCGATCGTCAGCACGTGATCGCGGAGCTGAATCGTCCCCTCGACATGGCCCTCGATGGTCAGGTCCTCACTCCCGTTCAGCTCGCCCTTGATGACGACCGATTTTCCGATGTTCACAATATCCTTCTCCATGCCATGGGTCGCCGCGGCTCGATGATCAGGAGCCCCGGTGGATGTTGGGACGTGCGGCTGAGGGGCCGCCGTCGGTTGTCCGCTCGCCGGTCGGACCGCTTCATCGCGTTTCCACATGTAATCCTCCGCCTGTCCTTTTCCCAGGGCGCCAGGGTTGCTGCCGTGTGAGCCGGGGATGGTAAGTCCTGCCAGTATAAGGAAGGCCTCTAAAGTTGTCTAGTCCTTTTGTTACCGATGGTTGCGGGATTTCGCCCTTCACCAAGAGTGGAACCACGCGGCGGTCCCCGCCGAGTACAATAGGGGGTTCATGATGCGCGTCTATTTCGACTACAACGCGACGACCCCCCTCGCGCCCGAGGTGATCGAGGCCGTTACCGTGTCGACGCGCGACCAGTTCGGCAACGCGTCGAGCGTGCATCACTTCGGACAGCGGGCCAAAGCCGCGATCGACGAAGCGCGCTCGGCGGTCGCGGCGCTGATCCACGCCGACCCCTCGGCGATTGTCTATACGAGCGGCGGGACCGAGTCCGACAATTTCGCCATCCGCGGCGCGGCCGATGCGCTCGAGCCGAGCAGGCGCCGTCATCTGATTGCGAGCGGCATCGAACACGAGGCCGTGCTGAACACGTTCAAGGCGCTGGCGCGGCGTGGATGGCAGACGACCCTGATTCCCGTCGATCACACCGGCATCGTCGATCCCGATCGGTTGCGAGAGCTCGTGACCGCGGACACGGCCCTCGTGTCGGTGATGCACGCGAACAACGAGATCGGCACGATTCAGCCGATCGCGGAGCTGGCCGCGATCGCGCACGAGCAGGGTGCGCTCATGCACACCGACGCGGTGCAATCGGTCGGCAAGATCCCGGTCGACGTCCGGTCGCTCGCGGTCGATCTGCTGTCGTTGTCGGCGCACAAGTTCAACGGTCCCAAAGGCGCAGGCGCGTTGTGGATCAAGCGCGGCACGCGTATGCAGCCGATTTTGACCGGCGGTAAACATGAACGCAGCCGCCGCGCGGGAACGGAGAATGTTCCGGCGCTGGCCGGAATGGGTGTCGCCGCGCAGCTGGCGATCGGCAAGCTCGCGTCCGAAGGCGCACGTGTCGGCGCATTGCGGGATCGGCTGGAGGACGGGATCCTGCGCGCGGTCCCCGGCACGGTGGTCAATGGCGAGCGAACGCGCCGCGTGCCCAACACAACCAACATCAGCTTCGACCGCGTCGAAGCCGAGAGCCTGTTGATCGCGCTGGATCTCGAAGGCATTGCCGTCTCGACCGGGTCGGCCTGTTCGTCCGGCACGCTGGAGCCGTCGCACGTGCTGCGCGCGATGGGGCTGCCCACCCGTCGCACACAGAATTCGCTGCGCTTCAGCCTCGGGTTGTTTTCGACCGAAGAGGAAGTCGATCGCGTGATCGACGTGCTGCCGAGAGTCGTGGAGAAACTGCGCTCGCTGACGCAAAAACCAGCGCCTCAGCATCTGGTCATTTAGTCATCTGGTCATCTGGTCATTGATTTCTCTATTGGAATGACCAGATGACATTGGAATGACCAGATGACGAGATGACCAGATGACCAAATTTCTATGCGTATAGCAGTTGCTATGTCGGGCGGGGTCGATTCGTCGGTCGCCGCGGCGGTGCTGGCCGAGCAGGGCCATGACGTCATCGGTCTGTCGATGCAGCTCTACGATTTTTCTGGGCAGAGCGGCGGCGAGCGGACGTTCGGCAGCTGCTGCACCCTCGACGACCTGCACGACGCGCGGCGGGTCGCCGCCGCCATCAACATCCCGCATTACATCCTGAACTTCGAGCGGCAGTTCGACGAGCAGGTCGTGTCGAACTTCGTGCGTGAATACGCGTCCGGACGCACACCGCTGCCCTGCGCGCGCTGCAACAGCGACCTGAAGTTCGCCACACTGCTCGATCGCGCCCGCGGGTTCGGCGCCGATGCCGTCGCCACCGGTCACTACGCGCGCGTCGTGCTGGATGAGCCTACCGGCCGCTACCTGCTCGCCCGCGGCGCCGACCCGGCCAAGGACCAGTCGTACTTCCTCTTCTCGCTGACGCAGGCCCAGCTCGCGCGGGCCGTCTTTCCGGTCGGCGATCGAGCGAAGGGCGCGGTGCGCGACTACGCGCGGCTTCATGGGCTGCCCGTGGCGGACAAGCCGGACAGCCACGAGATCTGCTTCATCCCCGACGATGACTACGCGGCGTTTGTGGCGAAGCGCGCGCCCGACACCGCGCGCGAGGGCGTGATGGTGGATCAAAGCGGCCGTGTACTGGCGCGCCATCAGGGCATTCACCGCTTCACCGTCGGCCAGCGCAAGGGGCTGGGGTTGCCCTCATCCCCGAGCGGCGCGCCGATGTACGTGCTGGCGCTCAGCCCGGCGGATCAACATGTTGTGGTTGGACCGAAGGCGGCGCTCGAGCGAACGACCCTGACGGCGTCAGACGTCAACTGGATCATGGACGAGCCCCGCGCCACCCTCGCCGTGACGGCCCAGATCCGCCATCGTCACCGCGCCGCGCCCGCGGCTGTACGCGTCATCGGAGATCGCCGCGTCGAACTCGTGTTCGATGCTCCGCAGATTGCGATCACACCCGGTCAGGCCGTCGTGTTCTATCAGGGCGATGTGGTCGCCGGCGGTGGCTGGATTGACGCCTGAAGATGTTCGGGAATGCCTTCGAGATAGTGTTCCGCGTCGAGCGCGGCCATGCAGCCGGTGCCTGCAGCCGTGATGGCCTGCCGATATATGCGATCCTGGACGTCGCCGCACGCAAACACGCCGTCGCCGCTCGTCTTGGCGCCGTCGTGCGTGACGATATAGCCGTTGGCGTCCATTTCGAGCTGACCGCGGAACAGTGACGTGTTCGGCGTGTGGCCGATCGCCACGAACACGCCGCCGACCGGCACTTCCGAGCGCGCACCGGTCTTGCGGTTGCGCACGAGCATTCCGCTGACCTCGCCCTTCTCTGCGCCCTGAATGTCGTCGACCTCGGTGTCGAGCAGCCAGGCAATCTTCGGGTTCGCCCGCGCCTTGTCCTGCATGATTTTCGACGCGCGCAGCGTGTCGCGCCGATGCACCACCGTAACCTTGGAGGCGAACTTTGTGAGGAATATGGCCTCTTCCATCGCCGAGTCGCCGCCGCCGACCACGGCAATCTCCTGTCCGCGGAAAAAATAGCCGTCGCAGGTCGCGCACGTCGACACGCCGTGCCCCATCAACGTACGTTCTGCTGGAAGACCGAGCAGCTTTGCCGTCGCGCCGGTGGCGATGATGAGCGTCCGGGCCGTGTATTCGGTTTCGGCCGTGCGGATGGTGATCGGGCGCGCGCAAACGTCCACGGCCGTGACGTTGCCCTGAATGAGTTCGGTGCCGAACTTCTCGGCCTGCGCGCGCATCTCGGCCATCAGATCGGGACCGAGAATGCCGTCGCGATGCCCGGGAAAGTTCTCGACCATCGTGGTCAGCATCAGCTGACCGCCGGCTTCGACACCCTCGATGAGGAGCGGCTGGAGATTGGCGCGCGCGGTATAGAGGGCCGCGGTCAGACCCGCCGGGCCCGACCCGATGATAACGACCTGGCGTGTCATCCGATGTGCTTGTCGATGACCTTCTTGAGGTCTTCCTTCGGCGCCAGACCGACGACCGACTCGACCACCTGGCCGCCCTTGAAGAGCAGCAGCGCGGGAATGCCGCGGATCTGGAACTTGAAGGCGGTGTTGGGATTGTCGTCGACGTTGAGCTTTCCGACTGTCACTTTGCCTGCGTAGTCGGTCGCGAGCGCCTCGACGGTCGGCGCCAGCCGCTTGCAGGGCCCGCACCACTCGGCCCAGAAGTCGACGAGCACAGGCTCGCCCGCTTTGATCACCGACTCTTCGAAGTTGCCATCCGTAAAGGTTTGCACGTTGTCAGCAGCCATGGTCGTCTGTTTCTCTTTTCCTATGTGTGGCGGGGCCCCACCCCCGCCACCTGTGCCTTCGCGCCTCATCGGCGCTCGGCCTTGTTTGTCACGACTTTCCGCTTAGTGCCGCGGCTCAGTGCGGGGTCCCAGCCCCGCCACCTGTGCCTTCGCGCTTCATCGGCGCTCGGCCTTGTTTGTCACGAATATCCGCTCAGTGCCGCGCCTCAGTCGCGTGATTGGGCGCGCGACAGGGCCCGCTCATATATTTTGACGTACTCCCGAGCCGAACGGTCCCAGGAGTTGTCCTGGCGCATGCCGGCCACCTGAAGCGTGCGCCAGCGGCCGCGGTCCTCGAACACACGCAGTGCCCGGCGCAACGCGGTCACAAGCGCCTGAACAGAGTACTCGCGGAAGATGAACCCGGTCGATTTGGCGCTCCGAGGCGCGTAGTCCTGCACCGTATCGGCGAGCCCTCCCACCGCGTGAACGATCGGGACGGTTCCGTATCGAAGACTGTACATCTGATTGAGGCCGCACGGCTCGAATCGCGACGGCATGAGGAACATGTCGGCGCCCGCCTCGATCACATGCGCCAGTTCCTCGTCAAATCCGATGCGCGCGCCCACTCGGTCGGGATGGCGCGCGGCGAGCGCCGTCCACAGATTCTGGTAGCGCGCCTCGCCGGTGCCGAGCACGACCCACGTCGCGTCGAGGACCAGCAGATCGTCGACCGCCGACGCGATCAGGTCGAAGCCCTTCTGATCGACCATGCGCGAAATCATCCCGATCAGCGGCCGCTTCACGTCCGTGTCGTCGGCCGGGAGTCCGTAGCGGGCCAACACGTCGCGTTTCGCGGCTTCTTTCCCGCTCAAATCGTCCGGCCCGAACGGCACCGGCACGAAGCGATCGCTCGCCGGGTTCCACTCGTGTTCGTCGATCCCGTTGAGCACGCCGACCAGGTCGGCAGAGCGGCGGCGCAGGATGCCGTCGAATCCGAAGCCGAACTCCGGCGTCTGGATGTCCCGGGCGTACTGACGGCTCACCGTCGTGATCATGTTCGCCGCGTTGATGCCCCCTTTGAGAAGACTGATGCGTCCCCAGTACTCGAGCCGCTCCATCGCGAACAGATCCCACGGCAGATCGAGGCGCGGCAGCCAGTCCGGCGCGAACAGCCCCTGATACGCGAGGTTGTGGATTGTGAAGACAGTCGCGGTGCCGCCGAGCAGCGGGTGCGAGGCGTACAACGTGTTGAGATAGACCGGCGCGAGTCCGGCCTGCCAATCGTGCGCGTGAACGATCGACAGTCCGGTACCGCGGCGTCCCGCAAATTCGAGCGCGGCGCGGACCAGCAGGGCGAACCGCCGCGGGTTGTCCGGATACTCGGTGTTGTCGACGCCGTACAGCCCTTCGCGATCGAAGTCGTCTGGACAATCGATGAGCAGCGCCCGTGCGCCGGCGCCGAGCGGCGTCTCGTAGACCCCGACGTCACGGGTGTATCCGCCGACGTTGACCGAAAAACGCTCGACGAGCGTTCCAGCAGTCACCCCGCGATAGCGCGGCAGCGCCACGTCCACCGACCAGCCGAGACGCGCGAGCGCAACGGGAAGCGCGCCCAGGACATCGGCCAGGCCGCCGGTCTTTGCAAACGGCACGGCCTCCGATCCGATCATCAGCACGCTTCGGGGAGGACGTGCGGGTTGAACCGGGCGCTTCGCATGCGGTCGCGTTGCCGGCGGCCTCGGCGCGCGCGCCGACTGTGATCGGACCTCGCCTGTGGCCTTTGCCGGACGTCCGGATCGTACGTTCAATCCGGCCTTGGTCGGACTACCAGCCTTGCGCGCCATCCGCCCGATTGTAGGCCATGTGCCGATCACAGCCCCTAGCCTCTACCCTCTGGCCTCCTGTACCATCGCTTGGTGCCCGAACAGCCGCCGCGCGCCTCTCGACCGGAGTCGCGCGAAGTCATCGAGCTCAAACAGCTCAAGGCCGAGCAGCCCGAGCTGGCCTCCGCCATCGACATGCAGGTCGCGCTCGTCGAGATGCAGCGCCGCGTCCAGTCGCGTGTGCCGCTCCCCTGGATACACACCGATGGCGAGTGGCTGCGCACGCAGTACGCCGCCGGCCGTCCGGTAGTGCGCTTCAAGGACATCCCGCTCGAATGGACCGACTTCCGGCTCACGCTGCGCCAGACGGCCGACATCCTGCGCCGGTTCGATACCCTCGAGCGGGCTGACTACGAGAAGATCCTCGCCCTCGGGCGCGACAACCAGCTCGAGCCGCTGCTGACGCGATGGTACGAGGCGACGTCCGGCGTCAACGGCAGCGATCCGCGCGCGCGCGCCGCCCAAGACGAGGCGGCCGGCCTCGATCAGGTGCTCGTGCTCGCCGTGCGGCCGTTTCTGGCGCGCTGCGCGGAAGTGCTCATGCAGCGGGCCGACCTGCCGCCGTGGACGCACGGCCACTGCCCGTACTGCGGATGGGAGCCTGATTTCGCGGTGATTACGCCGAGCGCCGAGCGCCGACTGATCTGCGGACGCTGCGTGGCGCAGTGGTCATTCGGTCCGCTCACCTGTCCGTTTTGCGCGAACGACGACCGCACGTTGATCACGTCGTTTGCGACGCGGAACGGCCGCTACCGCGTCTACGCGTGCGACGTCTGCCGGCGATACCTGAAGGCGTACGACGCGCGCCACACGACGCGGCCGGTGATGGTCGCGGTGGATACGATTGCCACGCTCCCGCTCGACGCGGCAGCCATGCAGCGCGGTTATGTTGGGTAAGCGCGGACGAGCGGGCCTGTGTTAGTGCTGTGGCTGCGCAGGCGGCGCAGGTGATACAGGGGCGTTGGTCGCCGCGAACACGGCGGGCGTCTCGGTCGCGAACACCGTCGAGGCCTTCGCCGAGAGCCAGGTGAAGAGGTTCTGCGTCTCCATGAACCGGCCCGCGTTGGAGCGCGCACCGAGAACGACGACGGCCACCTGATGGGCGCCGTCGGGCAGTCTGAGCAGCGTGGCCAGGCAGTAGCCCGCCTTGCTAATGAAGCCGGTCTTCCCCGCGCGCACGTCGACATCCCCTCGGCCGAGCAGATGGTTCGTGCTGTGGAACGTCATCGCGCGATGGTTGGCGGTATAGACCGTGTACTCGGGCGTCCGCATGATCGACGCGATCCGCTCGTCGCCGGAGGCGTGGGTGATGAGCCGCGCCATGTCGAACGCCGACGACACGTTTTCCGACCGCAGGCCGGAGGAATCGGCGTAGCTCGTGCTCTGCAGGCCGAGCTCGGCGGCCTTTTCGTTCATCCGGTGCACGAACCCTTCCGAGCCGTACCGCGAGACGCGCGCCAGCGCCCGGGCCGCCGCGTTGTCGGACGCAATCAGCAGCAGATGCAGCAAGTCGTCCACAGTCACGTGGTCGTTGGCCTTGAGATGCGTCGTTGACGCCTGGAAGACGTCGCTGCGCTCGATGGTCACCGACTCGGTGACGTCGGGGTTGCTCTCGAGAAACACCGTCGCCGTCATCACCTTGGTGATGCTCGCGATCGACCGCTGATCCTGGGAGTTCTCTTCCCAAAGCACCTCGTTCGTATCGGCGTCGTAGATGATCGCCGCGGCCGCACGCAGATCAGGCACCAGGTCCCCGGTTGCATCGACCTTATAGCGCGGGAGCGTGGTCCGGGCCATCTCGCGCGCCGTCGCGACGGCACGGGCATGCGCCAGCGCCGCTTTGCGCGATAGCGAGCGCGATGCCGAGTAGAGACGCTTCTGAGGCGCTTTCTTGGCCGCAGCCCGCGTTAACGTCGCGCGCGCGGACCGGGTCCTGGGCGCCGCGTCGCTCGGCACAACGCCGATACTGACGAGGCTGGCGAGCGCAACGGGAGCGGCCCAGAAAAGTGACGTTCTGTTCACCTA
Source organism: Vicinamibacteria bacterium (assembly GCA_041485905.1). Taxonomy (GTDB): domain Bacteria; phylum Acidobacteriota; class Vicinamibacteria; order Vicinamibacterales; family CAVVIG01; genus JAHFUI01. The sequence goes on from JBGPKK010000072.1 coordinate 14,066, forward strand.
GGGTCCTCTAAAGCTAAATGTTCTGACGAAAACAGGGGAGCAACAGCTTAGCAGATAATTCATAGAGCGCAAGGGGATTATCCCCGGCCATCACGTCCAGCTCGCGCCTGACTTACCCATGCCCGTGCCACAATGGCCGGCCCGCCAAAACGCCTCATGGCCAAGATATCGGTCGATTCGTGCCCCAAGGGGAGGACCAGCTCATGACACCGCGTGAACTCGAGGAATACACGGCCCTTCGCGCCACGATTGGTCAGCGGGGTTCCCTCAGAATCTGCCTCTTCCTGCTGGCACTGGTGGCGTGGGCCGCGGCCACCATTGCCACGGCCGCGCTTGCAGCCCTGCCGGTCGCCACCCTTCTGCCGCTCCTGCTGCTCTCCGCGGGATTCGAGGTGGTGTTCACCCTGCACACGGGCGTCGAGCGGATAGGCCGGTACCTGCAGGTGTTCTACGAGGACGGCGAATCGTCGGTATCGTCGATATCGTCGACCCCAGGGCGGGAGTGGGAGCGGACGGCGATGGCGTACGGGCGCGCGTACCCGGGCGGCTCGGACCCGTTGTTCGGCATGCATTTCATCATCGCGACGGTCCTCAACTTCGTTCCCGTGATCCTCGCCGAGCCGGTTCAGCTCGAAGTGTTGGTGGTAGGGGCCGTCCACCTCGGCTTCATCGCGCGGATCCTTCTCGCGCGACACACAGCGGCCAGCCAGCGCGCGAAGGATCTCGAGCGCTTTCAGCGCATCAAAGAGGGAACTTGACGGGCTGGTGGGTCGGGTGGGTCTGGTAGGACGGGTGGGGTAGGTCAGGCGAAGTGGGTCTAGTCGGTCAGGTGGGTCGCGTAGGTTAAGCTATTTCTCACTCTCCATCAAAGGACACGGGTCCGAATCGCGTTCAAGAGACGCACCCGTTTCAACACTCGCCGCAATCGCCCACCATAGTCATTTGACGAGCATTCGGCGCGGTAGCCCGAGCCCAGCATTGGCTGTGCGCTTGTGTACAGACGGTGGCCCGGAGCACGAGCCAATTTGGTGGATCAGACCCGACGATAGGAGAGCGCGATGAAGAAGTGCCCATTCTGGAAGAGATTCAGGACGCGGCGATCAAGTGCCGGTACTGTGGAAGCCTGCTCGAACAGCCAACCACACTAGCAGCTCCAGTCAGCGAGTCAACGACAACGTCAGTGCCAACCGCTACAAAGACAGTCACGTTTGGCAGTGGTGTCGGATGTCTCATTTACATTCTGATAGGTATCGCCTTCGCATATTTTCTCCCTTCATTGATAGTGTATTTCGCATCTGGCGGCACCGAGACCTACTCTCCATCGACAGGCAAAACGACCAGTTCTTCATCAGCGTCCACACCAGCCGCTGCGCCAGCAACTAGGCCCGCACCAGCGCCCGCGCAAACTGCTGCGCTCGCCGAAAGTTATCGTGCAGCCGTCTCTGAATTCGTGAAGCACGGTCTCATTAAACGCATGGATCTAAAGACGGGCAAGATCTACGTTGACCTGGAGTTATGGGAAGGGTTCGAGCTGGATGCAAAGCAGAACATAGTCAAGGTTGTCTCCGGGTACAGAGATGCTGAACACGGCCTTCCGCAGGTGACGCTGTATGAGTCACGAAGTGGGAAAGAACTCGCCGGCTACGGGGCGTTCACCGGGGTTACGATTCGGTAAAGCCTTACTCTCACGCCCCCTGCCGCAGCACAGACCCACCACGGTGAAGGGACAAAGCCCCGTTGGGGACGGCATTCCCTTTATCTACCCAACTCACCTGACCTACCCGACTCCGACCGGGTCACCGCGATCATCGCGCAAGCCAGAAGAAAGCGCGGCCTACCCCAAGTAGCACCGCGCCGGCCTGCGAAGCCATCGCGACTCGCGTCGAGCGCACCAACCCGACCAACGGCGCCCCCACCGCCTTCACGTCATGTTCGAGATCTGTCGCGATGGATTCCGCGATGTAGCCAAGTCGTAGGGCGACGTGAATGCAGTAGCCGAACTCTGCGAGCGACGATTCCGCAATGTTCAAGAAATGCAAACGATCACGACGATGGCGTCTGGCAAATCCTTCAACGATATTCGCCGCGACCGAGTAGGCGGCTCGACGCAATTGTGTTCCGAGCTCGTAGCGTTCATGCGACGGAAAGGCTTGCAGTGAAAGCTGATGTAGCCTGATGAAGAGATCATCGGCTCGTTGCCAGGCGACCAGTGAGTGATGACTGAGTGGCACATTCACCTCCTGATCTACTCAAGCGATGTGCCAACCCACCAGACCTACCCAACCCACCTGACCTACCTGACCCAGCTGGCCTACCCGACCTACCCGGCCTAACGCTGCGCAAGCGCGACCGCGAGGAGCACCGCGCGCTGGGTGCCGAGCCACGCGTCGGCGGTGTCGAACGACTCGGTCAGCGCATGCGTGCCGGCGCCATTGCCGCCGCCCCCGATCGTGATCGCCGGAATGTGAAGGCTCATGGGAATATTGGAATCGGTGGAGCTTTCGCTCAACGCGAACGGGAGACCGAACGCGCGGTGCACCGCGTCGGCCGTCCGAACGATTGGCGAGTCCGCAGGCGTCGAACCGGGCGGTCGATCGCCGACCCGCTCCTTCACGACCGTGATCATCCGCGGCGTCCGCCACCGCTCGTTCTCCTCGGCCACCGCGGCGTCGATCGTCTTCTGAAACTTCGCGTCGAGGGCGGCCAGCGAGGCCGAATCGGCCGACCGCATGTCGACTTCCATCCACGCATCCGCCGGAATCGAGTTGACCGATGTGCCCCCGCCCACCCGCCCCACGTTGAACGTCGTCTTGGGCTGGTTGGGAACCTGAAAATCTGAAATCCGGGCAATCGCGCGACCCATGGCGTCGATCGGGTTTGCCAGGCCGAACGCCGCGAAGCTGTGGCCGCCGGGTCCTTTGAAGGTGATGCGGTAGCGGCGGCTGCCGACGCCGACGTTGGCCAGGCCGAGTCCCGTGCCGTCGATCGCGACGAATCGATCGATCTCTCCTGCCAGCGTCTCCCTGAACAGCTGCTTCACCCCTCGAAGGTCGCCGAGGCCCTCCTCGCCCACCGTCGCCACGAAGGTGATCGAGGCGGGCGTCTGCACGCCGGCCTGCCCAAGCGCCCGGACGACGGCGACGAGCACGGCCAGACCGCGGCAGTTGTCGCCAATCCCCGGCCCTCGGAGGACTCCACCGTCACGTTTCACTCTGACGTCTGCTTCGCCCGGGAACACCGTATCGAGATGGGCGGCCATCACCAGGTGCGGCCGTGCGGACGCCCCCGGCCGATCGCCGAGGACGTTGCCCCCTTTGTCGACCCTGACGTTGCGGAGACCAAGCCGCTGGAACGCGAGCCGCAGCAGCTCCGCCCGCGCGTTCTCCTTGAACGCCGGCGCAGCCACTTCGCAAAAACGGATTTGATCCTCGATGGTCTGCGCCTCGTTCACCCTGGCCGCATCAATCGCAGCTTTGACGGTCGGATCTTTGAGTAGATCCGCTGCACCGGTCGGCCGCTCCTGCGCCGCGTGGGCGGTCAACACCGCGGCAAAGGCGCAGATGGCCGCTGCTCGAGTCCTCGTCATCACCGAGATGGTAACCCACGTACGAGGTCTGGTCGGCCAGGTCGGCCTGGTTGGCCGGGTGGGTAAGAGTGTCTTTCCTGCGCGACCTACCCGACCGACCTGACTTGCTGGACCTACCTGCCTGTACGTTCATCGCGATCGTGCCGATATGTGTAAAAGGTAGGCGAACCTTAGTAGGTCCGCCGATGAAGTTAGGCCCGCCGATGAACGCAGCTCGTCGGTACGAAAGTTGCTCGCTGTTTTTTTCAGAAAGGGCGATTGGGATGGGTAGTCTGGTTCGGCTTCTCGGTTTCACCACGCTCGGATGCGGGTGCGTCATCGGCAAGTATCGCGAGGTGGTCTCGAGCCGCGAAGTCTCGTACGTTGAGGAAAAAGGCAAGAGCTGCCGAAGCCACGAGCACCGCCGCAATCACACGATTGCCGGGGATCGCTTCGCGTCGGCTCCGTCGATCGACCCCGCCCCAAGAGCGTCGTAGTCCCCAACGTCCCCCAGCGTCCCCAGACCCCAGGGCCCACTCGGGTGGGCCCTCCAGGCGCACCCGTGTGTCGTTCCGCTACAACCGGGTGTAGCCCTCACACTCCACCAGCCTAACGCCCGACGCCGTGTTGACCGAAAACAGCGGCAGCCATGTCTGTGCTGCTCAAGCCATTCGACAAGGTCCCCGGACGGTCCGGATCGACCAGCCGGTTCTACCTGGCCGACTGCCTCGAAGTGTTTCGCCAGCTTCCCTCTCACAGCGTCGACGTGATCGTCACGTCACCGCCGTACAACCTCGGCATCGAGTACAGCCGGTATCAGGACACGCTGTCGCGGTCCGAGTACCTGGAATGGACCAATACGTGGATCGCGGCGGCCGCCCGCGTACTCTCGCCCGAGGGGTCGCTATTCCTGAACGTCGGGGCCAAGCCGAGCGATCCATGGACGGCGCTCGACGTGGCGCAGACCGTCCGGTCGCACCTGCGCCTGCAGAACATCATTCACTGGATCAAATCGATCGCCATCGACCGGGCGTCGGCAGGGGCCGCCGCCGGACTCACGCGGGATCTCGCGATCGGCCATTACAAGCCTATTAACAGCGACCGCTTCCTGAACGATTGCCAGGAATTCATTTTTCATTTCACGCCGCAGGGCGCGACCGCGCTCGACCGGCTGGCGCTCGGCGTGCCGTATCAGGATCAGTCCAACGTGGGCCGCTGGCGGGGCGCCGCCGACGGCGTCCGCTGCCGCGGCAACACCTGGTTCATTCCCTACGACACGATTCAGCGGCGCGACCGCGACCGGCCGCACCCGGCCACGTTCCCGCCGCGGCTGCCGGAACAGTGTCTGCGGCTGCACGGCGTCTCGCGGATCGCGCTGGCGATGGATCCGTTCACCGGCCTCGGCAGCACGGCGATGGCCTGCGCGCGGCTCGGGATCGAGTTCATCGGCGCCGACGTCGACGAGGCCTACCTCACCGAGGCGGTGGCGCGCACGCGCGTAGCGGTATTGGATGAGACGCTGATCGGCCGGCGACCGCTGCAGGCGGGGTTGAAGTCCCGCGGGCAGGTCAAGAGAGCGCAGCGGTAGCTATTTTTTCGTGGCCGACGCCGGCGCAGGCAGCGGCTTGATCGAGTATTCCTTCCGGAAAATGAGCTGCACGCCGGGCCGCTTCACCTTCACCTCGAGCCGCCGATTCTTCCTCAGCGGATCCGGATTCTTCGAATAGAAGCCCAGGATGTAGTAGTCGCCGGTTTCGGCGTCGATGCGCCGAATCGCCTTGCTGAAATCGTTCATGTTGACGACGGCGTAGCCGCCCGTCTCTTCAGCGAGCACGCGCAGGCTGTCCTGGGACTTGCGGACGAATTCCGCCCACTGCTGCGGATCGACGTTCTCGTCGATGTCCCCGAGCGGACCGACCAGCCCGCGGGGGTCCATCGTGTAGATGGTGACGTTGGCGCGATTGGCGGTGCGCGTCAGATCCCAGAGCTCGCGCGCCAGGTCGGCGTCGGCGAACTCCTCCTGCTGCTTGAGGCCGGAGTTATCGCGCGTCGGATCCGGTGCGTCGGTGCCATCGCTTTTCGCCTGCTGGGCCGCGGCGGAATTCTGACCCTGCAGGATCTCGTTCTGCGCGAACGGCGAGCTGGGATCCATGAGCCCGAACCGGGCGTTCTGATACGGCGCGAAATCGTAGCCGTCGCTGACATAGATCAGCGCCTTGCGCCGGTTGTGCACCTGCTCGAGGTTGTTGAGCGTTTCCTCGACCGTCGAGAACGCCACGCGCGCGCGATACCGGATCTCGCTCGGTCCGCCCGGACCTGAGGGTCCATTGATGATGTCCTGCGGCTTGAGCTCGTTCCCGGTCATCTTCTTGATGGCGTCAGCCAGCCGGTTCTTGTCGTACGTCATCTGGACCTGAATCGACGAAGGGCCGCTCGAGACGATGCCGAACATGTCGCCGTCGTGGAGCAGGTCCTTGGAGAGCTTCTCAAACAGCTGGCGCACGCGGCCGGTGTTGCCAAACTGCAGGTGCTGATCGTCGACGAAGAAGACGAAGATGCGTCCCGAGATGTCGGCAGTCCGTGGCCGCGCCGGCGGCAGGATGATGCCTTCGGGCGGGGGCGGCGGTGGAGGCATCAGCAGGTTCGACACCCGGCCGCCGTTGAACATGTTCATCTGGACGATGTCCTGCAGGACGCCGTCCTCGTACACCTCGAAGTCGTCCTTCTTCAGGTCCGGAACGAAATTGCCCTTCTCATCGCGGACGAGCACGTCGGTCGTCACGAGATCGATCCGCACAATGAAATTCGGATTCTGCGGCGGCGGCGGCGCCGGCGCCTGGGCCGAAAGAGCGGCCGCCAGGACCACTAGAATTACAGCGGACCAGAACCCGTTCTTTTGCACAGTCATAGACAGATTATATGCCTTCTGGCTCGTCATGGGATGAATCCGGTGGAGGTTCGTTCAATTCCATAGACGCTTGGTCTGTCGGTTCGGTCTGGCTTACGGAGCCCGGAGCACCGGCAGCGGCCAACTCGGGACGGCGCGCTCCCCGTCTTCGTCGGCGCCGGCGGCGGCGTCCGGTCGCGCCAGGCGTCGGGCCGGGCGAGATCGCGTCACCGGCGGCCATCGCGGATGACGGCCGAAAGCGTATCGTTGGGCTCCGGCTTCGGCCGGATTAACGTCTGCGCGACGGTCTCCGCAGCGGGCTCGGACGCGGTCACCGGCGCATCAAGCCCACCAGGCGCGTCAAGCTCACCAGGCTCGCCAGGCGCATCAATTTTTTCGGGGGCTGGCACCTCGGCAATTACCGACTCGGTTTCGTCGTCTCCCTGCGCCTGGCGCGCCGCCCGCTCCGCGCGGCGGCGCTCGCGCCAGTACTCGGGTTCAGCGGAAGGA
>JBGPKK010000073.1:0-21020 GCA_041485905.1 Vicinamibacteria bacterium
GGCCGATCTCTACGGCACGCGCAACCTCGGGCTGAACTACGGCATACTCTTCACGGCCTGGGGCGCTGCGGGAATCCTCGGACCGAGCATCGGCGGCCGGGTGTTCGATGCGTTCGGCGATTATCGGTACGCGTTCTATGCCGCCAGCGCGCTGGCGATCGTCGCGTTCGGATCGCTGACGCTCGTTAGGCCGCTCCGTGACTAGTCCGGGAGTTTCAGGCGCGCCACCAGGTCCTTGAACCGCGAGTCGTCACGGACGGCGTCAAACACTGGATTGACCTTCGCCCATGACACGAAGGCTTGCCGCTGGTCAAACGCCTTGGTGAGCCACTCGAAGCCTCGATCGCGATCTCCCAGCGCGAAATAGGCGACGGCCATTTCTTGAAGGTCGAACGCGCCCCCTCGCTTGACGACTTTATTCAGGACCTTGAGCGTATTGTCTCTTCGTCCGAGCAGCGCGTAGGCCGTGGCGATGTATGGCGACTCGCGGTAACCGGGGCGATCGAATAGGGCCAACGCCTCCTGCGTTCTCCCCAACCCCTCGTAGACCACACCCAGCATGATGATTGCGCCGTCGTTGCGCGGCTCGAGCTCGATCGCCCGTTTCAGCGGAGCCAGCGCGTCCTCATACTTGCGCGCGAAATACAGAACGGCACCGTAGTTGAATTGCGTTCCTGAAGACAACGGGTCGATTCTGGCCGCGTGTTGGGCCGCGGCGATTGCCTCGGTATGGCGCCCCCTGATCGTCAAGAAATTCGAGAACTGTGCTTCGAATGCACGGAGGACCTGCCATGCAGCGACAGACCGGCACATGCGGCCGCGTAGTCGGGCTGGAGCCGGATGGCCCGCTCGAAGTAGTCGACCGCCTGCCTCAACTCGGCTTCACTGCTCTTGAGGTAGTGGTACCGTCCGAGCAAGAACGCCTCGTGGGCGTCCGGTCTGATGCTGCGGGCGCTTGCCAGACGACGGGTTTCTTCGGGAGTGAGGTGCGCCTGAATCTCCTGGGCGATGGTTCGCGCAACTTCGGCTTTGACGCGCGAATCAGTTGCGCCGTAATGCGGACGCTCCCTCCCACTCGTTGCACCGAGCCTTCGAGGATCGCGTCCACGCCCAGCTCGCGGCCGATCTCCGGCACCGTCTTGGTCGTGCCTTTGTAGCGCATGATCGACGTGCGAGAGATTCTGGAGCGGCAGCACGGCGAGTGAGCGGATGCGCGGCGCGTTCGTCGAGGTCGGTCTCGTTCGCCAGAGCGCCCCAACCCCCAGCGCGATGATCACGAGCGCGGTGGCGGCCATCGCGATCCATCTGCGTGAGCTCCTGGAGGCGGGGCGCTCGTGTCTCGACGGTCTGGCGGGCCAGGCGGCGCAAATCCACCACCATGTCGCGCATTGTCTGATATCGCTCAGCCGGGTCCTTCTCCAGCGCCTTATCGACGACCATCCGCAGTGCGGGCGGCACGTCGTCGCCGAGCGGCACGGCGTCCTGATGCTGGAGCTTTTGCAGCACCTCCAACTCTGTCGCGCCCGCAAAAGGCTGACGTCCGGCCAGCAACTCGTAGAGAACCGCACCAAAGGAGAACACGTCGCCAGCCCGAAGTCACCGAGCTTGGCGTACCCGTTTTTCGCGACCAGGATGTTCTCGAGTTTGATATCCCGGTGCAGGATGCCCGCCGCGTGCGCGGCGGCCAGGCCGTCGGCCACGCCGACGAGCAGCTCGACGATCTGTCTCCACGTGCGCTTGTCCGCGTGGGCCCACGTCATGAGCGTGCCGCCATCGACGAGCTCGGTCACAAGATACTGACGGCCGTCGAGTTCGCCGACGTCGAGGCCCTTCGCCGATGACCGCCTCGAGGCGGTAGGGACCCAACTGGGATCCCGCGGCGATGGGTGCGCGCTCAGGTCCGGGGCTCATCCTTAATTTCTGCTTGATCAGTCGAGATGCCGTTCATTCTACGTCGGCGGGGGCCGTGTCCGCGGGCGTGATTGTCAGGAGCTTGACGTCCCGAGGATAATCCGCGTCATGACCGATCCGGTGAATATCGAAGCGCTCTTACACGAGAACCGCGTCATCGAGGCGTCCGCAGAGTTCAAGGCGCACGCGGTTGTGGCCGACCCCGCGGTGTACGAGCAGGCGGAACGCGATCCCGAAGCGTTCTGGGAATCGTTCGCGCGGGAGCTCGAGTGGTCGGCGCCGTGGAGCCGCGTGCTCGACTGGAAGCCGCCGTTCGCGAAGTGGTTCGTCGACGGCAAGATCAACGCGAGCGTCAACTGCCTCGATCGGCACGTCCGCACCGCGCGCCGGAACAAAGCGGCGCTCGTCTGGGAAGGCGAGCCCGGCGATCGGCGCACGTTGACGTATTGGGATCTCTTCGTCGAGGTCAACAGGTTCGCGAACGTGCTCCGCAGCCTGGGAGTCCAACGGGGCGATCGCGTGGCGATCTACCTGCCGATGGTTCCCGAGCTGCCGGTCTCGATGCTCGCGTGCGCGAGAATCGGCGCCGTCCACAGCGTCGTGTTCGGCGGCTTCAGCGCCACCTCACTGCGCGATCGCATCAACGACGCCACGGCAAAAGTGCTGATCACCGCTGACGGCGGGTTCCGCCGCGGGCAGACGGTGCCATTGAAGAAGATGGCGGACGAAGCGCTCGAGGGCACACCGACCATCCGGCACGTCGTCGTCGTGAAGCGCCAGGGTGTGGTGGACAGCGCTGTGACGATCAAAGCGGGCCGCGATCAGTGGTATCACGATCTCATGCGTCCCGAGGTGTCACCGTGGTGCGAGCCCGAGAAGATGGACGCCGAGGATCTGCTCTACATCCTCTACACCTCGGGCACGACCGGGAAGCCGAAAGGCATCGTGCACACGACGGGCGGCTATCTCGTCGGCACCTACGCCACCACGAAATGGATCTTCGACCTCAAGGACGAAGACGTGTTCTGGTGTACCGCCGATATCGGCTGGGTTACCGGGCACAGTTACGTCGTGTACGGTCCTCTTGCCAACGGTGCGACCGTCGTGATGTATGAGGGCACACCGGACTGGCCCGACAAGAACCGGTTCTGGGAGATGATCGAGCGGCACGGCGTCACCGTGTTCTACACGGCACCGACCGCGATCAGAAGCTTCATGCGGTGGGGCACCGAATGGCCCGCGCGCCACGATCTGAAGACGCTCCGCCTCCTGGGATCGGTGGGAGAGCCGATCAATCCCGAAGCCTGGATGTGGTACTACGAGCACATCGGCCGCAACCGATGTCCCATTGTCGATACCTGGTGGCAGACCGAAACCGGTCAGATTCTGATCACGCCGCTCCCGGGCGTCACCCCGATGAAACCCGGATCGGCGACGCGGCCGTTTCCCGGCATCTCGGCGGATATCGTCAACGAGCGGGGCGAGAAGGTGGTCGGCGCCGGCGGCGGCTACCTGGTTCTGACGCGGCCCTGGCCGGCGATGCTGCGCACGATCTACGGCGACGCCGACCGCTACGTCACGCAGTACTGGAACCGCTGGGGCACATCCGTCTACGTTACGGGTGACGGGGCCAAACGCGATGCCGACGGCTACTTCTGGCTGCTCGGTCGCGTCGACGATGTGCTGAACGTCGCAGGCCACCGGGTCGGCACGATGGAAGTCGAGAGCGCGTTAGTCGATCATCCCTCGGTGGCCGAGGCGGCCGTCGTCGGCAAACCGCATGAAATCAAGGGACAGGCGATCGCGGCGTTCGTCACGGTCAAAGACGGCGTGAAGGCCACGGCCGAGCTCGCGGCCGAGTTAAAACAGCACGTTGCCAACGTGATCGGCCCCATTGCGCGTCCCGACGAGATTCTGTTCGCGCCAGACTTGCCGAAAACACGCTCCGGCAAAATCATGCGGCGGCTGCTTCGAGACATCGCCGAGGGCAAAGCGCTCGGCGACACAACCACGCTGGCCGATCCCGCTGCGATCGCGCGGCTGAAGGCATCCTACGAGGAAGATTCAGCCTGAAACAGGCGCGCTTCTCCGCGCGCCGACACGAAATCCAATTCGTTGGAGAATGTGAACGGGCCGCTGAGCGCTCGGCGCGCCAGGCATCACTCAGGCATCGGACCTTGACAACTCTTCCGCCGAGACGATAATCAGCCACGGGTCCAAGACAACGCGCGAGATGTTGGCTGCGGAACCGGTCGCGCGTGTTCTCATTCTGCCCCGGTAGTTCGGTCAAGCCTGAACGAAGGAGAGACGGCATGCTGAAGCTTGCGAAAAACTTCATCGTCGTCGCGTGTGTCGCGGTCATTCCGGCAACGGCGTATGCCCAGGCGTCGATTACGGGCGTCGTCAAAGACTCGTCCGGCGCGGTATTGCCGGGAGTGACCGTCGAAGCGGCGAGTCCGGTCTTGATCGAGAAAGAGCGGTCGGCCGTTTCCGACGGGAGCGGACAGTACCGGATCCTCGATCTCCGACCCGGCACCTACACCGTCACCTTCACACTGACCGGGTTCAGCACCGTGAAACGCGAAGGGCTCGAATTGCCGGCCGACTTCGTCTCCACGGTGAACGCTGATCTGAAGATCGGCACGCTCGAGGAAACGGTCGTTGTCTCCGGCGAGAGCCCGATCGTGGACGTCCAGACGACGACGAAGCGGCGGACGCTGGATCTCGATCTGATCCAGGGCATTCCCACTGCGCGAGGGTATGCGGCCGTCATGTTGCTGATTCCGTCGATGGTCACCACGGGCGGCACCATTCCCAATGTTCAATTGACCCCCGGGATGATTGTGTTCGGCGGCCGTGGCGGGCGCCAGAACGAGGGCCAATCCCAGTTGGATGGACTTGGTACGGGGGCCGCCATCAACGGCGGCGGCGTGTCGGGCTACGGGCAACTCGAGAACGCGCAGGAAGTCGTCATGACCACCGCCGGCGGCCTGGGGGAGGTGGAAGTAGGCGGCCCGGTGGTCAACATGATTCCGAAGACCGGGGGAAACACGTTCCAGAACCACTTCTACAGCTCCGGCATGTCGGGCTGGATGCAGAGCAACAACTACGACAGGATCACGAAGGACTTCAGCTCGGTCACACTCATCTCTCCCCAACAGACGAACTATCTGTGGGACATCAGCCATTCGCTCGGTGGGCCGATCAAGAAGGATCGGCTGTGGTTTTTCTACTCAACGTCGTGGTTAGGGAGCGGGAGCTCGCTCCCCGGCATGTATTTCAACAAGAACGCCGGCGACATCACCAAGTGGACCTACGTGCCGGACTTCGATCGTCCAGCCGACAACAGCAACGCCCCGGGCACGGTCAGACCGACTCTGCGTCTGACGGCGCAGGTCACGTCCCGCGACAAGCTGAACATGTTCTGGGACCCGGGTGCGTTCCGGTTCAACGATCCCGTCGCGATAGGCGGTATTACCGGCCCTGCGGCGGGGGCGCCCGAGACGGGTACGGTCAGTGGCTATACCAAATCCCCGTTACGACAGATTCGATGGACGTCCAGCACCACGAACCGGCTCCTGCTGGAGGCGGGCGTGGGCACGTATCAGCAGAACTGGAACGGGCGCGAGCGGCCGGGAAACAACCGCGAGCTGATTCCCGTGACCGAACAGTGCACCGCAGGCTGTCCGAACAACGGAAACATCCAGAACCTGACCTATCGCGCGCAGAACTGGAACACTGACTACATGGCGCCGAACCGGTGGAACGCCTCGGCGACCTACGTCACTGGTGCTCATAGCATGAAGGTCGGCTATGTGGGAGCCTTCCACTGGATCATCAGCAGGCCCTCCACCAACAACCAGAACCTCGCCTACCGCTTTAACAATGGCATCCCGAACCAGATCACGCAGGATCTGCGTCCGTACGAGGCCGACACGCGCGTCAAGATGAACGGCTTGTATGCACAGGACCAGTGGACACGCGGAAAGCTGACCTTGCAGGGCGCGATTCGGTACGACAACGCGTGGAGCTACTATCCGGAGCAGCAGATTGGCCCGACGCGGTTCCTCCCGACCGCGCTCGTCTTCCCGGAGTCGAAGGGCGTGATCGGATACCACGACATCGACCCGCGGTTTGGTTTGGCCTACGATCTGTTCGGCACGGGCAAGACCGCCCTGAAGTTCAACATGGGCCGCTATCTGGAGGCGGCGGTGGGCGGCAACGGCAACTACTCGGCGCTCTTGCCCTCGGGGCGCATCACGACGAGCGTGTCCCGGACGTGGACCGATGCCAACGGGAACTTTACGCCTGACTGCGACCTGATGATCGGGACGTCGCAGGATCGACGGCCGAGCGGCGGCGACTTCTGCGGTGCGTGGAACGATCAGAACTTCGGAAAGAACGTGTACACGTTGTCGTACGACGAGCAGATCCTCAAGGGCTGGTACAACCGGCCGAGCGACTGGATCATCGGCGCGTCGATCCAGCACGAAATAATCCCGCGGGTCTCGCTCGATGTCGCCTACACGCGGCGCTGGCTCCAGAACTTCACCGTCACCGACAACCGCGCCACGACGGCGGCCGACTATACGCCGTTCAGCGTCACGGCGCCGCTCGATTCGCGGCTGCCAGGCGGTGGCGGCTACGTGGTGTCTGGCCTGTACAACGTCGTGAACGAGAAGGCCACGCAGGTCGATAACTACCGCACGTATGCGCCCGACTACGGAAACATCTCTCAGGTGTACAACGGCGTCGACATCAACGTCGGAGCTCGGTTGCGCAACGGCGTCCAGCTTCAGGTCGGCACCAACACCGGGCAGCGAGTCACGGACTACTGCGATGTGCGCGCCAAGCTGCCGGAGCAGAACGGCGGGTTCTCGACCGGCAGCGAAGTGCCTGGGTTCAGTCCAACGAACCCCTACTGCCACTACGCGCCGGGGATCGACACGCGAATCACGGCCGCCGGCACCTATACGATCCCGAAGCTCGACGTGCAATTGAGCGGCGCGTTTCTGAGCAGCCCGGGCCTCGTGCTGCAGGCGAACTGGACCGTGACAAGCGCCGAGGCGGCGAAGTCGCTCGGCCGGCCGCTCTCGAACAGCGCGCCGAACGTGGTCGTGAACCTGCTGAAGCCGGGTGATATGCGGAGCGATCGGGCCAACCAGCTCGACTTCCGTGTGGGGAAGCTCCTGCGGTTCGGCAGGACCCGGGCGAACGTCGCCGTCGACCTGTTCAACGCGTTGAACTTCGATACGATCCTCGTGCCCAATCAGGCGTTCATCCCCGGTGGAGCGTGGCTGACGCCGACCGGCACGCAAACGCCGGTGATGACGGCACGGACGGCCAAAATCACCGTGCAGTACGACTTTTAGGAAAGGGCAACTTCGAACCTTTTCCTGAGGAGCGTCATATGCGCACGCGAGTTCCAGTCGCGTCATTCGCGGTGTTGGCGGCGCTGCTTATGCCGCAGCCAAGCGCCGCCCAGTCGAAATCGGTCAAGACGGCGAAGACGACGACGTGGACCCCACCTCGGACCCCGTGGGGACATCCAGATCTCCAGGGAGAATGGACCAGCGACAGCGCCCGCGGCATCCCGCGGGAGCGCCCGCAGGAGTTCGCAGGCCGGGCGGAGCTGACCGATCAGGAGCTCGCTGACCGTGAGGTGAGGGACGCGCAGACCATCAAGAACGCGGTCGCGGCGACCGGTGTGCAGACCGGCGGTCGCGATGGGTTATGGCGCGGCTCTCAAACCTTCCGGCAGACGTCGCTCATCGTCGACCCGCCGGATGGACGAATGCCGCCCATTACGCCGGAGGCCCAGAAACGAGCGGCGCCTCGGGATCGCGGCAGCTTCGGGAACGGCCCCTTCGACGGACCGGAGGACTTCACGCTCTACGACCGGTGCATCACGCGCGGCATTGTCGGCGGTGTGCTGCCCGTTCCGTACGGCAATGGGAACCGGATCCTGCAGACTCCCGACGCGTTCGTGATCAGCTACGAGATGATTCACGACACTCGAGTTGTCCCGCTCGACGGACGACCGCACGTCGGCCAGGGCCTTCGCCAATACCTCGGCGACTCGCGCGGGCGCTGGGAGGGCAACACGCTGGTGATCGAGACGACGAACTTCACCGACCAGACGAGCGTCGGCGGCGGGAACGGGAACGGGCTGCGCCACAGCACCGCGATGAAGATGACCGAACGATTCACGCGCACCGCCGCTGACGTGCTTCAGTACTCGATCACGATCGACGATCCGAAGACCTACACGCGGCCCTGGACGCTCCAGCTGCCGCTGGTCTCGCCACCAGGCTTCCAGACGCTTCCTTACGAATGTCACGAGGGGAACGGCGCGATCAAATACATCCTGGGCGCCGAGCGCGCCGAAGACAAGGCCATCGAAGCAGACCTGAAGAAGGGGATCGTTCGGTCGCGTAAGGACCCGCAGAACGCCATCAACGGGGCGCCGAGGGAATAGTCCGCCACCGCCTGCCGCGCACCTTCGACATCACGACGGACGGTCAGCAGATCGTCTTCGACCGCGTGCGGGAGAATTCTGACATCGTGTTGATCGACCTGCCGCACGAGGCGAAACCATAGGAGGACCCGCCCTACGTACCGCGGCTGTTACACTCAAGAGACTCGTGATCATCAATTCACGCGGCGTGCTCGCCGCTGTGGTGCTTGCGGCCGCCGTGGCAGCCTGCAAAGGGTCGCCCACGCCAGCGCAGTCAACATCCGCGTCCACCCCCCAGCCGTCCGAGTGGTTCGTCGATCGCGCGGCGGAGACCGGTCTCGATTTTGTGCACTTCAACGGCATGTCAGGCGCGAAGTACTACGCCGAGCACATGGGGCCGGGCGTCGCGCTGTTCGACTACGACAACGACGGCGACCTTGACGTGTTCATCGTTCAGGGACAGATGCTCGGCGGCAAGCCGCTCAGTCAGGCGCTGCTCCAGCCGGAGGGCCCGCTCCCCCTGAAGGGCCGCCTGTTCAGAAACGACCTGCAGGTCCACGCAGACGGCACGCGCACGCTGCGGTTCACGGACGTCACCGAGGCCAGCGGCATCAACGCCACCGCCTATGGGATGGGCGTCGCGACCGGCGACTACGACAACGACGGCTGCATCGACCTCTACCTCACGAACTTCGGTCGCAACCAGCTGTTCCACAACAACTGCGACGGCACGTTCACCGATGTCTCGAAGCGCTCGGGCACCAACGATTCGGGATGGAGCAGTTCGGCGGCGTTCGTCGACTACGATCGGGACGGGTGGCTCGACCTGTTCGTCGGTCACTATCTCAACTACAGCACCGACGCGAACATCGCGTGCTACAGCGTGACCGGCAAACCGGACTATTGTCCGCCGCACGTTTATTCTCCCCAACCCAGCCACCTGTTCCACAACAACCGGGACGGCACGTTCACCGACGTGACTGCTGCAGCGGGCATGTCGACCGAATTCGGTCCGGCGCTCGGGGTGAGCACGGCCGATTTCAACGGCGACGGGTGGATCGACATCTACGTGACCAACGACGGTCAGCCGAACCAGATGTGGATCAACCAGCACGATGGCACGTTCAAGAACACAGGGCTCCTTTCGGGAACGGCGCTGAGCGCGGAGGGTGAGGCGAAGTCGAGCATGGGCGTGGACGCCGGCGATTTCGACAACGACGGCGACGAGGATCTGATCGTGACCGAGCTGACAGGTCAGGGCAGCGATCTGTACGTCAATGACGGCGCGGGCGTGTTCGTCGATCAGAGCGCGCGTTCGGGGCTGCGCTTCAAGAGCCTGCCGTTCACCGGGTTCGGCACGGCATGGCTCGACTTCGACAACGACGGCTGGCTGGACCTCCTCAGCGTCAACGGCGCCGTGACAAGCATCGAGGAGCTCGCGCGCGCCCACGATCCCCTGCCGCTGCGCCAGCGGAAGCAACTGCTCCGCAATCTCGGCAACGGACAGTTCGAGGACGTCACGAAAAGCGCCGGCGCGGTTTTTCAGCGGGCGACTGTCGCTCGCGGAGCCGCCTTCGGAGACATCGACAACGACGGCGACGTCGACATCGTCGTCGGCAACAACAGCGGACGCGCCGAGCTGTTGATCAATCAAGTCGGCAATCGGAGCGGCTGGATCGGCATCCGAGCCGTTGGCCCTCGACAAGCTCGGGCCGACCGTGAGCCTGGTCGAACGGTTGGCGGGCAAGGGCGGGCGCCACGCCCCTCGACCCGTTCGGCAGGCTCAGGGTCGACGGTGAGCGCAGTCGAACCGTCGACGAGCCCGGGGCGCCCTGAGCTTGCCGAAGGGCGCGACATGGTCGGCGCGCGCGTCGGCATCGTTCGCGCCGACGGGTCGACCCTCTGGCGCCGGGCGAGAGCGGACGGCAGCTACGCGTCGGCCAACGATCCGCGCGTGCTGGTCGGGCTCGGGCCGTCCGCCAAACCGGTCCGTGTGCGCATCGTCTGGCCGGATGGCCGAACGGAGGAGTGGGGCGACGTTCCGGTTAATCGCTATACGACGCTCAAGCAGGGAACGGGACGAAATGCGCGATGAAATGCAAAATAGCGAATGCAAAATGCAGCGAAGTCCTGCATTCAGCATTTTGCATTGTGCATGGCTTGTCGTTGCCCTTCTGGCCGTCGGCTGCAGCTCGAAAAGCGAGACGCCCTCTTCGTCGTCGTCGAGCCCGGCGACGGCACCACCGGATCGCCGATCGCTCCGTCCGGTCACGCTGCCGGATCTCTCACGTGTCGGTGCGGCGGTGGCCAAGCAAATGCGCGACGGATACGCCTCGCTGACGGCGAAGATCCAGAATCCGTCCGAGCCCGACGCCGATCTTGGTGCCGCGTACGGCGAGATGGGCACGCTCCTGCTGGCGGCCGAATACCGCGACGCCGCGCAGCCCTCGTTCCTCAACGCTCAGGCGCTCGTGCCCACCGACACTCGATGGCCGTACTACCTCGCGCATCTGTACAAAGAGACGGGCGAGGCGGCGAAATCCATTGAGGCGTTCGAGCGGGTGCTGCGGCTGCAGCCGGAGGATTTGCCCACGCTCGTGTGGCTGGGGAGCGCATACCTGGACCAGGGCAGGCCCGCGCAGGCCGAGCCGCTCTTCACGAAGGCACTGTCGCTTCAGCCCCGGTCCGTTCCCGTATTGTTCGGTCTGGGGCGGGTCGCGCTGGCCAAACAGGACTACGCGCGCGCGGTCGACGACCTGGAGCAGGCGCTGTCGCTCGATCCGAAAGCGGCGGTCATTCACTATCCGCTGGCGATGGCCTATCGCGGGATGGGGAATGTGGAAAAGGCCGAGGCCCACCTGCAGAGACGGGGAACTGGTGAGATTCGCCCCCCCGATCCGCTCATGCAGCGGATGGCGGGGCTGTTGGAGAGCCCGGTCGCGTACGAAGTACGTGGAGCCCAGGCGCTGGACCAGGCGCTATGGGCGCAGGCCGCGGAGTATTTTCGGAAAGGCATCGAGCTGGCGCCAAACGAGCCTTCACTGCGGCACAAATTGGGAACCGCGCTGGCCATGAACGGCGATGCGCCCGGCGCCTTCGAGCAGTTCGAAGAGGTCACGCGCCGGTGGCCGAGGTTCGCCAAAGCCCAATACAGCCTGGGCGTCATCCTGGCTGCCAACGGCCGATATCGCGAAGCCGCCGAACACTTCGCGGCGGCGGTCAGGAGCGAGCCGGCCTACGTCGAGGCCGAGCTTCAGTGGGCCGAAGCGCTGCGGATCTCGGGGCGTTTCGAAGAATCGCTGCCACATTACGAGCAGGCGATGAAGCTGGATCCGCGGATCGCCGAGGCACGGCTTGGCTGCGCGATGGCGCTGGCCGCGTTGAAGCGCTATCCCGAGGCGCGGGCACGATTGACCGAGGGGGAGAAGATCTTCCGCGATCGGCCGGAGTTCGCCCAGGCGCTGGCGAGCCTGCCTAATTGAATTCAACTATAGAAATCGGCCCTACCGGATGCCACGATTCCGAGCCGTGATTGTCGCCGGATTTCTCGCGCTCCTCCTGAATTCCGCCTACCTTGCGGCGTTTGCCGACCCGTCGCTGTGGTACTACACGAACGTCGCGCTCCATCCCATTCTGGGTTTGCTGCTTGCGCTAGCGGTCGCGAAAAAGGGGTCGGGAGTCGTTTTCGGAGGCCGCCAGCAAGAAAAGTGCCGCCAGGAAAAGACTCCCGACCCCTTTTTCGCGACGGTCGTTCTCAGCCTGGGCCTGCTCCTCGGCGTCGTCGTTCTGGTGCTCGGCGCCACACGGCCGTTCAGACCGCTCGTGTATGCGCACGTGGCTCTGTCGACGCTCGGGTCGGCGCTGGTGGTGGTCCAGTTGTGGCGGACTGCGTCGGCGTCGCGCAGCGCGCGGATGGCGTGGGCGATCCGCGCCTCTCTGGCGATCGTGGTCGTGGCCGCCGTCGCCGCCACGGCGGCGCGGACTCGGCACGACGCCGAGCTGGGTCGGGCCTATCGCATCCTGAACCCGCTGGTCCCGCCTGCCAGCATGGAGCAGGAAGGGCGAGGCCCGGGCAGTCCCTTCTTTCCCTCGTCGGCCGACACGAACGTCCGCGGGATCATCCCCGCCAATTTCTTTCTGACGAGTGAAACGTGCGCCCGATGTCACCGCGACATCTTCGAGCAGTGGAAGTCGTCGGTGCACCACTTCTCGTCATTCAACAACCAGTGGTACCGCAAGTCGATCGAGTACATGCAGGACACGATTGGGACGAAGCCGTCGAAGTGGTGCGCCGGCTGCCACGATCACGCCGTCTTTTTCAACGGTCGATTCGATCGGCCGATCAAGGAGCAGATCGAGACGCCCGAAGCGCAGGCAGGGCTGGCGTGCACGTCGTGCCATTCGATCGTGCACGTGGGCAGCTCGATGGGCCAGGGCGATTTCTCGATTGAGTATCCGCCGCTGCACGACCTCGCGGCGAGTGACAACCCGGTGCTTCGCCGGACGCACGATGCGCTGACGTACCTGGCGCCCGCGCCGCATCGCGAGGTCTTCCTCAAGCCGTTCCACCGCGAGCAGACCGCGGAGTTCTGTTCCGCCTGTCACAAAGTGCACCTCGACGTGCCGGTCAACGGGTACCGCTGGTTCCGCGGCTTCAACGATTACGACAACTGGCAGGCGTCCGGCGTCTCCGGTCAGGGGGCGCGGTCGTTCTACTATCCCGCCACGCCGCAGCGATGCGCCGACTGCCACATGCCCCTCGTGCAGTCGAACGATCCGGCGGCCAAAAACGGCAAAGTGCGATCGCACCGGTTTCCCGCGGCGAACACGGCCCTGCCTTTCGTCAACCACGATCCGGTGCAGTTGAAAGTCGTCCAGGACTTCCTGCGGGACGGCCAGATTTCGGTTGACGTGTTCGGCATCGCACGAACTTCGGAAGCGCAACCGATCGCCCAGTCGGCGGGCGTCCGCGCCACGGAGCCGCGGCTGTCGAGCACCTTCGCCGTGGGAGAAGAATCGGCCCAATTCGGCGCCACCGGTGTGTCATCGTCGGCGCCGCCCGCGGAAGTGCTCGCGCCGCTCGACAAGATTCCCGTCGCGGTGCGCCGTGGCGAGTCGGTGCGGGTCGACGTCGTCGTGCGCACGCGCAAGGTCGGTCACTTCTTCCCGGGCGGCACGGTCGACGCGTTCGACGTCTGGGTCGAGCTCGAAGCCGTCGACGACAAGGGGACGGTGCTGCTCCACAGCGGTGCGGTCGCCGATGAAGGCAAGGGTCCGGTCGAACCGGGCGCGCACTTCTACCGGAGCCTGCAGCTCGACGAGCACGGCAACCAGATCAACAAGCGCAACGCGTGGATGACTCGGTCGGTCGCCTATGTGCGGCTGATCCCGCCCGGCGCGGCCGACACGATCCACTACCGCCTGCAGGTGCCGCAGGATGCCGGCGATCGAATTTTCCTGCGCGCGAAGGTGAACTACCGCAAGTTCGCCTGGTGGAATACGCAGTGGGCGTTTGCCGGCGTGCGCGACGCCGCGCAGGTGAACCCTCCGGTCACCAGGTCGTACGACGATGGGCGGTGGCTGTTCACGGGTGATACGTCGAAGGTCTCGGGACAGATCAAAGCCATTCCAGACATCCCGATCACGACGATGGCGCACGCCGAGGCCTCGGTCGCCGTCGTCGGCGGCAAGGCGCCGCTTCCGGACGTGAAGCCGTTTCTGGATCGAACGGTGCGTGAACGATGGAATGACTACGGGATCGGCCTCCTGCTGCAGGGCGACTTGAAGGCAGCCGAAGCCGCGTTCTCGAAGGTGACCGCGATGGATCCGGGGTACGCCGACGGTCCCGTGAATATCGCCCGCGCGCAGATCCAGGAAGGCGACGTCGAAGCGGCGATCCCGGTGCTCGAGAAGGCGCTCGCCATCGCGCCAAAGCTCGCGAAGGCGCACTACTTCCTTGGCGTCGCCCTCAAGACCCTCGGCCGCTACGACGAGGCCATGAGTCACCTGCGGATCGCGGCCGATCAGTACCCGCGGGATCGCGTGGTGCTCGATCAGATCGGTCGCATCCAGTTCCTGCAGCGGCGGTTCGATGAGGCGATCGCGAGCTTCCAGCAGGCGCTGCTCGTCGATCCCGAGGACCTGCAGGCGCACTACAACCTGATGCTCTGTTATCGGGGGACCGGAAACTCGGTACTCGCGGCGCGGGAGCAGGCGCTCTATGAGCGTTTCAAAGCGGACGAATCGGCGCAGACGATTACAGGACCGTACCGCTTGAAATCACCCGACGACAACAACGAGCGCCAGCAGATCCACGAGCATCGAACGGCCAGAACAGACTCCGGCGGACCTGACAAGGTCCGTCCTACTGGACGCGTCTACAAGACTCCAAGCGCGAACTGAATCCGCAATCCGAATGAAACGCTGCCATTGGTCTGCTTTGTGTTTTCGTGTTTTCGGGGCCGCATTTGCCTTTGTCGTGGGGACGCTGATGGTCGTGTCCGCGGCGACGCCCGTGCAGTTCACTGACATCACACAGCAGGCCGGCATCAAGTTCGTCCACAACAGCGGCGCGTTCGGTAAAAAATATCTTCCGGAGACGCTGGGATCGGGCGGCGTCTTTCTCGATGTCGACGAGGACGGCTGGCAG
The DNA here is from genome assembly GCA_041485905.1 of Vicinamibacteria bacterium. Lineage (GTDB taxonomy): Bacteria > Acidobacteriota > Vicinamibacteria > Vicinamibacterales > CAVVIG01 > JAHFUI01. Next base: position 15,018 of record JBGPKK010000073.1, read on the forward strand.
GATCTGCTCCTGATTAACTCGATGAACTGGCCAGGGCGCGCCGGGGCGAGATCGTATCCGGCGCTTTATCGCAACAATCGAAACGGCACGTTTACTGACATCGTGCGCGGATCGGGACTGGACGTCGAGGTGTACGGCATCGGCGGCGCGGCTGCCGACTTCGACAACGACGGCCACACAGATGTCTACGTGACAGCCCTGGGCGGCAATCGGCTGTTCAAAGGCCTCGGCGGCGGCAAATTCGTCGACGTCACGAAGAAGGCGGGCGTGGCAGACAGTGGGTTCTCGACGAGCGCGCTGTGGTTCGATTACGACAAGGACGGCAATCTCGATTTGTTCGTTACGCACTACGTCGATTGGTCCATGCCGAAGGATCTGTTTTGTACGCTCGACGGGAAGAGCAAATCGTACTGCACGCCGGAGTCGTACAAAGGGCAGAGTCCGACGCTCTTTCACAATCGCGGCGACGGGACGTTCGAGGATGTCACCAGGCGCGCCGGTCTCTACGACACTTCGTCGAAGGGACTCGGCGTCGCGATGCTCGACGTCGACGGCGACGGCTGGATGGATCTGTTCGTCGCCAACGATACGCAACCGAACCGGCTGTACCGGAACAAGGGCAACGGCACCTTCGCCGACATCGCCGTCGGCGCGGGCGTGGCCTTCAGCGAGGCGGGAGTGGCGCGCGCCGGCATGGGCGTCGACGCGGCCGACTACGACGGATCCGGCCGTCCGAGCCTGATCATCGGCAACTTCTCGAACGAGATGATGGCCTTGTACCACAACGAGGGGAACGGCCTGTTCATCGACGAGGCGCCGCGGTCGGCGATTGGCCGGGCGTCGCTGCTGACGCTGACCTTCGGCTGTTTCTTTTTCGATTACGACCTGGACGGACGGCCGGACATCTTCGCCGCCAACGGTCACGTCGCCGACGACATCGAGCATGTGCAGTCGCGCGTGAAATACGCGCAGCCGCCGCACCTGTTCCACAATGTTGGCCAACGGCGGTTCGAGGAAGTGACGACGACCGCCGGCGTGGCGCTGGCGCGCCCGGTGGTGGCGCGCGGCGCGGCGTACGGCGACTTCGACAACGACGGCGACCTCGACGTCCTGCTGAGCGTGAACAACGGCCCCGCGCGGCTGCTGCGTAACGACGGCGGGAATCAAAACAACGTGTTGCGCGTGCAGACGATTGGCGTCACCTCGAATCGCGACGGCATCGGCGCCCGCGTGGAAGTGACGGCCGCCGGCGGCGCGAAGCTCTGGCAAATCGTCAAGACAGGATCCAGCTACGCCTCGCAGAGCGAGCTGCCGCTCACCTTCGGCCTCGGCAACCAGACCGCCGTCACCGGGGTGCAAATCGTCTGGCCGAGCGGCCGCACCGACTCGGTCGGCACACTCAAGGCCAACCAGGTGGTGACGATGAAGGAAGGTGGTGGTATCGTGCGCACGGCGCCCATCAGCCGCCGCCCATGAATCGCGAGCTTTTTTCGTGTTTTCGTGTTTTCGTGGCGTTCGCGATCCTGATCACTGGGGCGTCATGTCGTAATCGCCAGCCGGCCCAGAATCCCAATCGCGAAAACGCCTACCGCGCGAACAACCTCGGCGCGGCTCTGCTGGAGCAGTTCAAGTATCCCGAAGCCGCGGCGGCGTTGGGTCAGGCGCTCACGATCGATGCCTCGCTGGCCATCGCCCATGTGAACCTGAGCATCGCGTTGCTCTACTCGCAGGATCTGCCGGGCGCGCGGCGCGAGGCGACCGAAGCGGCGCGTCTCATGCCGTCGGCGCCCCAGCCTCCCTACGTGCTCGGCCTGATCGCCCGCGCCGACGATCGGAACGAAGAGGCGAAGGCGTTTTTCGAGCGCGTCCGCCAGATCGACCCGCGCGACGTCGGCGCGAGCGTCAATCTCGCGCAGATTGATCTGCAGGATCGGAAGTACGCCGAAGCCATCGCCATCCTGAGGCCGTCGGTGGCCGACGAGCCGTACAACGTGACGGCCGCCTACGATCTCGGTCTCGCCTTGACACGCGCCGGTCAGATGGCCGAGGGGCAGCGGATGATGGAGCACTCGCAGGCGCTGCGCACGACGGGCTACGGCGTCACGTTCGGTACGACGTATCTCGAGCAGGGCCGGTATGCCGAAGCGGTGACGTCGACCGGAGCGGAGCCAGAGCTCGTGGACGCCACTGTCGGGTCCGCGACGTTCACGCCGTCGCTGATCGGGTCACAGCCAATCGATGTTCTTCAGGCCACGTCACCTTGGGGTCGCCGCTTCTCCGTCGACGATTTGACGCCTCGCGGTATGAAGGCCCTGGCCGCCGCTCTGGGTGGAGGCCTCACGCTCATCGACTTCGATCGCGACGGCGATCTCGATCTCTTCGTCGCCTCGGCCGGGGGGCAGCGTCTCATTCGCAACGACGGCCGCGGCGTGTGGACCGACGTGACGGCCGCGTCGGGTCTCGGCAGCGCGTCACCGGGGGCTGAGCCGATCGGGTGTGTCGCGGGCGACTACGACAACGACGGCCTGCCCGATCTGTTCGTCCTGCGCTACGGCGGCAACAGCCTGTATCACAACGAGGGCAACGGACGTTTCAAGGATGTGACCGCTGCGGCCGGTCTTCCGCCGTATCCGTTCCTGCCGGGCGCGGCCGCTCTTGTCGACGTCGATCACGACGGCGATCTCGATCTGGTCATCGCCGGACTGGCCGATCCCGATGCGACCCGCCGGCGTGCCGCCGGCCGAATGGTGGCGTTTCCGAAGGACTTTGTCCCGGCGCCGGTTCAACTCCTGCGCAACAACGGCAACGGCACGTTTACGGACATCACCAAGGCTGCGCAGCTCCAGGTCAACACCCACGCCATCGCCATCGTCCCCACGGACTTCGACAACCGGCGCGACATCGACCTGCTCATCGTCAATCGCGACGCGCCGCCGTTGCTGTTCAAGAACCTGCGCGACGGCACGTTTCACGATGTGGCGGCCGACGTCGGGCTCGCCGCGGCGGTCGGCGCCAACGACGAAGTGACGGCAGTCGCAGCGGCCGACATCAACAAAGACGACTATCCGGATTTCTTTTTTGCTCGCGCGAGCGGCGGCGTCTTCGCGCTGAGCGATTCGCGCGGACGATTCACGATTGCCCCGGCGCCCGAGGGCACGAAGGCCGCCACCGCCTCGCAGTTCGTCGATTACGACGATGACGGGCTGCTCGATCTGCTCACGTGGTCGGCTTCGGGCCCCCACCTGTTCAGGAACCTTGGCCAGCGCTGGAGCGAGGTCGCTGCGCTGGCTCGGGGAGTGGGTGGTGGCCCGTCGCCTGCGGCGCACGGGTTGGCTCTGGCCGATCTGGACGGCGATGGTCATACGGATCTCGTGACGGCGGCGTCCCGCTCGCTCGCGTGGTGGCGCAACAGCGGAGATACCCGCCATCGCTCGCTGCGCGTCCAGCTCAAAGGGCTGGTCAGCAACCGCCTCGGCGTTGGATCCAAGATTCAGTTGCGCGCCGGCAGCCTGAGCGAGCGAATCGAATCGTCGGCGGCGACGCCGTCGGTGGCACCGGCCGATATCGTGTTCGGCCTCGGCCGGCACGCGGGCGCGGACGTCGTGCGGCTGCTGTGGCCGTCGGGCATCCTCCAGGCCGAGACGGCCGGATCCTCCGCGACCCTGCCGTCTCCGCTCGCCATCGAGGAGCTCAATCGCAAGCCTTCGTCATGCCCGTTTCTCTTCACGTGGAACGGCGAGCGGTTCGAGTTCGTGACCGATTTCATGGGCGGCGGGGAGATGGGCTATTGGGAAGGGCCTGGCGAGCGCAATCGGCCCGACCCGCTCGAGTACGTGCGCATCCGCGGCGATCAACTCAAGGCCAGGGATGGCCGGTTCGAGATCCGGGTGACGAACGAGCTCGAGGAAACGCTGTTCGCCGATCGCTTTCAACTGATCGCGATCGCGCACCCGCGCGGCATCGATGTCTTCCCCAACGAAGGGATGACCGATCCGCCGAAGCCGTTCCGGCTGTACGGCGTCCGCGACGAGCGTGTGCCCGTGCGGGTCGAGGACGATCGCGGTCACGACGTCACCGATCGGATTGCCCGTGTCGATCGGCGCTATCCCGACGACTTTCCGCTGGGACCGTTCCGCGGTTTCGCCGCGCCGCACACGCTGACAGTCGATCTTGCGCTCCCCCGTGGAGCCGGTGCTCAGACGGCCCCCGGCCAGCTGCCGCCGCGCTCGACGGCTTCGACCGTGCTGCTGCTCACGGGCTGGACCGACTACGCGTTCTCCAGCGACAACCTCGCGGCGCACCAGGCTGGACTCTCGCTCTCGTCGCCCTCGCTGCAGATCAAGGACGCCGCGGGCACATGGCGCACCGCGATCGCCGACATCGGCATTCCAGTCGGACGGCCGCAGACGATGGCCATCGATCTGGCTGGGCATCTTGGTCCCGGCGAGCACGAAGTGCGGATCGTCACGAACATGCGGATCTACTGGGATCAGATTCTGGTGGCGAATCGGGCGCCAATCGACGATCGGCGCACGATCTCCATCGATCCGCTCGTCGCGACATTGCACGCCCGCGGATTCTCGGCGCCGGTGCGGCCCGACGGCAAAGAACCCGAGACCTACGACTACGCGCGCGCCACGCCCACGTCACCGTGGAAGACGATGCCCGGCGACTATACGCGGGAGGGCGACGTCGTCGGGTTGCTGGCGCGCGCCGACGACATGTTCGTGGTCGCGAAGCCGGGTGACGAGATCGTCCTCGAGTTCGATGCCGCCTCGCTTGCGTCGCTGCCGGACGGCTGGACTCGGACGTTTCTCCTGCTGGCCGACGGCTTCAGCAAGGAGATGGACATCAACTCCGCAAGCCCCGATGCCGTGGAGCCGCTGCCGTTCCACCGCATGAGAAGGTACCCCTACGCCGCGCCCGAGCATTACCCGGACACGCCCGAGTATCGCCGCTACCGCGAGACGTACAATACGCGTGCGGTGGTCAAGGCCATTCCCTCGTTCTAAATGCCGACCACGGAGGACACGGTGGACACAGAGGTCAAAACCTACAGGATCGTTCCTCCGTGTCCCCTGTGGTGGAGAGCGTAGTGCATCTTCGCTACTCCGCAGCCGCCTGCCAAACCGATCTGCCCAACCCAATCGACCGGCGGCAGATGCATGCGAATACCGATCGCATGCTCAGCATGATTGATTCGGCCGTCGCAGGAAGCGCACCGTTCCTGCCGGTTCGGCTCGTCGTGTTTCCGGAGTTCGCCCACGCGGCGCCGGTCTTTGCGACCGTCGGCGAGCTGCTCGAGAAATTGACGGTCACCATTCCCAACGAGCACACCGATCGGCTGACCGCCAAAGCGCGCGAGCACGACCTCTATATCCAAAGCGGGTCGATGCTCGAAGAAGATCCGAAATGGCCCGGCGTCGTGTTCAACACGACGTGCCTCATCGGGCCGACCGGCATCCTCTACAAGTACCGCAAGGTCAATCCGTGGATTCCGTACGAGGTGCACAGCAGCCCGCACGATCTGCCGGGGTACGACGAACCGCTGTTTCCGGTGGCCGACACGCCCATCGGACGCATCGGCTGCGCGATCTGCTACGACTGGCTGTTTCCCGAGGTGCTCCGGCAATTGACGGCGAACGGCGCTGAAGTGCTCGTCCGCGTGTCGGCCTACATGGATCCCTGGGGCGCGACCGAGCCGATGAACTGGTGGACGCTCATCAATCGCGCTCGCGCGATCGAGAACACCGCGTACGTCGTCGCCGCCAATCAGGGCGCGAGCCTGAAGCATTACCCGCCGTACTCCTGGCCGGGCGGCTCACAGGTCGTCGATTTCGACGGCCGGATTCTCGGCGAGGCATCGCCAGGGCCCGGCGAGCGGATCGTCGTCGCGCCGATCGACGTGTCGGCCCTTCGGCACGAACGGCAGACCAGAGTGGGCCATCACATGCTCGCCCATCTCCGCACCGAGGCGTACCCGGTCTATCGAACACACAGCTA
>JBGPKK010000074.1:0-20918 GCA_041485905.1 Vicinamibacteria bacterium
ATCACGATTCTCGGCGGCCAGGTGCTCTGCCTGATCCTGACGCTCCTCGTGACGCCGGTCGTCTACTCGTACTTCGACGATCTCCGCGAATGGCGCCCGATGGTGAATCTGCGCCGGCTCTGGCAGCAGAAGACCGGACGCCCGCCAAAGGCGGCGGAGTCGGAAGCCTGAACATTACCCGCTGATTGCGTTCAGGAGCTGGGTCACCGATCGCCCCGTGACGGGATCGACGAGGTCAGGGGCGATCTGGGCGAGCGGTTCCAGCACAAATCGGCGCTCGCGGAAGCGCGGGTGGGGCACGATCAGGCCCGGCTCGTCGATAATCCGATCCCCGAACAGTATCAGGTCCAGGTCCAGCGTTCGCGCAGCCCCGGGAAACGGACGCTCGCGTCCGCGCTCGGCTTCGACCGCCAGCAGCGCGTTCAACAGCTCACGCGCGGTCAATGCCGTTTCCCCCACGCCCGCCGCGTTGAGAAAATCCGGCTGCTCGCCGGCGACGTCTACCGGTGTGGTGTCGAGATAGCGGGAAACCCTGAGGTGGTCGAAGAAACGGGCGAGGCGGGATACGGCGTAATCCAGATGGGCGCGGCCGTCGCCGACGTTACTGCCGAGCGCAATCGCGACAACCGGCCGCATTCATTCGATCCACCGTCCGGGCAGCACTTCGCCATGTGACGGCCCGAGTGATTGCCCGCGACGACCCAGCAGATCGGTGCGGCCCGCCAGGGCCTGCTCGAAGAACCGCTTCTGCTCCAGCGTCTCGCCGAGGATCACCCGGAGCATGCCGCGGTGGCGGGCGTTGGTCATCGATTCGACGCGAGGGCGCCAGCGGTCGACGAAGGCCTGCGCGGCCTGAGCATCCTCTTCCAGAACGCGACGCGCGGCGGCCGGCGCCTTCCCCGCTACCACCCGAGCCGTCTCGGTTTGGACAGTGCTGACAGGGCTGCCGCCAAGCCCCTCGATCGCCTTCGCGAGCCATGAGAGCTGCACGTCTTCGCGCGCGAGGATGTATTGGTATGTGTTGTTGACGTCGTACTGGCTGATGCGCAGCGCCGCAGCCTGATGCCGCAGCAGCAGCGTCCACTTCTCCCGGTAGAACTCCTCGAGCAGCGGCAGCAGATCGGTCACGCGTTCTGCTTTTCCTTGCAGGTGATGCAGACCCTCGTCCAGGGGATGGCGTTCAATCGCGCTTCGGCGATCGGCTCGCCGCAATCCCGGCAGAGGCCGAAGGTACCCTTCTCGATGCGCCAGAGCGCTTCCTCGATCGCCTGCAGAATTTTCGCGTCGGTCGCCTTCAACTTCAGTTGAATGTGAACTTCGTTGTTGCCACTGGCCTGGTCGGCCATGTCCCCTTGACGCGTGTTGTTTTCCATCGACGCCTGCAGCGGCTTGATGCCGCCGGTGCCCATGATTTCGCCGCGCTTTCTCATGAGCTCGTCCTTGTAGTGCTGCTCGTCCATGTGGCTCCTGCCCCCGGGCAGGCCCCAGCGGCGCCCGCCCAACATCGGATCATAGCATCCTTCTCAGCGAAGGAACACGTACCGGCCGAGGAAGAGCACGGCGAAGACGTAGATCAGCGGATGCACTTCCCTGCTGCGGCCGGTGGCGACTTTCAGCACCGCGTACGCCAGCAGGCCGAATGCCACGCCTTCGGTGATGCTCACCGCGAGCGGCATCATGATGATTGTGAGAAACGCCGGAATCGCCTCCGTCGAATCGTCCCACGCGATGAAACGCAGTCCGCCCATCATCATCGTGCCGACGAGAATCAGGGCAGGCGCGATGACCGGATACAACGTCGTGCCGCCGACCGCGTATCCGCCGCCGATCATTCGCACCAATGGATAGAAGAACAGCGACAGCACGAACAAGGCCGCTGTGACCAGACTCGCCAGCCCGGTCCTCCCGCCGGCGGCAACGCCCGCGCCGCTCTCGATGTACGCGGTGACTGTCGACGTCCCCAGGATCGCTCCGGCGACGGTCCCAATCGCGTCCGCGAGGAGCGCTTGCCGCGCCCGCGGCAGCGTGCCGTCGCGCATCAGCCCGGCCTGACTGCCGACGCCCACGAGCGTGCCGACCGAATCGAACAATGCCAGCAGGAAAAAGATGAAGACGACGATCACCATGCCGGGCGCAAACGCTCCGCGGATATCGAGTTGCATTAACGTCGGCGCCAGCGAGGGCGGCAGACTCGCCAGACCCTGATAGCGCACGATGCCCAGGACCAGGCCCATCGCGGTGCTGACCAGAATGCCCCAGAGCAGCGCCCCCGGGATTCGGACCGCCATCAGCACGGCCGTCAGGGTCAGCGTCCCGACGGCCAGCACAACGGGGCGGCTATGCAGGTTACCCAGCGCCACAAGGGTGCCGGGCGCGGCGATGATGAGACCGGCCCATTGCAGCCCGATCATCGCGATGAGCAGGCCGATGCCAGCAGCGATGGCATGTTTGATGGACGTGGGAATGGCGGTAATCAGTCGTTCGCGCAATCCGATGCCCGCCGTCAGGATGAACACGACGCCGGCGACCGCCACCCCGCCGAGCGCCACGCGCCACGGCACGTGCATGCCGATCACGACCGAGTAGGCGAAAAAGAAGTTGTGGCCCATCGCCGGGGCGACCGCGATCGGATAGTTCGCGAGCAGGGCCATCAGCACGGTCGCAAACGCGGTAGCCAGGCAGGTCGCCGTCAGCACGGCGCCGAAATCCATCCCCGCCGCGCTCAACACGGCGGGCTGCACGAAGATGATGTAGGCCATCGTCAGAAACGTCGTCAGGCCCGCGAGGATCTCCGTCCGCACGGTCGTGCCGTTGGCGGACAGCGCGAATCGGTTTTCCAGCAGAGAAGGCACGCTACCTTTTACCGCAGAGCCCGCCGAACGCGCAGAAGTTTTTGGGAGCATGCGGCATGAGTACAACGATGATCACGCACGTCCTGAATCGGGCGAACTGGCGGTCAAGAACCTGGCCGATCGTTTGTAGCGGGCAGACTAGAAAGGACGCGCAGGTACGTTCGGCACCTAGGCACCTGGCAGGTTGTCGCCTTTCACGCCTCGGCCAATACCCGTTAGCGATCTTGTTGGAACCGCAGGCGGCCCGACAAGGCGGCGCTGCACCCGACGGCCGCGCGATTTTCGATCAACGGCCGCGGGACAGCGCCGATCGTTGATAATGGCTGCAAAGCATCAGCAGGTTTGTCACCGTTTGCCGGCATCACGCTGGCGAGCGATGGACGATCATTCTCGGCGGGCCTCTCATGACGGCTGAAGAGATCACATCGTTGTTTTCCCGCCGGAACGAAGCCTTCAGGCGTCACGACGCTGTCGCTCTGACCGCGGATTACGCCACGGACTGCGTGATCGAGAGCCCAAGCTTCGGTACAGTATTCGGTCGCGCTGCAGTTTTGAAAGTCTATACGGACTGGTTTGCAGCTTTCCCCGATTGCACCATCCTTTTTGGAGATCTTTTGATCACCGGGGACCGGGTTGTCCAGACCTCGACAATATGGGGAACTGACACCGGTGGGTTCTTAGGGCAAATCCCTACCGGCAAGCAGTTCCGTCTCTTCCTCGTTGAGCTCTTTACTTTCAGCGAACGACAGATCGTGCAGGACCGCGGTGTGTACGATGTCAACGGATTGCTGCTACAACTCGCGACGGATGTCGGGGTTGCCGCGGATACCACCGCACTGTATCGCGCAACCCTTGAAAGGGCGCGGCAGGAGCACGAGCTACAGGTTGCGGCCGGGATCCAACGAACGCTCCTGCCGAAGGCCCAGCATCGTGGTCCCGGATTCGAGTTGGCGGCGGCATCCGTGCCCTGTCGAGCGATTGGTGGCGACCTTTTCGACTACTTCGATCTGTCGAGCGGAGCGCTTGCCTTTACTCTAGGCGATATCGCGGGGAAGGGTCCCCCGGCGGCCCTGCTGGCCGCGGTGCTGCAAGGAATCCTCCGCGGGCATGCCCACTTGGGTGGCACGCCCGCGGAGACGATGACCCACGTCAACGAAGTGCTCGTGCGCCGGGCGGTCGAGGCGCGCTTTGCAACCGTCCTGTACGGCGTACTCGCGTGCGATGGCCGCCTGACATATTCCAATGCCGGGCATAACCCACCGCTACTTGTGGGCCGGCGAGGCGTACGACGACTGGAAAGAGGCGGTCTCATCCTCGGGGCGTTCGAGCAAGCCACATACGAGGAAGAAACACTGCAACTCGATCCCGGCGACGTGCTGGTGGTGTTCAGCGATGGCATCACCGAAGCGCTGAATGCCGATGGAGCGGAGTTCGGCGAGGAGCGGCTTCTGTCCTGTCTGAAGGCCAATCACGAACGAGCGCCGGCGGCTCTCTTGGAGTGCCTTCTCGACGCGGTTCATCAATTTGTCGCTGGCGCCGTGCAGAGCGACGACCTGACAGCTCTAGTTTTGCGTTATTCCGGTGCGTAGAAGATTGCGGCCTGACCGCCGCCTGAAGTCGCCCTCCATCGTCCTTGATCATGTCGCCGCGGTGCGCGGCTCATTCGGCGCGTTGGGCAGACCAGAGAGGAAGAACCAGACAACTCGGGCTGGAGGCATGACCGAGCTACGCATAGTTCCCGCACAGGACGAGGACCTCGGACGGTACATCGACCTACTGGAAGAGGTCGCCGGCTGGCTTCGCAGCTCGTGGAATCAAGCAGTGCGCCCCGGTAACTTCCGCCTTTCTGCGGATTACTACGCAGAATCGATCAAACAGAAAGAAGTACAGTTGGCCTTCGTCGGCGACGAGTTGGTCGGAACGCTTCGGCTCCTGTTGCGGGAGCCGATCGTCTGGCCAGACATCGTCGAGGATGATGCCGTCTACGTGTACAACCTCGCGGTCACACGGGCCTGGGCCGACCATCGGTTGGGTCGTCGGATGTTGGAATGGGCTGAAGGTCGAGCCGCGTCCCTTGGCAGAAGGTACATTCGCCTCGATTGTGTGGCGGACAATTGCTTCTTGCGCGAATATTATGCCCATGCCGGCTTCACGGAGCGTGGTCAAGTCGAAGCGCGATTCCCGGCGCCTGTCGGGACACTGCGACTGCGCCGGTACGAGAAACCAGTTCGGGCCCACGCGACGGCTGCCCGACAAGCGCTTGCAACCGGCGGCGCCGATGCTATTCTGAAGCGCCGCGGCTGAGGCGCGGCCGGTATGCGGACGAGGCGAACTCGGAAGGAGAAGAGTGAATGGTCATTAGACGTATCGGGCCACTCTCATTCGCGAAACTCAGCGGAATGCTCTATGCCATCTTGGGACTGGTCTTCGGCGGTCTCTTCTCGCTGATCGCGTTGGCGGGCGGGTTCGCCTCAAACACCGCAGGAAGTGCAGGCCTTGGGGCGATAGTCGGCGTGGGAGCCGTTGTCATCTTCCCGATCTGTTATGGCCTCATCGGGTTTGTGGCGACGCTCATCGCCGCATGGTTATACAACGTCGCGGCCGGGATCGTAGGCGGAGTAGAGGTGGATATCCAATAGCGAGTCGCTGATTGAACGGATAGCTTGTGGCTTCTTCCGCCTCGGGGTTGGCGTTCAGGGGACACTCTGGGGAGGCTCTACTCGGCGCGGAGCGTGGCGAGCGGTTTGTTCTTGAGCACGTCCAGGCTGGACACCACGCCGATGACGGCCACGAGAGCGGCCGTCAACACCACCCCGCCGATGTGCTCTCCCGCAAAAATCCGCCAGGGGATTTCCAGAGCGTAGCGGCTGACGCCCCAGGTCAGTCCGATCGCGCCAAGCGATCCGACGACACCGGCCAGCGAACCGAGCACGCCGTATTCGAATAACAGCATCTTCGCGATCGTGCGCGTGTTGGCGCCGAGGGTCTTGAGAACGGCTGCCTCGTACACGCGCTGGAATTTCGTCATCGCCACCGCGCCAATCAGAATAAGAGCGCCGCTGAAGAGCACCAGCGCGCCGACGACCGTCACGGCGAGCGTGACCTTCGACATGATGTCGCGCACGGTTTCGAGGATCTCGTGAAAGTCGATGACGGACACGTTGGGAAACTGCTCGACCAGGTCGTGCTGAAACTTCGCCCGCGCCGCCGGATCGTTGGGCCCCTTGAGCGGCGCAATGAAGGTCTGTGGCGCTTCGTCCAGCGAACCGGGGCGGAACACGAACATGAATCCGCCGCTGCGCGCGTCCCGCCAATCGACCTCGCGCACGCTGCTGACGCGCGCGTTGATGATCCGCCCGAGAATATCGAAGCGCATGATGTCGCCGACGTCGATCTTGAATCGCTCGTGGATGCCCTGCTCCACCGACACTTCGGGCTCGGTCGATGCGCCGCTCCAGAACGCGCCCACGGTAATCCGTTCGTTGGGCTCGAGGTGGTCGCGGTAGGTGATGGTGTACTCGCGTGCCAGCGACCCCCGTGCGCGCACATCGTCGAACGTCTCGAGGTTCGTCTCCCGCCCGCTCACGCCGGTCACGCGTGCGCGAAGGACGGGCATCAGCCGTACGTGACTGGCGCCGTGCGTCCCGTCCGCAAGAAACGCGCGCACGCCGTCCGCCTGCCCCCGCTGGATGTCGAGCAGGAACATGTCGGGCGCATCCTCGGACACCTGCACGGAGAATTCCTGCAGCAGGCTCGCTTGCAGCGATCGGACGCCGACAACGAAAAATGCGCCGAGGCCCACGGCGAACAGGATCATCCGCGTCTGATTGCCGGGCCGCGACAGGTGCAGCACGGCATGGCGGAGCGGAAACGAGGGCGATTTGGTGAGCGGCGCGATGAGCACGATCAGCATGCGGCCCGCCAGCTGCAGCACGAAGGCGAGTCCGGCGAACCCGAGGCACACGGCGAGGCCGACGCGGAGTGATGCAGCCTGCCACGCCGCCACGCCGACCAGGCCGAGCGACACGCCCACCATCACCGCCAACTTCGTCCAGTCGCGCCGGTTCGCCGTCGACTCGTCGCGCAGGAGCAGCGACGGTTTAACGTTCCGCACCTGCATCAGCGGCACGAGGGAAAACAGCAGCGACACCAGCATGCCGATCGTCACGCCCTGCGCGGCGGCGCTCCACGACAGGCCGTAATCGGCTTCCGCCAGAATGGACGTCGAGGCGCCGAACGCGATTGGAATCGCGGCCAGCGTGGCCCGGGCCAGCAGGACCCCGAAAAGACTGCCTGCGAGGCCCAACGCCAGGACCTGCAAGACGTACACGACCATGATCTGATTGCTGCGCGCGCCCACGCACTTGAGGACGGCGATGCTGCGAATCTTCTGCGCGATGAACACGCGCGTGACGCTCGAAATCGCGATCCCGCCAAGGATCACGATCACAAGGCCGACGAGGCTCAGGTAGTTTTCGGCCCGATCGAAATCGCGTCCGACTTCATCGTCATTGGAGCGGTAAGACCGGGCGCTGACGAACTGCTCGCGGAAATCGCGGCGCAGAGCGCGGACGAGCGGTTCGATCGAATCGTCCGGGACACGGACGAGCAGGACGCGCCGGGCGCGGCTGCCGACACCGAGCAGTCCCGTCGACGCCAGATCGTCGTAGTCGATGAGCACGCGCGGACCCAGGCTGAAGCCGCCCACCCGCCGGCCCGCTTCGGTCGTGATCACGCCTCGGATCGTGAAAAGCGACTGGCCGATCTTGATCTCGTCGCCGACCTTCACGGCGAGCGCCGTCAGCAGCTCCGGACGGACCAGCACGCCGTGCTGCTGCAGCAGCGCGTAGGAATACGCCCGCCCGTCCTGCAGGCCGATGGTGCCGTAGAGTGGAAATTCACGCTGTACCGCGCGCAACTCCACCATCCGCGCCACCGGCCGCCCATCCGCCGGGCGCGACATCGTCGGCGTCTCGATCGACTCGGTCCGCTCGTTCGCGCCGAATTCCGAGAGACGGCGGTCGATTGTTTGCCGCGCCTCCGGCGTCCATTCGATGTTGGTGGACAGCAGGACGTCGGCCGCGATGAGCGACCTGGCTTCGCGCCCGAACACACCGCGGACGCTTTGAATCACCGATCGCAACGTGACGATAGCGGCCACGCCGACGGCAATGCAGAGGAAGAAGAACAGCAGGCGTCTCCACGACGCTCGCGTTTCGCGCACGGCCATGCGCAGGACAAACATCATCGCTCGGCCCCCGCGCGGGCGGCCGTGACATCGCGATCGACCCTTTCGACGACGCGCCCGTCCCGCAGCACGATTCGGGAATCGGCAAGCGATGCCAGCTCGACGTCGTGGGTCACGAGCACGATGGTCGTACCGCGTTGTTCGTGGATCTTCCGCAGGAGCTCCATGATGTGCCGGCCGTTGGTTGTATCGAGGTTACCGGTCGGCTCGTCGGCCAGCACAATGGGCGGCCGATTGGCGAGCGCACGCGCGAGGGCGACGCGCTGCTGCTCCCCGCCGGACAGCTGCGACGGGTAATGATGCGCGCGCCCGGTCAGGCCGACCTCTTCGAGAAGCGCCTCGGCGCGCTGCCTCGCGTCGCGCAGACCGATGATTTCCATCGGCACGGACACGTTCTCCAGCGCCGTGAGCGACGGAATCAGATGGAAGAACTGAAACACGAACCCAATCTTCTCGCCGCGCAATTTCGCGAGCCGGTCTTCGTCGAGGCGCGTGATATCGACCTCGTCTATCAGCACGGAGCCCGAGGTTGGCGCGTCGAGCCCGGCAATCAGGCCGAGCAGCGTCGACTTCCCGCTGCCTGAGGGCCCGACGACCGCGAGGAACCGGCCGCGTGCAATCTGGATGGACAACGGGTGAAGGATGGTGAGCGGCTCGGTACCGCTCATCACCGTTTTTGAAACCTCGCGCAGCTCGATCATCGAACGACGGTCCCTGCACGGCGCGAATCTGATTCGAGAACCGGCTTGAGCACCCTCCACACGTTGTCGGCAACGATGCCGGCGCCTTCTGCTGTGGGATGAATGCCGTCGGATTGGTTCAGGTCAGCGATGCCGCCGACCTTCTCCAGAAGAAACGGGACGAAGGCCACGCGGTACTTCTTCGCCAGCGCAGGGTACAGTTTATGAAAGCTCAAGATGTAATCGAAGCCGTAGTTGGGCGGCGCCTCCATCCCGGCGAGAACAACCATGATCCCGCGCGCCTGCGCGCGCTCGATGATGGTCGAGAGGTTGTCCCGGAGCTCCGAGACGGGCAGACCGCGCAGAGCGTCGTTGCCACCAAGCGCCAGGACCAGCACCCGCACATCGCCGTCGAGCGCCCAATCGAGCCGGGCCAGCCCTCCGGCGGACGTGTCGCCGGAGATTCCCGCGTTCACGACGGTGTAGCTCAGGCCTTCCTCGTGGATGCGGTCCTGAAGCACGGTGGGATACGCGTTCCTGGGCGACAAACCCAGACCGGCCGTGAGACTGTCGCCGAGGATGACGACACGTGGACCGGCCACATTCGCAACGGCCGGCAACGGCTCGGCATCGTCCGCCTTCGCCGCACGCGTGACGCGGTCGTCGCCGCGCGTCCCGCACGCCGACGTACACAGCACGACGAGCGCGAGCCACGGCGCGAGGGCACGAAAGCGAGGCATCATCTGATTATTGACGATTTCGGCGCACGCTACGCGTGCTCGAGCCGCTCGCGAAGGTCGGCGATGGCGCGATCGAGCATCTGCCGGTGGGCCGACGATGTGGCGACTGAAAGATCGGACCGAGCGCGCGCCAGCGCCAGTTCGAGCGTCCGCCTCCGCTCGAGCGCTTCGCGTTCTTCTGCGGTTGGCGCACGCAGGTTCGATTTCCGACGCTGCGCTTCCGCCTGCTGAAATTCGACGTCCTTGCTCTCGAATCCCCGCGCCACGATCAAAGTATGCTAGAGAAGTGGACGCGCGCGCCCGTCTAAAGACCTCCCTCCGGTTTCTTCCAGGATCGCTCGCACCGTCGCTGAAGCTCAAGCGGCCCGCAGTTGACGCCGCGGCATCGGCTTTGTGGCGTCGCGATCCGTCGTTGTGGAGCGGCGACCCGGCGACACAGCAGACGATCGCGAACCGCCTGGGATGGCTGAGCTCCCCGTCGTTGATGGCCGAGTCGCTCGACCGCCTCCGGACGTTCGCGGCTCGTGTGAAGGACGATGGCTTGACGGACGTGGTGCTGCTGGGCATGGGCGGTTCGAGTCTGGCGCCCGAAGTGCTCCGCGCGGTGGTCGGCGTCGCGCCGGGGTGGCCAACGCTGCACATGCTCGATTCCACGGATCCAGCGGCGGTAGGCGCGGCGGCGACTCCGCCCGATCGTACGTTGTATCTCTTGGCCAGCAAGTCCGGTACGACGATCGAACCGAATTCGCTGGCCGCGCATTTCCGGGCGCGGCTCGAGGCGTCGGTGCCGCGATGGGCTGACCATTTCGTCGCGATTACCGACGAAGGCACCGAGCTTGCGCGGCGCGCGAAAGGCGAGCACTTCCGAGAGCTTTTTATCAACCCGTCCGACATCGGCGGGCGCTACTCGGCAATGTCGTACTTCGGACTCGTGCCGGCGGCGCTCATGGGCCAGGATCTCGACGACATCGTCGGCTGGAGTCTCGCGATGCTTTCCGCATCGCAGTCGGCGGCCGAGGGGGCGATGGAGAATCCGGCGACGACGCTCGGCCTCGCGATCGGCGCAGCCGCGGCAGCAGGCCGTGACAAGCTGACGCTCATCATGCCGCCGGCCGTCGAGCCGTTCGGACTCTGGATCGAGCAGCTCATTGCCGAGAGTACGGGCAAGCAAGGCGTCGGCGTGATCCCAATCGCTGGCGAATCGATCGGGTCCGCGGCTCAGTACGGAAATGACCGTGTCTTCGTCAGATTTCGCGTGCCGTGGGTCCCCCTCACCATCGATGCCACCTACGATGACGAAGTCCACAGCCCCCTGATGAGAGATCTGGAGAAGGCCGGCGCCCCGATTGTGGACATCGATTGGCTCGACACCACGGCGCTCGGCGCCGAGTTCGTCCGCTGGGAGATCGCCACCGCGATTGTCGGCGCGATGCTTCGGATCAACCCGTTCGACGAGCCGAACGTGCAGCAGGCCAAGGACGCGACGCGCACGTTGCTTGAAGGGTATCAGGCGAACGGCCGACTTCCGGCGGCCTCACCCGACCGCAAGCTGCCGGACGGAATCAGCATCACCCTCACCAACGCGGCGCGGGAAGAGCTGCGAGCAGACCCGGCGGCGATCCTGACGCTCATCCAGCCGGGCGACTACTTCGCGCTCCTCGCCTACTTCGGTCCTGACGACGGGATCGCCGACGAGCTCATGGCGTTCAGAAACGCCGTGCGCGATCGCACGCGCGCGGCCACGATGTTCGGGTACGGACCGCGATACCTGCATTCGACAGGACAGCTTCACAAAGGCGGTCCAAACACCGGTGTGTTCGTCCTCCTGACCGCCGATCCCGCCGAAGACGCGGCGATACCCGGCAAAGCCTTTTCATTCGGCACGCTCGAGCTGGCCCAGGCGCTCGGAGATTTTTCGTCGCTTGGCGAAACCGGTCGCCGCGCCGTGCATGTTCACCTGCCACGACCGGACGCACAGCTCGTGCGCCGCGTGGCCGAGGCGATGTTGGAACGGCTGCCAGCTATGTAATGCACAACGCTGAATGCACAAGGCATTTTGCATTCGACATTTTGCGTTTCCAGGAGTACCCATGCAGATCGGCTTTGTCGGCCTCGGCAAGATGGGGCTCAATATGGTGAAACGGCTCGTTGCCGGCGGGCACGACGTGGTCGGGTACGACCGCGACGCCGAGGCCGTTCGACAGGCTGAAGCCGCGGGCGCCCGCGGCGCCACGTCGCTCGAAGCCCTCATTCCCGCGCTCACGCCGCCGCGCCGCGTCTGGGTGATGGTCCCTTCCGGTGCTCCAACGGAGTCGACGATCACCGCCCTGTCGCCGCTCTTGTCTCCAGACGACGTCATCATCGACGGCGGGAACACCAACTTTCATGACGATGTGCGGCGCGCCGCGGCGCTGGCGTCCAGACGCATTCACTACATCGATGCCGGAACCAGCGGCGGGATTTGGGGACTGAAGGAAGGCTATTGCCTGATGGTCGGTGGCGGGGAAGACGCGTGCAGGGCCCTCGAGCCGGTGTTTCTGACGCTCGCGCCTGAGCACGGCTATCTCCGCGTTGGCGATTCCGGTGCCGGTCACTATGTGAAGATGATTCACAATGCGATCGAGTACGGGATGATGCAGGCGTACGCGGAAGGCTTCCAGCTGATGCACGAAGGCGCCTACAAAATCGACACGGGCGCCGTCGCCTCGCTGTGGATGCACGGCAGCGTCGTCCGATCGTGGCTGCTGGAGCTGACGGCACGTGCGCTCCAGGAGGACCCGACCCTCGAGGGCCTCGACGCCTACGTCGAGGACTCGGGCGAAGGCCGGTGGACGATGCACGAGGCGATCGACAGCGCCGTACCGGTTCCCGTGCTGACGGCTGCGCTGTTCACGCGGTTTCGATCGCGCGAGGACAACCCCTTCGCCGAGCGCCTGCTCGCGGCGCTTCGACACCAGTTCGGCGGGCACGCCGTCCGAAAGCACGATGACTGAGGCGGCGGCCGGCGAGCCCGTCACGATCGTGATCCTCGGCGGAGCCGGCGA
The DNA here is from genome assembly GCA_041485905.1 of Vicinamibacteria bacterium. Lineage (GTDB taxonomy): Bacteria > Acidobacteriota > Vicinamibacteria > Vicinamibacterales > CAVVIG01 > JAHFUI01. Next base: position 12,565 of record JBGPKK010000074.1, read on the forward strand.
CCTCGCCCACCGCAAGCTGCTGCCCGCGTTGTACAACCTGCGGCTGGACGGGATGCTCCCGCCCCGCTTCGCCGTTGTCGGCGTCGGACGGCAGGCGATGACCGATGAGGCGTATCGGGACTTCGCGAAAGACGGCATCGCGCACTTCTCGAGACGTCCGCTCGAGGACGCCGCCTGGCAGGCATTTGCCCGGTCGCTCTTCTTCCTGAATGGATCGATCGAGAACTCCGCCACCTATGCGTCGCTCGGCGCCAGACTCGACACGATTGAGCACGAGCAGGGACTGCCGGGCAATCGCATCTACTATCTGGCCGTTCCGTCTTCGATGTTCGTGCCGACTGTGCAACAGATCGCGCGGGCAGGGCTGGTTCGCCCGCCGGGTTCTCCGCCCTTTGCGCGGATCATCGTCGAAAAGCCCATTGGGCACGATCTGACGACGGCTCGGGCCATCGACGACGAAATCGCCGCCGTGTTCGACGAGCGGCAGATCTACCGCATCGATCACTACCTGGGCAAGGAAACGGTCCAGAACATCCTCGTGCTGCGCTTCGCCAACAGCATCTTCGAACCTCTCTTCAATCAGAAATACATCGATCACGTGCAGATCACCGTCGCCGAGGAAGAAGGCATCGGTACGCGAGCGAATTACTACGAGCAGGCGGGGGCGCTGCGGGACATGGTGCAGAACCACATCCTCCAGCTCATCGCGCTGGTCGCGATGGAGCCGCCGCACTCACTGGACGCCGACGTCGTGCGAGACGAGAAGCTGGAGGTCATCCAGTCGCTGCGGCCGATTGCCGGCGCGGCTGTCGATTCCGAGGCGGTGCGCGCGCAGTACGCCTCCGGCTTCGAGGTCGGCGCGCCCGTCCCGGGATACCTCGATGAGGAGGGCGTCGACCGGAAGTCGCGGACCGAGACGTTCGTCGCGATGCGCGTGTTCATCGACAACTGGCGATGGGCCGGTGTGCCGTTCTTTCTTCGCACCGGCAAACGGCTGCCGAAGCGCGCCACCGAGATCTCGATTCATCTGAAGAGCGTGCCGCCGATCCTGTTCAACACCGATACCGCGACGCCGCTGGACGCCAACGTGCTGTCGCTCCGCATCCAGCCCAACGAAGGCTATGCGCTCAGCATCGAGTCGAAAGTCCCAGGCCCCCACGTGCGCGTCTACCCGGTGAAGATGGATTTTCAGTACGGCAGCACCTTTGGCGCGCCGTCGCCCGAAGCGTACGAGCGGCTGCTCCTCGACGTCATGACCGGAGACGCGACGCTGTTCATGCGTCGAGATGCCGTCGAGGCGTCGTGGCAGTGGATCACGCCGATTCTCGATCGCTGGGCCGAGCAGCCAGACGGTCCACTGGCCGCCTACGCGGCCGGCCAGTGGGGACCGGTCGAAGCCGATCGGCTGATTGAATCCACGGGGAGGCGATGGAGAGATCTGTAGTGTCAATGCCGGAGACAGGGTCCGGCCTACAAGGCCACGTCGTCCGCGCGTCGATGCCAGAGACGATCGAGACCGACTTGTCGGCGCTCTACAGACGCTCGGTCGGGACATCGGGATCGTTGAATCGGTGCGGACCGGAAAATCGGCGACAATAAGGCCATGCGGTACCTGGTCACGGCACGCGTAAAACCCGACAGGTCGGCGGCGCTCGGCGCCGCGATCGACAACGAGACGCTCGGCCGCGGGTCGGTTGCCGGCGATGAGTACCTTCGCAATATGGGCGACGCCCGCGAATACGACGACGGCCGCGTGCAGTGGGTCGAAGTGTGCTACTGCGCGACGCCGCTGGCCGAGGAGCGCGAGTACTGGACCGAGTATTTCACGCTCGAGAAGGTCCAGGACGCCCACGCGCGCAGCCGGTGCCGCGATCAGAACGGCACCGAGCCGTGGTCGTGCGGCGACTGCGACTGCTCCGCGCGACTGGAAGCCCGCCTGGCCACCCGCGGCCGTCCGTTTCTCACATCACTCAAAAGCCGCACCTAGCTGCTAGCTGCTCTATACTGCGCGCGTGTCGTCCCCATCGCTGAGGGCGCTGCTCGCGCGTGCGGCCGCCGTGCTGGAACGCGGTCACGGCGCACAGGCGTCGCAGATGCTGGCGCCCGTTCTTCGTGCGTCGACGCTCACGCGGGACGAAGAGCTCGCCGTGCGGTCCATGCTCGCCGAAGCGTGGCTGCTGCAGGACGATCTCGATCAGGCCGCGGTAGTGCTTGGACGCACGCCCGATACGCTGCGCGAAACGGTCTCGTCAGGCCGCCTGTCAGCGTTGTGGCGGCTACATGGGCGCCTCGCGTCGGCGCGCGGCGATCAGTCGCGCGCGATCGCGCTTCACGGCCGTGCGCTGAAGCAGGCCGAACTGGCGCACGATTCGCGCGCCATCGGCCTCGCCCATTACGAGCTCGGCCACTGCTATCGGCTGGTCGGCGACGTCGCCATCGTTCGCGAGCACATCGCCAAGGCGGCGTCGGCCCTGCACGCGGCGGGCGATCGTCGTCATCTCGCCCTGGTCCACTCGCTCTCCGGCATCTCGCTGGCGCAGCTCGGGCGCTCTGAAGAGGCGATGACCGCGTTCCGCCATGCCGAGCGCGTGGCATCACTCGCCCAGGCGAACGACGTCCTGGCGACCGTATGCGGCAACCAGGCGAACGTGACGATGTTGCAGCATCGGTACGAGCAGGCGCTCACGCTCGCCGAGCGCAGCGTGGCGCTGCACGAGGCGCACGGCTCCGGCCACGGACTCGCCGTGGCGCTGGCAACGCTCGGCCAGATCTGCGTCCGGCTCGGTGATCTGACGCGCGCGGCCGACGCGCTGCACCGCACGCTCGACGTGCGCAGCCCGATTCAGTTTCACGAAACCACAGGCGCCGTCTTCGATACGCTCGCCCAGATCGAGATGATCCGCGGCGGATACGACGCCGCGAGCGATTTCCTCGCCCGCGCCAGCGAGGCGTACGGCGCCTACGGACGCCAGACGAGCCGGTGGTATGAATGGTCCGTTCGCATCCTCGGCGCCCGGCTCGAGCTCAAGCGCGGGCACCTCGACCAGGCCGTGACGCTGGTGGACGAAATCATCCAGGCAGGTGCCCCCCCGTTGGAGGCGCTGCAGGCCACTCTCATCGCGGCAGAAGCGCTGATCGCCGGCGACCGGCTGCCCGAAGCGGACGTGCGCCTGTCGACGGCCGCCGATACCCTCGACCCCAAGAACGCGCCGGCAGCGTGGGGCGAGTACCTCCGCCTGCGCGGTGCGCTCGATGCGATACACGGCAACCCCACCGACGCCTACCACGCGTTCGCGCAGAGCGTCACGCTGCTCGATCTTCTCGGTGAGCGGTACCAGGCAGGCCTCAGTCATCTGGCGCTGGGGCGGCTGGTCGCGCAATCCGGCGCGCGCTCGATTGCCGAAGGTCATCTCGCCAAAGCGCTCAGCATCTTTCAGCAGCTCGGCGCCGAGCGGGATCGAGCGGACACGGAAGCCGCCGGCCGGCTGCTGGCGGCGCCGGGCTCCGGCGAATTCGTCATCTCACCCGCGAACGCCGACGATGCCATCGTGCGGCGGATCGTCGATGCGGCCACGCTGCCCGAGCTGCTGGGACGCGAGACCGCGGCAGCGCTCCTCGAGGCGGGAATGGCCGACGCCAGCGTCGTGTTCGTCCAGCTTTCGGCCGGCGACCTGCGCGTCATCAGCGCGGCAGGCTGTGTCCCGGAGGTCGCCCAACGCCTCGCCCGCTCGGCGCTGGAGCACGAACCGTACGGCCGCGGCGCGCTGATCGTCGAACCGCTCGGACGGGACTCAGACGGCCCGCGCTACGCGCTGGTGGCATCGGCCCGGCCCATCGGACATCCCGTGATGCGGCGGCTGAAGATGATCGTGACGGTCGCGCGTCAGGGCTATGCGCTGTGCGCGGCCCGCGGCCGTTCCGCGGAGCCGGCCGGCGTCGCCATCGATCGATCGCTCGAGCCGCTGGTGCCGGGGTTTCTGTGTGCCAGCGCCGCCATGTCACGCGTCGTCGAACAGATTCAGCGCCTGCAGGGGAACAATTTGACGGTGCTCATCACTGGCGAAAGCGGCACCGGCAAGGAGCTGGTCGCGCGCGCCGTGCACATGGGATCGCATCGCAGCGCGTCGCTGTTCCTGCCCTTTAACTGCACGACGACGGGTCGCGAGCTGGCGGACAGCCAGCTGTTCGGGCATCGCCGCGGCAGCTTTACCGGGGCCGTATCCGATCAGCCGGGGCTGGTGCGATCGGCGGCGGGGGGCACGCTCTTCCTCGACGAGATCGGCGATCTGTCGGTCGACGTGCAGCCGAAGCTGCTGCGGTTCCTCGAAGAGCAGGAAATCATGCCGATCGGCGAGAGCCGGCCTCAGCGCGTCGACGTCCGCGTCCTCGCCGCCACCAACGCAGACCTCGAACAACGCGTCGCCGAGGGCCGGTTTCGTGAAGACCTTTACTACCGCTTGAGCGTCATTCGGATCCACGTGCCGCCGCTGCGCGAACGGCGCGAAGAAATCCCGCACCTCAGTACGTACTTTCTGCGCGACGCGTGCGAGCGGCTCGCGAAACCGGACATCCACCTGAGCTCGGACGCGCTCGACCTCTTCTCGCAGTATTGGTGGCCGGGTAATGTCCGCCAGTTGAAGAACGAAATTCAGCGCGCCGTCGCACTGAGCGCACCCGGCGGCACCGTCGATCCCGTTCACCTGTCGCCGGAAATCGGATCGACGAAGCTCCCTTCCTCCGAGGTGGCCGCCCGCCCGCGTGCCGCGACGCGAGAGGCGACAACGCTCGCGTCGGCCGTCGAGCAGATTGAGCGCGATCTGATTCAGGCGGCGCTCGATCGCAGCGGGGGCAACATTTCAGAAACCGCGCGGACTCTGGGGCTGACCCGGCGCGGGCTGTACCTGAAACTGCGACGGCTGCGGCTGGAGGCCCGGGCCGAAGTGGATATTTAGTATATGGATATCAAGTAAGCCGATTCGGCGCATATGGATACTTTATATCCACAGCAACGACAACGCAATCCGATTGCCTAATTCATAAAACACTAGAAATAAATGACTTCTGTCGTACGACAGAACCAAGAACCCAGACACGAGAAAACGGCCCAGACATTGATAACAGGGTGACTGGGGGTTCCCGTGAGACACAACTGGCAACTGAAAGCGACGATCCGACCGACACCGGCAAACCAACGCGCGGCCGCGAGGCGCGCTCTCACCGTCCCCGCGCGCCTCGCGTGGAAAGACCAGCGCGGAGTCAGCCGCTTCGCCAGCGTCGTCACGCGCGACGTCAGCGATTACGGCGTCTTTGTCGAGTGCCTATCGCCGTTATCGATCCCGCTCTATCGGCTCGTCCAGTTCCAGATCGAGTCCGCCGGCCACGACGCCTGCGGGCTGCCGGAACCGCTGCGGCAGGGCCGAATTCTGTCGGCGGTGTATCGCATCTCCCGACCCAACGCCACCGCGGGCTACGGCCTCGCGTTGCGGCTGATGGTCGATCCGAAGCGCCAGGCGGCGGCATCGCCTGATGCGGCGCGAGCCACGGCGTAGTCAGTCGACCGTCGACTGTCGACTACAGCTTGTCCCGTTTTCTCCAGTATCTGGCCAGCCCGCGCCAGCTCAAATCGAACCGGCCGGCCACTTCGTACACCCGCGCTTCCTCATTGCTCATGCGCCGTCGCAGTTGGCGGCGGCACTGTTCCACGAACCACGCTTCGCGTCCTTCGTCCGTCTCCTCGCGCGCCAGCGACTCTCTGACGAGGCGGCCGGCTGCCTGCAGCCGATCGCGCAGCTCGCTCAGATGCGCGCCGACGGGCGCCGCCGGGCCAAAGTGCGTCAGGAAAATGGTATTGGCGCCCCACTGCTCGATGCGGGCGAGACTGTCCTGCCAGGCTTCGAGATCGATGTCGGGCGGAGGTGTCGGCGGCAGAATCTCGCCGCCGGGGACGACCTGCACCCCCGCGGTGTCGCCAACGAACGCGATGCCGGCATCCCGCGCGAAGTAGCTCACGTGATGCGACGCGTGCCCCGGGGTATACGCCACGTCGAGCGACCGTCCACCTTCGTCGATGCGTTCGCCTCCCCGAACGACGGTCAACGTCTGCTCGGGAACCGGCAGGACCTCACCCCACAGGCGATCCATGGCGTCGCCGTACAAACGCGTCGCGCTCGCGACGAGCTTCTGGGGATCAATCAGGTGGGGCGCGCCCTTTTCATGAACGACCACCCGCAACTCGGGGTTTTCGCGCACGAGCGTGCCGCACGCCCCGGCGTGATCGAGATGGATATGGGTAATGAGGAGGGCGGTGACATCGCGCATGGACATCCCCGCCCGATCGAGGCCGGCTTTGAGGTTCCCGAGCGAGCTCGACGGCCCAGGGTCGACGAGCGCGACGCCTCCCGGCGCGCTCAGCACGCCCGTGGCGATCACGCGCGGCGTGTCCTGAAAGTGCAGGTCGAGATACGAGATGCCGGACGCCAGTCGAATCATGTCTCAGACCTGCGACCACGCCGCATGATCGCGAATACGCCGACGAGCGCCACGATCACCAGCGCAGTCACGCCGGTGCGCCCGATCCAGCGATCGAGGGTGTCCCAACTATACGCAAGCAGGTAACCGGCCATGGCCACGGCCGTCGACCAGACGATGGCGCCCAGCGCGTTGTAGAAGAGGAAGATGCGCCACCGAAGGCCGCTGCCACCCGCAAGTACCGCCCCGAAGACGCGCAAGCCGGTGACAAACCTGGCGATGAAGACTGTCTGCGCTCCGTACCGTTCGAAAAATCGATCGAACTGCTGCAGCCGCGCGGGAGTCAGACCGATCTTCCGGCCGTGGCGTTCGGCCAGCGCTCGTCCGCCATGTCGGCCCACGAAGAAGCCAATGTTGTCGCCGACGATCGCGCCGGCAACGGCGGTCGCGATAACCCAGGGCAGCGAGAGGCGCCCGAACTGGGCCAGGGCAGCGCCGCCGAGGAGCACGGTCTCGCCGGGTACTGGTACGCCGGCGTTCTCGAGCATCACGCCGACAAACACCACCGTGTAGCCGTAGCGCGCGAAGAGATCGATCAGCCATTCGGGCACATGAAAGCTTAACCGGTGCGCTACAATCGCCACCGTGATTTTCAAGCAGTTCTATCTCAACTGCCTGGCACACGCGTCGTACCTGATCGGCGACGAGTCGAGCCGCACGGCGGCCGTCGTCGATCCGCAGCGCGACATCGAGCAGTATCTCGCGTTGGCCGACGAGCAGGGCCTCGCGATCACACACGTCTTCCTCACGCACCTTCACGCGGACTTCGTCGCCGGGCACCTCGAGTTGCGCGATCGCAGCGGCGCGGCCATTTGTCTCGGCGCCGCCGCGCGGGCCGAATACGCGTTCACGCCGCTCCACGACCGCGATCGGATCGACTTCGGGTTCGTCAGGCTCGAGGCGCTCGAAACGCCCGGTCACACCCCGGAGTCGATTTCACTCGTCGTCTACGACCTCGAGCGCAGCCCCGATCCCTACGCCGTCCTCACGGGCGACACGCTGTTTGTCGGGGATGTCGGCCGCCCGGATCTGCGCGTCGCGCTCGGCTGGTCCGCCTCAGACCTCGGCGGTCTTCTGTACGAATCGCTGCGCACGAAGCTGCTCGCGCTGCCCGATGCGAGTCTCGTGTACCCCGCGCACGGTGCCGGGTCGCTCTGCGGGAAAGCGCTGAGCCAGGAGACGGTTTCGACAATCGGCGAGCAGCGGCGGTCGAATTACGCGCTGCAGCCGATGACCAAGGCCGCGTTTGTCGACCTGGTGACAGCCGATCAGCCCGATGCGCCGCCCTACTTCACCTATGACGCGGTGCTGAACAGCCAGGAGAGGCCGACGCTCGACGTGGCGCTCGCGCGCGAGCTCAATCCGCTGTCGCTCGATCGGGTCCTCATGCTGAAAGCCGACGAAGCGCAGTTGCTCGACACCCGGGATCCCGCCGAGTTCGCCGCGACGCATCTGGCCGGGAGCATCAACATCGGCCTGGGCGGTCAATATGCCACGTGGGCGGGGACGATGTTGAACCGCGAGCATCCCATCGTGATCATCGCCGCCCCGGGACGCGAACAGGAGGCGGCCATCCGTCTAGGCCGCATCGGATTCGATACAGTGCTCGGCTATCTCGAGGACGGGCTCCGAAGCCTCGATGCGCATCCGGACCTCACCGCCGCGACCGAGCGGCTCAGCCCCGTGCTCGCCGCCGAGCGTCTCGCGTCGCCCGATCCGCCGGTCGCCGTCGACGTGCGCAGCCCGCGCGAGCGCGCGCAGCAGTCCATCGCGGGCAGCATCAGCCTGCCGCTGAATCATCTCGCCGAGCGGCTGCAGGAGCTGCC
>JBGPKK010000075.1:0-20879 GCA_041485905.1 Vicinamibacteria bacterium
ACCGGCACGGCATCATGCGACTGGAGCTCCGCATAGGTACCCCGGAGCGCCGACCCCGCGCTCATACAATCGTCAACCATGGCGACTCGCTTCCCGCGCAGGCGCGCGGCGAAGGCTGACGGCAGTACGTAGCGCGCTCGATACAAGCCGCCAGGCTCGCCAGGCATCACGCGCTGCGTGAAGCAGAACTCCACGGCGAGCGCGTGCGCGACGAGTTGCGCGAGGAACGCGCCGCCCAGGAGCGGTCCACAGATCGCCGACACGACGTGCGGGCGAAGGGCGCTCACGAGGGCGGCGACGAACGGTGCGATTCGGCGAGGTTCTGCAAACAGGGCGTCGAGATTGAGCCACAGCCCGCTGTGATGCCCCGACTCGAGCCGGAAGTGGCCACGCCGGCCGGCGACGAGCTCCAGAAACGCTGCTGCGGTCGTCTCGAGATCGTTTGGCGTATCGAACCTCACTGCCCGGACGGTTTGGTCAGTGGATTCTAGCCCGCGAAGGCCGACCAATGGCGCGCCAAGGCCTTGGGGCCATGAGGCGGCGGCGCCGAGGGCGATCCTGTCGCGCTCCACGAATCACGAAGAGCACCAACAGTAGGTTTCGTGCCTTCGTGTTTTCGTGGTTGCATTGAATCTTTGCCTACCGGTCGCCCCTGCCTCTCCCTGTTCCTCCCGTGGGCTGAGGCGTGGGCGTGGCGCCGGCGCCGCCGCCGGCGGTGCCTCGGCCATCGGTCAGAAGGTCGGCTCTGGACTCTGCCTCGCTCTTGTGCGGGGTCACCTTGTCGGGATCGACGCGCATCATCAGATAGGTAATGTGATCGTCGATCTTCGTGAACTGGTGTCCCGTGCCGGCAGGAATAATCACGACGTCGCCCGGCTTGAGCTCGTGGGCCACGCCGTTTCGAATCGCCTGGGCGTTGTTTCCGGGACCATTCAGCAGCCTGACGGTCGTCTCCGTGGATGGCCGCCGCTGCTTGCCGGCCAGATCCGCTCCGAGCACCAATGTCGCTGAGCCGTCGATGACGTGGTACACCTCGCTGACCAGGTCGTGCTCGGCAACGACTGCCGCCGGGTTGGCCACCTTGCCCCGATACACCACGGCGACGCCGACGTTGGCCTTCCCGATGTCAACTTGTCGAACCTGTTGATCGGTGAGCTGGTTGGCCTTCCCACGCCTCGCGTACGCTTCAATCTCGCTGTTCGGGATGTACGTGCCCGGACACATGTTGCACGTCGGCTGGTACTCTCGCTCCTGTGCGGAAAGTCCCACGATCGCGACGACGATGGCGGCAGTTCCAATGAGTATTGTTCGCATAGCCTGCTCCTCAGTTCTGATTGTCCCGTCTTACGACTTCGCGTGTTCTCACTTTCCTGACCTACGAGACCGCCCGCACGCTCTCCGCGAGACGCCGGACTCCTTCGCCTATCTCTGAGGGCGAAAGCGCGCAGAACGGCAGCCGCAGGAACCGCTCGCCGCCGCCGTCCGGGAAGAACGCGAGACCGTCGGCGAGATTCAACCCCCGCGTCGCCGCCTCGGTCCGCACCGCGCTCGCGAGCACGCCGTCAGGCAGCGTGAGCGAGATGAAAAACCCGCCATCAGGGCGCGTCGGCACGGCGTCCGGCATGTACGTCGCCAGCCCCGCGAGGCATGCATCGAGGCGCGGCCCGTAGAGTTTTTTCAGGCGCTCGATCTGTGGCGGCAACAGGCCTCTGCGGCACCATTCGTACACGATGCCCTGTGCGACGAACCCCGGGGAAATGTAGGTGTCCTCCGCCGCTTTCGCGAGCGAGGCCATCAGCCCCGGCTCGCCGATCATGAACCCTGTGCGGACGCCCGGAGCAATGAGCTTGGTGAACGAGCTCATATGAAGCGTGCGATCGGGCGCCAGCTCGTAGAGCGTCGGTTCTTCCTTGCCCCGATAGCGCAGAAGCCGATACGGCGCGTCCTCGACGAGCAGGAATCCGTACCGCTCGGCGAGATTGACGATCTGCCGCCGCTTCGGTCCCGAACAGGTCGCGCCCGCTGGATTCTGGAAGTCCGGGATCGTATAGAAGAATCTCGGCACCTGCTTCGCGAGCGCGCGTTCGAGCGCCTCGACATCCGGACCATCGGCCTCGAGCGGGATGCCGACCACCGTGGCCTTGTGGCGGCGCAGTAGGGTGAGGGTGCGGTCGTAGGTTGGTGTCTCGGTGAAGACCACATCGCCCGGCTGCAGCATGTGCAGGCAGAGAAACTCAATCAGCTGGAGCGATCCGTTGCTGGTGAGGACGCGATCGACCCTCACCCGTTGCCATGTGGCGATCCACTCGCGGAGCGGCTGGAATCCGAGCGACGGTCCGTACTGGAGCATCGCGGCGCCTTGTGCCTTGAGAACGGCGCCGGCAGCCTCGATCACCTCGTCGATCGGAAATGACTCGTTGGCCGGCACGCCACGAGTGAAGTTGATCGTGTCCACCCGCCGTTCGGCGTCAGCTGATTTCATTTCTGCTAGATACTAGCATCACGATTCTGCTGCTGACCGTGAGGGTACATGGCGAAGAAAAAGCCGGCACGAAAACAGGTCAAGAGGTCGGATCCGCTCCTCGCCGCAGTGAAAGGCGCTGAACGCCGCGACATCGGGCACGTCCGGCTCGAGGTGGGACGGGCGGGCGGCGCGCGCGTCAAGCGCATGATCTATCCGCCAGGTTTTCGCTGGTCGGTCGACCTGAAACCCGCGGTCGGCACCGACCTGTGCATGCACGCGCACGTCGGCTTCCTCGCCCGCGGCGAGATCCACGTCGAATACGCCGACGGCTGTGTGGTCGAACACAGGGCGCCGCAAATTGTGGCCATCGAGCCGGGGCATGACGGATGGGTCGTCGGCAAGGAGCCGGTGGTGCTGATCGAATTCGACTTCGAGGGCGATACGGTCCGCCGTCTCGGGATGCCCGATGCCCACGTCCATCCCTGATTGACGATGGCAGCGCTGGGGACTTGACACGTATGAATTAGTACTAAATAATTAGTTGACAAATGCGCACCGCACATCCGACGCTGACGCCTCAGGAGCTCGCCATCATGAAGATCGTCTGGCGGAGCAGGAAGACGACGGTTCGCGACGTCTACGAAGCCCTCCGCGACACGCGGCCGGTCGCCTATACGACCGTGATGACGATGATGAAGATCCTGGAGGACAAGGGCTATCTCAAGAAAACGCTCGTCGACCGCGCGCATGTCTACCAGTCCGCGAAGCCCCGCCAGCAGGTCCTGGGCGCGATGGTCCGCGACTTCCTCGATCGCGTCTTCGACGGTGCGCCCGATCCGCTGTTGCTCCACCTCGCGAGGGACGCCAGGCTGACCGAGAAACAGCGCCGAATCGTCAAACAGCTCGTCGAGGAGATTGACGAATGATCGACGGGAATCTTCTCTCGAACCTCGTGTCGTACAGCGCACAAATCGCATGCGTTGCGGGAGTCGGCGGCCTGATGCTGATGGCTCTGCATGTCGATACCGCGGCCGTTCGCCACGCCTTGTGGCGCAGCCTTCTTGCGTTCTGTGTCGCCCTGCCGTGGGTGCAGGGCCGGACGACCCTGGTCCGCGCCCGGGATGTCGCACTCGTCGCCGCGTCGTTGTCTGGGTCAGTCGATGTGTCGGGGATGTCGACGGCCGCGGCGCCGCGGGCAGGCGTCCCATGGCTTGCACTTCTCGGAGTGCTGCTCGTCGGCGGCATCGTCGTGCGTCTGTTGTGGCTGGGCATCGGCCTCGTGCGCCTTCGCCGTCTGCGAACGGCAGGAGAAGTGGCCACAGCGGAAGGGGACGACGCTGAGCTGCAGCGCCTTCTCGGCACGCGTGCGCAGGTTCGATTCGTCCCCGGACTGGGGCAGCCCGTGACGTTCGGCGTGCGGCGGGCGATCGTGTTGCTTCCGGACACGCTCCGCGATCATTCTCCGGAGATTCAGCGCGCGGTGCTGTGCCATGAACTGATTCACGTGCAGCGCCACGACTGGATCTGGGTGCTTGTCGAAGAGGTGGTGCGCGCCGTGTTCTGGTTCCACCCGGCGATCTGGTGGTTGATCTCACGCGTGCAGCTCACGCGCGAGGAGACGGTCGACGAATTGACCGTGATGGCGACGTCGGGGCGTCGCGCGTACATCGAGGCGCTCCTGGCGTTTGGGGATCAGAAGCCGCTCGCGCCGGTCGCGGCATTCGGCCGGACGCGTCACCTGTTCCGGCGCGTGGTACTGCTTTCGAAGGAGGCTGGTATGTCTTCGAGGCGTGTGATGCTTTCGTGCTTCGTCGTGGCGCTGGTGGTGATGGCCGGGAGCTGGTACGCGGTCGGCGCCTTCCCCCTGATCCAGGGGATTCAGGCGCCACCCTCGTCACTCGTGCGGGCCGTCGATCGACTTCGAGAGACGCAGGCCGCGCCCGCGCAGGCGACCAACAACGGGCCCGGACCGCTCGAAGCGCGCGCCAAACCGATTACGCCGGAGAATCCGGTTCCGCGTCGTCTGTACGCCGTGATGCCGTTGTACCCGGCGGACGCGCCTGCCGACCGGCCGAACGTCACGATATCCCTCCGCGTCACGCTCGACGGATCGGGGCGGGTCGCTGAAGTGCGCGCGCTGAACGGCGCCGTCGGTAGTCGCGCGGCTGATGCCATCCAGGGCCGGGGCGGTCGAGGACGCGGAAGCGCGCTTTCGTCCCCGACGGTGGTCGGGCCCTCAACCGCCGGAACCGGGGCCTTCACCAGCGTCTTCTCCAGGGCCGCGAACGACGCCATACGGCAATGGGTCTACGAACCTCCGGCGGACGGCCCCATCGCGTTCGAGGTGACGATCAGCTTCAGCCCGGATTCAGAGGCTCAACTGGTTTCGCACGGCGGACTCTTCGGTGGTGTCCTGGCCGGCCGGCGCCTAGCGGCGGGGCCACCGCCGCCGGCGTCACCGCCGCCTCCTCCTCCACCGGGCACTTCACCAGAGTCTCAGTCCCGGGAGAGCGACGTCGTCCGCGTCGGCGGAGGCATTTTGGTTCCAGCGAAGGTGAAAGACGTGCCTCCTGTTTATCCACCGATCGCGGAGTCGGCACGTGTCCAGGGCGTGGTGATCCTCGAGGTACGCGTCGGGCCCGACGGCCGCGTCGCCGACGCCCGCGTCCTGCGGTCGATCCCGCTGCTCGACCAGGCGGCGATCGACGCAGTGCTTCAATGGGAGTACACGCCAACGCTCTTGAATGGCAGCCCGGTATCCGTGCTGATGACGGTCACCGTCAATTTCACGTTGCAATAGCCGCAGGATCGCGGCTACCGGTTTGATTTCGAGCCGGCCGTTCTGGCGCTCAGGACCGGACGGAGAAGATCTACCTCTTGACACCGGGAGGTCTGACGGGAGTTAGACCTCGACATCAATCGTCCTTACGAACGAAGTACCTGTAGCCCACCCACTCTTTGCCACATCTCTCGTCAGTTTCCAGATGTACGACTCTGGAACCGTTTTGCCGGACTAGCGTCTCAACCATGTCGCGGTGCACCCCGTACATCGGCAAAGCCCCAACCTCCTCGAGCGAAGAGTCGTCGGAAAGGGATAGGGCGCTCTCATTGAGAGCCAGTTCATCCGCGGCGCTCAGCGGTGGCAGGCTGGCGGAGCCGGCGACCTGCACCCGGCCTCTCCAGGTGTTGGAGCCCTTATCCGCGAACCAGGAGAGACCCTCGTGCACAACGTCGCATTCGAGCTGATACTCACCCGGCTCCGGCGGGACGTTGATCTTCAGGGCTAGGCGGCAAGTCTCTCCGGGAGGCAAGTTGTCTGGCAGCGAAACACGTCCGTCATCCTGAATCAGCATCTCGTCGCCCCTGCCAGCCAGCCAGTGGTTTCCAACCCTGATCGGGCCGGCATCTTCCTGGGACCACGCGTGAGCACTGATATTGGTGACCGACACCGCGAGCACAATCTCCGCCCCGGGCGCAGCCTCTTCCGGTACGTCATCTTCCACACGTACGGACGCGCGATATGCCGCATGTGCCATAAGCCGAGCCACCTGCAGCTGCGCCTCGGGCGGTCGTCGGTGCGAGGGTAATTGAAACACCAAGATACCGCCGGGAGCGACAACTCTGAACAGCTCGCGCAGATATCGCAGTGTCGCGGCTGGCTCGATGTGCTGAAGAACGACGTTCGAGTACATGAAGGTGAAGTCGCTCGTCGGCAGCACCGCGAGATCGTCACGGCCGTTGCACAGGTACCGCACTCGTGCAGGATGCTGATTGATTTCGTCAGCCAGTCGAATCATCTCCGGCGAGATGTCCACGCCGACGACCCGGTCAAAGTACCTTGCGAGCGGCTGGCTCAGCCGACCGACCCCGCAGCCGAAGTCCAACGCGGCCTTGCGACTGACACCGATATTGAGTGCCCGCAGCTGATACATGAGCAACGACACTTCACGCCTGCCCGTTTCGAGAAAGTCTCGTAGAGCCCAGCGGCGTCCCGCCTTCGATGGATCGGACAGGATGGCCCATAGAGGATCACGTCTCGCATGACCGTCCCAGAACGCTTGCTCTCGGTTGGCGAGATCTGCCATCGCTTCTTCCTGCCGATCTGTTGAGGTCTAACGCCCTGCCGCTCAGCCGCGAGCGGCGCTCACGGTCGTCTCGAATCGGCTCGCTGCGTGGGTGCCGCTCGTCGGCTGCAGCGGGTGTTAGCCGGCCTTGTGTGCAATCGTTTCGGCCGCCACCATCTCCGCCGCAATACGCTGCATCCCATCCGAAAGATTCGACTCGAAACTGGCTTGAACCTGCCGCGCATACGCGTCGGCGTTGCTGCCCGACAACTCGATGCGCTGCGTCACTTTCGTCCTGCGCTCTGACAGCGCGTCGAAGCACCAGAGAAAGCAGAGCGTCGCGTGATCCAGTTGCATTTCAATCAGAAACGATTTGCCAGGCTGAACTTCGCGAATGCACCAGTGAAACGGCTCTTGCCCGGGCAAGACAGTTGTTCCCCGCGCACCTGCGGCGAATGGACCGTCGAGTGCGAATGTAGCGGGGGGATCGTTCCAGTTCCTGATGTCGGTCCGAAAGCTCCACGCGAATGAAGGGCTCACGTCCGCTTCGACGGAATGTTCCAGCGGCAAAGCGATCTCATCCATCGTGCCTCAGGAAAGAAGACTTATGCGTCGTTGGAACTTCTGGGCTTGTGTACGCTCGGTCAGATCCCCACGACGAATCGGGCTCCCTGAACCCATCGCGTGAAGTCCGTCCTGCTCCGTCCAGCGTCGGCGACAGACTCGTCGTGGCTAATCGGATCATTCTGCGTCCTCAATCCCTCGACTGATTCTGAAGACGTGACCGTCTGGGTGCCGGACGTGCATCTCGCGAACATTCCACGGCATATTGGTCGGCGGCCAGGTGACTTCAAGATCCTGCTCAAGGCAGCGCTGGTGGACGGCGTCGACGTCGTCGACCCAGATCGACATCCAAGTTCCCTTGTCAGCAGCGTCGTCACCGTCCGGCCCGAACGTCTGCTTGAGAGCGCTCTTGCCCCGACCGCCCTGGGCGTTCTCGCACAGGAAGATCTCACACTCGCCAGAGCAGACGCCCCCAAAGTCGGGCGGAGTGCCCCAGTCCCACGCCTTCTCCCACCCGAGCTTCTCGAACCAGGAGAAGCTCTGCTGAATATCCGATACGTTGAGGATCGGCGTCAGCCGCTTGGCGAGCATGTCCTTATCCTCCAATACAGGGTGTGTCGCTCCTGCTCCTATGTCTTCATCATAGCGGGACAGTTCGGAGTCCAATTGTCCGTCGTTGGTCTTCAGGCCATATCAACGCATGTTAGACGGCGCCTCTGCGAGCAATCACCTTCCGTCCCTGAAGGATGATCTCCGTGGCAAGAAGGGGCATGCTCCAGGAGATCCAGATTAATGTTGCGACCGCTTCGCGCCCGAGGCTTTGCAAGGTACCGAGCTCCGCCCACCAGCGGAACGTCACGAACGTGAAGGTCACAACGTAACTCCGAACGACCCACTCCTTGTGTTGGCTGACTTGGGCGCGCCGAATGGCGAGATACCCATCCCGGTAGTGGTCCACCACGCCACGCCCAGAGCGCCGAGGCTGACGCCGAAAGTGGCGCCCTGCTCCGCTTGCGAAGCAAGGTAGAAAGCGGCAGAGCCACCGATGAGTACTCCAACGACATAGAGTCGACCGGTCCAGCGGTGAATGCGCATTGAACGCCGCCTCAGGCCCGACCAGAACTGCAACGGGCCGACGAGGAGAGCGAGGCTGCCCCCGGCGATATGGGTCAGCAGCCAGGCTCGACGTGGCCAGAAGCGGCCGAACTTGTCTGGAGAGATGTCGGTAAGGAACGGGATGGCGTCGCTGATGAAAAAGCGTGCGCCCAGAACGACAAGAAAAGCCGCGACAAGGAAGCCGGCCGCGCGCCGGACGAACAGGGTACTGTGGTTCCGGGGTTCGATGGCGGCAGCACGACTTGAGCTCATCGGCACCTCGGTTTCTCAATCAAGACAGCTCGCCCAGCGCTGTCAACGATCACGAATGAGCCCCGCGCCGCAGCGACAGGATCGCACAGATTCGTCTGACGCGTCGGCTCCAGGCGGTAGTTAGCCAGCCCATGGGTTCGGACGTTGAGGGGTATACGCTTCTTGTATCGCCGTATGTTACGAAAAATGGTGAGCGAGATCGATGACGTTCGGAAGAAGATCGCCCATGCCATGAACCACAACAACGATAGCCAGATTTCGAGTGCGCGACCAAAGCGTACCGAGAAAGAAGCCGGTCGGAGAGACGATCACGATGTCCATGCCGCTCGTCGGCTGCAGCGGCTGATAGGCGTTAGACGGCTGCTCACACTACTCGCGAATTGGCCTCGCAATAATGAGGTGGTAGCCGTCCGGGTCACAGACCGTAAAGTCCCGGTTGCCCCAGAATCTGTCGCCGATTTCGCACGCGATCGAGACATCTTTGCCACGTAGCTCGGTGTAGAACGCGTCGATGTCGTTGGTTTCCGGCAAGCAAATCGTCAATTTGACGCCAGAGCGAACGCCCCGGCTCGCGTCGGGCGGGTCCTTTGGGTCAGGACTCTCAAACATGATCACGGTCTCGCCGACTTCCACGCTCCCCAGGAACGTCTTGCCATCGTCGTCCTGCAGCCTCAGATCCGACTTGAAGCCCAACTTGTCGGAGTAAAAAGCCAGGCTGGCATCAACATCCGCCACAGTGAGTGTAGGCCAGAGCGTCGCCATCGTCTTTACCCCTCGCAGCAACCAGAAGAGCACCCGTTCCACGACCACGGTGGTGATGGATGATCGTCAGTGGCCGAGCAACAGAGAATTGTCCCTGTCCGTCTACTTGTTTGTAGGACGCAAGGGCCAGCCAAGCGCCGCACATCGCGGCATCGATACGAAACGGCCGAGGCGAGGGTTAACCCTTGTTCCTGCCTGAGGATTCTAGCAAGTCGGCGCCGTGGCTGGTCGTGGATATGTGCAGGGGTCGCGCCGCCGGTGTCGGCCAATCGAGCATCGCGGGCGGCTCGACGATGGCGCTGCGAACGCAAAAGATCTATCTGCCTTTTTTCGTGTCTTCGTGTTTTCGTGGTTGCATTTGATCTTACTGAAGCGGCGCAGGGAGCTCAGAGCTGCCCATCAGAAACGCGTCGACGCCGCGCGCGGCGCTGCGGCCCTCGGCAATCGCCCAGACGATCAGCGACTGACCGCGCTGCATGTCGCCGGCGGTGAAGACGCCCGGCACGCTCGTCATCCAGTGTGTGTCGCGCCAGACGTTGCCGCGCTCGGTCATGCGCACGCCCAGCGCGTCGAGCATGCCGCCCCGCTCGGGACCCAGAAAGCCCATTGCCAGCAAGACGAGGTCGGCGTCGAGCGTGAACGCGCTGCCGGCCACCGGCGTAATGTCGAGCCGCCCGTTCCGGCTCGCGATCTCGACGTTGACCGCGTGCAGCTTGTTCACGCGGCCCTGATCGTCGCCGGTGAACCGTTCGGTCGACACCGCATAGAGCCGTTCGCCGCCCTCTTCGTGCGCCGATGAGACGCGGAAGATGTTGGGCCACAGCGGCCACGG
Source organism: Vicinamibacteria bacterium (assembly GCA_041485905.1). GTDB lineage: Bacteria > Acidobacteriota > Vicinamibacteria > Vicinamibacterales > CAVVIG01 > JAHFUI01. The sequence continues at coordinate 10,055 of JBGPKK010000075.1, forward strand.
GTTGGTGTCCAGTCGCGCGTCGGGCGGACGCGTGAGCAGCTCGAGCTGATGCACCGAGCGCGCCCTTTGCCGATGCGCGGTGCCAAGACAGTCGGCGCCGGTGTCGCCGCCGCCGATGATGATCACGTGCTTGTCCCTGGCCGTGATGAACCGGTCCTCCGGGATGGTGTCGCCTTCGTTCCGGCGGTTCTGCAGCGGCAGGTACTCCATCGCGAAGTGGATGCCGGCGAGCTCACGTCCCGGCACTTTCAGATCGCGCGGCGCGGTGGCGCCGCCGGCCAGCACGACCGCCTCGAAGTCGTGGCGCAACTCCTCGACGGGAACGGTGACGCCGATGTGGCAGCCGGTCCGGAAGATCACGCCCTCTTCCTGCATCACGGAGAGGCGGCGATCGAGAAACCGCTTCTCCATCTTGAATTCGGGGATTCCGTACCGCAGCAGCCCGCCGATGCGGTCGGCCCGCTCGAACACGGTCACCCAGTGGCCGGCCCGGTTGAGCTGATCGGCCGCGGCGAGGCCCGCGGGTCCCGATCCCACCACCGCCACCCGTTTGCCGGTGCGCATGTCGGGCGGCCGCGCGGCGACCCAGCCTTCGTCGAACGCGCGCTCGATGATCGACACCTCGATCGACTTGATCGTGACCGGGTCGTTGTTGATCCCGAGCACGCACGAGCCCTCGCACGGCGCGGGACACAGCCGTCCCGTGAATTCAGGAAAATTGTTCGTCGCGTGCAGCCGATCGATCGCCTGGTGCCACCGGTCGTGGTAGACGAGATCGTTCCAGTCGGGGATCAGGTTGCCGAGCGGGCAGCCCTGATGACAGAACGGAATGCCGCAGTCCATGCAGCGTGCCGCCTGCCCTTCGAGCACGGCCTGCGGATACGGCAGATAGACCTCGCGCCAGTCGTGGATCCGCTCCGCCACGGGACGGGTCGGATGCTTCTTGCGCTGAATCTCGATGAAACCTGTCGCTTTGCCCATATATGCGTCGGTGCGGCTAACGCCGGACACTCCGTACGAAAAAACGATCTCGGCGTCCTCTGCGGTTACGCCCCGACCAGCTCTGAGAACTCCGGCGTCCGGCCCTCGGCTTCGGCCTGCTTCTGCGCGGCGAGCACGCGCTTGAAGTCCCGCGGCATCACTTTGATGAAGAGCGGCACCGCGCCCGACCAGTCGCGCAGAATCCGCGCGGCGAACTGGCTCGCCGTGTGGTGCAGATGCTGGGTGACGAGGTGCTTCACCATCTCGAGATCATCGAGATCTTCCAGTGGCTCGAGGTCGACCATGCCCGGGTTGCACCGGAGCGGGAAACTGCCGGTCGTGTCGAAGACGTAGGCGATCCCTCCGCTCATCCCCGCGGCGAAGTTGCGTCCCGTCCGTCCGAGCACGACCACGTGCCCGGCCGTCATGTATTCGCACGCGTGATCGCCGACGCCTTCGACGACCGCCAGCGCGCCGCTGTTTCGGACCGCGAACCGCTCGCCCGCGCGCCCGCGGATGTACGCTTCGCCGCTGGTCGCGCCGTACAGCACCACGTTGCCGGTGATGATGTTGTCCTCGGCCACGAACGTCGCCTGCCGCGGCGGAAAGACGATCAGCTTTCCGCCAGACAGCCCTTTGCCCAGGTAGTCGTTCGAATCGCCTTCGAGGGTAAGCGTGATCCCTCTCGGCACGAACGCGCCGAAGCTCTGGCCGGCGGACCCGGTGAAATGGAGCTGAATGGTGTCGTCGGGCAGTCCGTCGGCGCCGTAGCGTTTCGTCACCTCGTAACCGAGCATGGTGCCGACCGTCCGGTGCACGTTGCGAATCGGCAGGTCGAGCGAGACCGGCGTCTGCGTGTCGAGCGCGTCGGCGCACCGCGCGATAAGCTGGTTGTCGAGTGCATCCTCCAGGCCGTGGTCCTGAGGACGCACGCATCGCGGCAGCGTGTCGAACGCCACGTCAGGTTGATGGAGAATCGCCGAGAAATCGAGGCCCTTGGCCTTCCAGTGATCGACGGCCGGCTTGTAATTGAGCCGATCCACCCGTCCAATCATCTCGTCCATCGTCCGGAACCCGAGCTGCGCCATGTACTCGCGGACCTCCTCGGCGATGAAGCGGAAGAAGTTCTCCACGAACTCGGGCTTGCCGGTGAAGTTCTTGCGCAGCGCCGGGTCCTGCGTCGCGACGCCCACCGGGCACGTATTCAAATGACAGACGCGCATCATGATGCAGCCGGAGACGACGAGCGGGGCCGTCGCGAAGCCGAACTCCTCGGCACCCATCAGCGCGGCGATGACGACGTCGCGTCCCGTCTTGAGCTGGCCGTCCACCTGCACGACGATGCGATCCCGCAGACCGTTCATCATCAGGACCTGTTGCGTTTCCGCGAGGCCGAGCTCCCAGGGGACACCGCCATGTTTGATGGAGGTCAGCGGCGAGGCGCCAGTGCCGCCGTCGTGACCCGAGATCAGCACCACGTCGGCGTGCGCTTTCGCGACGCCGGCGGCAACCGTGCCGACACCGGCGAGCGCGACCAGCTTCACGTGAATCCTGGCCTTGGGGTTCGAGTTCTTGAGGTCGTAAATCAGCTGCGCCAGATCCTCGATCGAGTAGATGTCGTGATGCGGCGGCGGCGAGATGAGCCCGACACCCGGCGTGGCATGGCGCACTTTCGCGATCCAGGGATAGACCTTCGTGCCGGGCAGCTGCCCGCCTTCGCCCGGTTTCGCGCCCTGCGCCATCTTGATCTGCAGGTCAGTGCAGTTCACGAGGTAATTACTCGTGACGCCGAAGCGCGCCGAAGCGACCTGACGGATGGCGCTGCGGCGCCAGTCGCCGTTGGCGTCAGGAATGTCGCGCGCGGGGTCTTCTCCGCCCTCGCCGGTGTTGGACTTGCCTCCGAGCCGGTTCATCGCAATGGCCAGCGTCTCGTGCGCCTCCTGGCTGATCGATCCGTACGACATCGCGCCGGTCGCAAAGCGCTTGACGATGCGGTCGACCGACTCGACTTCGTCGAGCGGGATCGGTTGGTCGGCCGGGCGCAGGTCGAGGAGCCCGCGCAGCGTCGCCCGCTCGCGGTTCTGATCGTCGACGAGCTTCGAGTATTCCTTGAAGACGGTGTACTGCCCGCTGCGCGTCGAATGCTGCAGCTTGAAGACGGTGTCCGGGTTGAAGAGATGGAACTCGCCGTCGCGGCGCCACTGGTATTCGCCGCCCTGTGCCAGATCGGGGGCCACGCCCGATCGGACGGGGAAGGCGCGCGCGTGCCGGCTGCGCACTTCCTCGGAGATCACGTCGATGCCGACGCCGCCGATCGGTGACGCGGTCCAGGTGAAGTAGCGATCCACGAAGGCCTTGTCGAGGCCGACTGCCTCGAAGATCTGCGCGCCGCAATAACTCTGGAGCGTCGAGATGCCCATCTTGGACATCACCTTGAGGATGCCCTTGTTGAGCGCCTTGATGTAGTGCTTCACCGCCTTCTCGTGCGTGATGCCGACGAGCAGGCGCTGCTGGATCATGTCGTCCAGCGTTTCGAACGCGAGATACGGGTTGACCACGCCGGCGCCGTATCCCAGCAGCAGCGCGCAGTGGTGCACCTCGCGCGCGTCGCCCGTTTCGACGACAAGCGCGCAGCGCGTCCGCGTGCCTTCGCGGACCAGGTGATGGTGGACACCGGCGGTCGCGAGCAGGCTCGGGATGGGCGCGCGATCGCGATCGACACCGCGGTCCGACAAAATGACGATGGTGTAGCCCGAGGCGACGGCGGCGCTGGCCTGCTTTTTCAGCTCCTCGACGGCGTGCTCGAGGCCGCGGCCGTCCTTGCGCGGATCGAAGAGCATCGGCAGGACGATCGACTTGAACTCCGGCTCCCAGATATGCCGAAGCTTGGCCAGCTGATCGTTGTCGATGACCGGATATTTGATGGCGATCTGCCGGCACGATTCAGGACGCGGATCGAGCAGGTTGCCCTCGGGGCCGATCGTCGATCCCATCGCCGTCACCAGCTCTTCGCGGATGGCGTCGAGCGGCGGATTGGTGACCTGCGCGAAGAGCTGCTTGAAATAGTCGTAGAGCAGGCGCGGACGGTCGGAGAGCACCGCGAGCGAGGTGTCGGTGCCCATGGATCCGATCGCTTCTTCGCCGCCCATCGCCATTGGGGCGAGGAGGATGCGCAGGTCTTCGTGCGTGTAGCCGAACGCCTGTTGCCGGCGGAGCACCGTCTCGTGGCTCGGCGGCGGCAGGTACGGCGCCTCCGGTAGGTCTTCGATGTCGACGAGATTCTCCGCCAGCCACCGTGCGTAGGGCTGGGCGGCCGCGAGATCGGCCTTGATTTCCTCGTCCGAGACGATCCGTCCCTGTTCCGTGTCGATCAGGAAGATGCGGCCGGGGTGCAACCGCTCTTTGATCAAAATGTTCTCGGCCGGGATGTCGAGGACGCCGACCTCGGACGCCATGATGACCAGGTCGTCCTTGGTGACGTAGTAGCGCGACGGCCGCAGCCCGTTGCGATCGAGGATGGCGCCGATCACGCGGCCGTCGGTGAACGCAATCGACGCCGGGCCGTCCCACGGCTCCATCAGCGACGAGTGGTACTCGTAGAACGCCTTCAGCTCCGGCCGCATGCTCTCGTGACCCGCCCACGGCTCGGGGATCATCATCAGGATCGCGTGCGGAAGCGACCGTCCGGTCATCACGAGGAACTCGAGGACGTTGTCGAAGGTCGCCGTGTCGCTGCCGCCCTCGCGGATGATTGGCAGAATCTTCTTCAGATCGTCGCCGAGCAGCTCCGAGCGCAGCAGTCCCTCGCGGGCGCGCATCCAGTTGATGTTGCCGCGCAGCGTATTGATCTCGCCGTTGTGCGCGATGTAGCGGTACGGGTGCGCCAGCGGCCACGACGGGAACGTGTTGGTGCTGAAGCGCTGGTGCACGAGCGCCAGCGCCGACTCGACGTCGGGATCGACCAGATCGGGGAACGTGCCTTTAATCTGATCGGCGATCAGCATGCCCTTGTAGATCAGCGTCCGCGACGAGAGGCTCGGGATATAGAACGCGTGGCGCTCGGTGAGCGGCAGCCGGTCGCCTTCGAGCTCGATCCGCTTGCGGATGACGTACAGCTTGCGCTCGAACCGCGTTTGCGCGGTTTCGCTCGAGCTGCGGCGCGGGGCTTCAGCCTCGCGTTCGCAGGCCTGAAGGCCTGCGCCACAGGAGATAAAGATCTGCTCGATGACCGGCTTCGTCGCGAGCGCAGACTCGCCGATGCCGGCATCGGCCGTCGGGACGCGCCGCCACCCGAGCACGCGCTGTCCTTCTTCGCCGACAATCCGTTCCACGAGCTGCCGGAGCTCGTCGCGCTCGGCGTCGAGACGCGGCAGGAAGGCGAGGCCGGTGCCGTACTGGCCGGCGGGCGGCAGCGTAATGCCGAGCGGCGAGGTGACCTTGCGGAGAAACCGATCCGGCGTTTGAATGAGAACGCCCGCGCCGTCGCCGGTGTTCGCCTCGCACCCGCACGCGCCGCGGTGCAGCAGGTTGATGAGCACCTGCAGCCCCTTCTCCACGACGCTGTGCGACCGGCGGCCCTTGATGTCGACGACGAATCCCACGCCGCAGGCATCACGCTCGTCGCGTGGATCGTAGAGACCGACGGCCTCGGGAGGGGCAATCAGGGGGTGGTCGGACATAAGAGGATCTCTCAGCTTCTGTTCGGAACAGCTGTTATGCCCGAGCCAGACCTAGAAGTAAAATACAATGATCACATATAAACCATTACAAAAACAGATGGAGTCTGGAGGCTGGGGGCTAGAGGCTGAGGCTGGGGGCTAGAGGCTAATGATGACTCGGTTTCCCAGCTCCTAGCCTCCAGCCTCTCGTCAGAATTCGAGCAGAATCCCCGCCGAGGGGATAAACGGCGCCAGCGTTTCGAACAGATTGGTGACCTCGAGGGTCCGCCGGTTCACGCTCGGGACACCGATTCTCACGTTCGTGCGGCCGTAGACATTCAACGCTTCAAGAAACAGCGTCAGACGCGCGTGCTCCCAGGTGAAGGCGCGGTTGGCGCGCACGTCGAGCCGCGAATACGCCGGCACTCGCAGCGTGTTCCGATCGCTCGTCAGGAAATAGCCGCCGTCGCGGGCCTGCCAATATCCCGGCGCGGGAAAGTTGCTCCCGGCGCGAAAGCGGGCGCTGAGGCTCAGACGATCGCTGAGACGATAGTTGCCGTAGACGTTGATCGTGTGCCGCTGATCGAAGTCGCCCCAGAACGCTTCGCCAGTCGTGAGGTCCCGGTAGCGGTTGAACCCATACGAATAGGACGCCCAACCGGATAGTCCGTTCGGCGTCCGCCGCTGGACCAGCAGCTCGACGCCGCGCGCGTGGCCGTCGAGCGCGTTCCTGTAGTGCGAGGTCGGCGAGGCCGACACGAACGCGCCGTTCGCGAGATGGACCTCGCTGTCTGCCAGACGAACAAGATCGCGATCCTCACGATCGTAGATCGTCACCTGCCACCGCGAGAGGGAACCGATACGGCCCTCGAGCCCGACGTCCGCATCGAACGCCCGCTGCGAACCGAGGGTCGGTGTGCCCCGCAGTCCAACGACTTCGGCAAAGCCGGGAGACTGCCGATAGAGACCGCCACCGCCGCGCAAGGTCATACGCGGTCCCAGCGGCCACATCGTCCCAATCCACGGCGAGACGTCAGTGCTGCCGAGGAGCCCCCGCCGATCGACGCGAATGCCCGGTACGATCGAGGCCCCGCCATGCCACGTGAAGCGCGCCTGCGCGTACGCGGATGCGGCGAGCGCCGAATCGGCGAAGTCGTCGCGTACCTGAAATTGACCGTTGCCGCCGAGCCGCTGATCGTGAAGCGATGCGGACGACCGCCGGACTTCGCCTCCGCTCTCGATAGTCATGCCGTCCTGCGGCGCGTACGACATGTCGGTCCGGTAGACGATATCGTGCGACTGGCCCCGGTCGAGGTCGGGACCATCACGGCTCGTGTTGTGAAAATCGTTGGCCGTGAATGCGACTCGCTGCGTGACCGCGAGCCGAGCGGACGGCAGATATCGCCAGCTGAACACGGTCACTGCAGACGCGTTGTCGCCGACACGCAGATCGCCGGCCTGCAATGTGTCCGGCTGGCGATCGAGGCGCGACTGACCCGCGGTGACGGCCAGCTGCACCTGATGGCGCGGGGTCACGTCGTAGACAAGCCGCGCTTGTGCATCGCTGAAGCCGAAGGCGAGCTGTTGATCGGGATAAATCCGCGCGACGACGAGATCGAGATAGCTCTTGCGAGCTGAGACCAGCCACGACCCGCGCGAGGATCGTCCGAGCGGCCCTTCGAACACGGCGCCCGCATCGGTCGCGCTCACCGACACGTGGCTCTGCACGCGCTGGCGCGATCCCTCCCGCATGCGGAAATCGAGCTCGGCGCCGATCCGGTTGCCGTGCCGCTGCGGGTAGGCGCCGCTGAGCAACGACACCTCGTCCAGTACATCGCCGTTCACCATCGCGACCGATCCGGTTTCGCGCACCTGCTGAACGGTGTGCACAAGAAAGGGGGTGGAGATGCCTTCGAACGTGAAATTCATCTGGGTGACGCCGGCGCCGCGAACGGAGAACTCGCTGCGGAAGTCGTCGCCGGTGGCGACGCCGGGCAGCACCTGCACGGCGCGCATCGGGTCGTTGGTCAGCACGCCGCGCAGCTGCTGCAGCTCGATGCTGCCGAGCGTCTGTTCGGCGGCGACCGTCGGTTCCTGGTGCGCCATCGATGTGCCGCGCACGGTGACTGTTTCCGTGTAAGAGCCGGTCCCTTCGCTGAGCACAATCGTCACCTCGGCTGTCGCGCCGGCGCTCACCGTTACGCTGCGCTTCACCAGCACGAAATCGACGGCCGACACGTACAGCTCGTGTGGGCCAGGCGCGACGTCGCGAATCTCGAACTGTCCCTGATCGTCAGTGGCCGTGGTGTGACGGGTTTCCTGCAGCCGAACCGCCACTTTACCGATGCCCGCTCCATCGCGGGCGTTGACGACGGTCCCGCGAATTGTTCCGGTCTCCGGCGTTTGGGCCCATGCCGGCGACGCGAGAATGAGCAAGACGATGGACAGCGATCGCGGTAGAATTTTTGACGGAGGTCCCATGCGCACCCTGACCTTCGGTGTCTGCGTCGTCGCACTATTGTTACCTACCCCTGCCACTCAAGCGGCTCAGTCCGGGCCGGCTGCATCCACGATCACCGGTCGCGTCGTCGACGGAGGTACGCAGGCGCCGATCGCCGGCGCGCGCGTCATCCTCTTGCCGGCTCCAACAGGAAGGCCGACGGGGCCCATGGGGCCTCCGAATCAGATGGTGACCGGCGACGACGGGGTCTACACGTTTAGTGGCGTCGCCGCGGGGCGGTATCGATTGCAGGTGCAGAAGGTCGGATTCGTGCCGCCGAATCCGACTGAGATCCCGTTATTTCAAGTCGGCGCCGGACAGTTGGTGCCAGTCGCAAATCTACTTCTGCGCAAGGGAGGCGCGATCAGCGGGCGCGTCCTCGATGCTCGAGGAGAGCCGATGGCTGAAGTCATGGTGTCGGCCGTGCGACCGCCACCACCAGCAAACGGCCGGGGGCGCCTCGCTCTGATCGGCCCGGCGGGGCAATCCGGTCAGACCAACGATATCGGTGAATTCCGAATCTCCGGGCTGTCAGCGGGGGACTACTACGTGGCCGCGAGTCCGCGTCCAACGTCTCCTTTCGCGCAATCAACGACCTCCAGCGCCACAACGCTGGTCACGACTTTTTATCCCGGTGCGCTGACGATGTCCGGGGCGCAAGCGATCACCGTGGGAGCCGGCCAAACAGTCGGCAACCTGGAATTCACAATCATGTCCGCGGCCGGGTACTCCGTCTCGGGCATCGTCGTCGACGAGATGAACAGCCCGGTGGGCGGCGCCATGGTGATGTTGATGCCGACGGAACTGGTGGGACCTGGCCCGCGAGGGTCCGGGCGGACGCTGCCGGATGGCACGTTCAAGATCGCCGGCGTGGTGCCCGGCACGTACCGGTTGAACGCCTCCGTGCCCGTAACCTTCTCGAGCTCGAGCGGCGGCGGGACCGTGAGTGGCGGCGTGGTTGGCGGAGTCACGTCGGGCAGCGGTGGCATCGTTTCCTACTCGTCGTTGCCTGGTTCCGGCACGATTCAAGTGACGGTCGGCGACGGCGATGTGGCGGGCGTGACGGTCGTCGTGCGGAAGCCTGCGCGGTAGCCGGATTACCGTCCACCCGTCCACGCCGCGCGCATCGCGGCGCGGTCGATCTCCTTCCCCCGCTGATACACCTTCGCGATCTTCCGCGTGTTGGCGATGTTCTCGAGCGGGTTGGCATCGAGGACGATGAAGTCGGCGCTCTTGCCCGGCGCCACCGTGCCAAACCGATCGAGGTGGAGGAGATCGGCCGGCGTCCGGGTTGCTGCGACGATCGCCTGCATGGGCGTCATACCGGCCGCGACCATCAGCTCGAGCTCGTGATGTTCGCCGTATCCAAAGAACGTGTTCTCGATCCCCGTATCGTCTCCCAGCGCAATCGATACGCCCGCGGCGTTCAACTTCGCGAGACTGCGTTGCTGCTTCGCGTACGAGGAAACCGCCGCCGGGGGCGCGGCGCCTCCGGCTCCACGCGCTTCTCGCGCGGCATAGACATCGGTGGCTTTCTTGATCATCTCGGGGGTGGCCGTTTCCGCCAGCAGCGAATCGTCCAGCCACGCGGGCTTCCGCGTGTACGTGCCGCCTTCACTGGTCGAAAGGTTCGGCGTCACGAACACGTGCCGGTCCTTCATCATCTTCACAAGCGCACCGTCCATTTCGGCGTCACGGACCAGGTGAAGGAACCCGTCCACTCCGGCCTCGACGAGAGCATGCGCGTCAGTCAGGTAATAGACATGCGCCATCACTCGCAGCTTGTGACGGTGCGCCTCGTCGATAATCGCGCGATAGAGCGCAGGACTCAGCTTTTTCACCGCGCCGTTGCGGTCGTCGACCCAGATCTTGATGAAGTCCGGTTTTCTCGCGGCCAACTCGCGGACGTCTTTGCGAGCCTCGTCTTTGGTCGTGACGCCGTACGCGACCGCGCGCATGGCGAGATTTCCGGTCGATGCGCCCGGCGCTGCCAGACCGCGGCCGGCCGTGCGGAACAGCGCGCCAGGATGCGGATCGTTTCGCAACTGATACGGGAGATCGCCAGCGTCGGTGCCCGTGCTCATCATCGCGACGATGCCGTAGTAGAGATATCGGTTCAGATGGTCGATGAGGTTCTCGCGCGTGTAGTTCTGGGCGGCGAACGTCGCGCCTTTCAGATAACCGACATGTCCGTGCAGCAGGACGATCCCGGGCATCACTGTTTTGCCGGTCAGATCGACCCGCACGGCGCCGCGAGGGAGTGGGATCTCGCCCTTCCTGGCGACTCGCGTGACAGTGTCGTTCTCGACGAGCACAGCGGAGTTGTCGATTGGCGCGCGGCCATCGCCGGTGATCAACCGTGCGCCTTCGAACACGGTCCTCGTTATCGCGGTGTCCTGGGCGGCTCGTGCGGGCACGTAGGCCACCAGATACGTTCCGGCCAGCAGGACACAACAGAACGCCAAACGATTGAGCAGCATGGTTGCTCCTGAAATGAGGCGATGCTGGCAACGTTGTACCGCAGAGCACGCAGAGATCGCCGAGAATTCTTAAGGGTTTTCTCGGCGGTCGCGCAGGAGGTCCACCGCCGCGCGTTCCTCGTCGGCGATTTGTCCCACCAGCGCCGCCATTTCCGAGTAGAGCGCCCGCGCGGCATCCTTCGTCAGCCGGCACTCGCTCGCCAGCT
>JBGPKK010000076.1:0-20696 GCA_041485905.1 Vicinamibacteria bacterium
CCTTCGCGATCGCGCCGATCTCGGCGATCGGCTGGATGACGCCGATCTCGTTGTTCGCCGTCATGATCGTGATGAGGATCGTCTTATCGCTAATCGCGCTGCGCAGCTCATCGAGGTTGATGAGCCCGTCTTTCTGCACCGGCAGGTACGTGACCCGGTAGCCTTCCTTCTCGAGGCGCTTGCACGTGTCGATCACCGCCTTGTGCTCGGTCACCGCCGTGATGATGTGGTTGCCCTTCTCGCGATACATCTCCGCGACGCCTTTGATCGCGAGGTTGTCCGACTCGGTCGCGCCGCTCGTGAACACAATCTCCTTGGCGTTGGCGCCAATGAGATCCGCCACCTGCTTGCGCGCCTTGTCCACCGCCTCTTCCGCTTCCCAGCCGAACGGATGATTCCGGCTCGCCGCGTTGCCGAAGTGCTGGGTGAAATACGGCACCATCGCCTCGACGACGCGCGGGTCGGCCGGGGTCGTCGCGTGATAGTCCATGTAAATCGGAAGCTTGATGGCCACGTGCGCTCCTATAAATTCGTGTGCAGCACAGCGGCGCGGGGCGCCGCCTGCGGCGGATCGAACGCCAGCTCGGCAATCGTGCATTCGCCAAGCGCCGCCAAGATGCGCTCGCGGACCCGCCACAGCGGATCTCGCACGTTGCATTTGGCGTACTGATCGCACTGGCTGTCGTCGCTCGAACAGGCGGTCACCGTCACCGGACCGTCAATCGCCTGAATCACGTCCGCGACGGTCATCAGCCTCGGCTGCCGCGACAACTGATAGCCGCCCCGCGTCCCCTGGTGGGACGCCAGCAGCCCGCGTTGCACCAGCCGCTGCAGGACTTTCGCCATCAACTCGATGGGGATGTCGTACTGCTCAGCGATTTCTCGGGCGCTCGACGAGCCCCGATCGCCGCGCAGGGCCAGGTGTTTCATGGCCATGAGCGCGTAATCCGCCTTTTTCGAGAGCCTCAGCATAAAGTGCGGCCGGAAGTCCGACCTCTCAGGTCCGATATTACCACAGGTCGGGTAAGGCCGGGTGCGTCAGGTAAGTCGGGTGGGTTTTCCGGGTTGGCCTACCAGACCTACCCGACCTACCAGCCCTACCCGACCCGCCTCTTCAGTATTTCGGCTGCGTCGGGTCCACCTTGTCGATCCAGTCCAGAATGCCCCCCTTGAGGTTGAGCACGCGCTTGAACCCCACCGACCGCAGGAAATCCCCCGCTTTCGCGCTGCGCCCGCCCATCTTGCAGTGCACGACGATCTCGTCCTCGGGATCGAGCTCGTTGTAGCGCTTGGGCACGTCTCCCAGCGGAATCAGGACGGATCCGGGGATCCGGTTGATCTGATATTCGTTGGGCTCGCGGACGTCGACGATGGTCAGATGGTCGCCGCGGTCCAGCCGCTGCTTGAATTCGACGGCCGTGATTTCGGTGGCGTTGTTCACGACGGTTGACTCCGGCGCGGCAGGGTGAATGCCGCAGAATTGTTCGTAGTCGATGAGCCTGGTCACCGTCGGGTTCGGCCCGCACACGGGGCAGTCCGGATCCTTGGGCACCTTCAGCTCGCGGAAGCGCATCTTGAGCGCGTCGTAGATCAAAAAGCGTCCGATGAGCGGCTCTCCGATTCCGGCAATCAGCTTGAGCGCCTCGGTGGCCTGAATGACGCCGATGATGCCGGGCAGCACGCCGAGCACGCCCCCCTCCGCGCAGCTCGGCACGAGACCGGGCGGCGGCGGCTCCGGGTAGAGACACCGGTAGCACGGACCGTTTCGCGTCGCGAAGACGGACGCCTGACCCTCGAAGCGGAAGATGCTGCCGTACGCATTCGGCTTGCCCAAAAGGACGCACGCATCGTTGGTCAGGTAGCGGGTTGGAAAATTATCGGTGCCGTCGAGGATCACGTCGTACGGCTCGAAGAGCTTCAGCGCGTTCTCCGACGACAGAGCCACCTCGTGCGTCTGAACGTCGACGTGCGGATTGATGGCGTTCAACCGGTCTTTCGCCGACGCCAGCTTCGATCGACCGACGTCTGGCGTGCCGTGGATGATCTGCCGCTGCAGGTTGCTGAAATCGACGACGTCGAAATCGACGATGCCGAGGGTACCGACGCCGGCGGCGGCGAGATACATGGCGGCCGGCGAGCCGAGACCACCGGCGCCGATGCACAGTACGCTGCCGGCCTTCAGCTTCCGCTGCCCGTCGACGCCCACCTCCGGCATGATGAGATGGCGGCTGTAGCGTTTGATCTCGTCGTTGGTCAGCTCGGGGAGTTTACGGTGCGGCTGAAGGCGGACACTACGTACATCGTCCGTCGTCGTCGGCGCGCCGCCTGCGACTGACGGGATGATGCTGATGGTGTCACCGGCCTTCACCGGCGTCTGCTCTTTCTGCAGGTAGCGGATGTCTTCGTCGTTCAGGTAGACGTTGACGAAGCTGCGGAGCTTGCCCTGCTCGTTGTACAGGTGCGGCTTGAGCCCCGCATGTTTGGCGGTCAAATCCGCCAGAAGCTCTCCGACCGTCGCGCCCTCGGCGTCGACCGCGTCCTTCTTATCCGTGTACGGCCGGAGCGGTGTCGGAATCAGAATTTTCGTCACCATGAAGCTCGCCCTTTTCGAATAGGGTGCGGTCGTCTTTGAGCCACCACACCGTCATGTCTGCTGCGGCGCCTGTTGCCACTGAAACAATCACGTATGCGAACGTGGGCCACGCGTGATCCAGATCGTACTGCGACGGACGCGCCGGATGATCCGGGTGTGAATGATAAAACCCCAGGAGCTCCGCGCCAAGCTCGCCTGCCCGCTGCTCCGCGAGGCGATAGTCCGACGGCCGCACCAGAAAACGCCGCCGCGGCCCTTCTTCTGTGGTGTTCGGCAGCGCGACCACCGCGTCCGCACGATTGTCCCGACCGACGAGCGCGCCACAACACTCGTGCGGGTACGTTTCCTCGCCGTGGCGCCGAATCGCGCTCACCACTCCGGGACCGAGCGCGAAGGCGGCGTGCGGGCCTTCAGACCCGCCGGCATCGTCAGGCATCAGCGTCCCAGAACTTCTCGGTCAGGTACTTTTCGGCGCCGTCCGGAAAGATGGTGACCACGATACCGCGATCCAGCTTCCGGGCAACATCCAGCGTGGCCGCCAGAGCGGCTCCCGACGAGATGCCCGCCAACAGTCCTTCTTCCCGCGCCAGCCGCCTGACCATCTCGTACGCCCGCTCGCTCTCGACGCGCAGGTCCTCATCGGCGACTGACGGATCGTAGATCGGCGGCACCATGGCCGACTCCATGTGTTTCAGCCCTTCGAGGCCGTGAAACGGTCCGCCCGGCTGAAACGAGATGAGCTTGATGGCCGGATTGAACTTGCGCAAACGCCGGCCGGTGCCGACGAACGTGCCGCTCGTGCCGAGACCGGCGACGAAATGCGTTAGACGTCCACTCGTCTGCTCGATGATCTCCGGGCCGGTCGTGTCGTAATGCGCCCGCCAGTTCCCGTCGTTGCTGTACTGGTCGGCATAAAAGTATTGGTCGGGCTCGGCGGCCTTGAGCCGTCGCGCCTCGCGGATCGCGCCGTCGGTACCCTCGAGCGGGGTCGTCAGAACGATCTCGGCGCCAAGCGCACGCAGAATCAGCTTCCGCTCCGGGCTGGCGTTGTCGGGCAGGCACAGCTTGACGCGATACCCGCGCGCGGCGCCGACCATCGCATACGCGATGCCGGTATTGCCTGATGTCGCGTCGAGAATGACGCGATCCCTGGTCAGCGCGCCAGACTCCTCGGCTTCAAGGATCATGCGGGCGGCGGCGCGGTCCTTGACCGAGCCTCCGGGATTCTGCCATTCGGCCTTCGCCCACAGCTCCACGCCCGGCGTCTCGCGCTCGAAGCGGTGCAGCCGGACGAGCGGCGTCCGGCCGATGAGGTCCAGCACCGACGAGCCGACACGATCAGCGCTGTTCGCCGTGTTCAAGGTGGAAGGCGACGCCATGGGAAATATACGACCGAACTAGTCCGAATTATATCAACGGACCTTGTGCTGTCAAAACCCGGCCGCGGAAAAGGGGTCGGGAGTCGTTTTGACAAGCACGGCCCTGAGCGTCAAACTGCCGAATCCGTTGACCTTGCACGAAAATAAAGAGACCCGACCCCTTTTTGAGGCGGTCGGGGCGTGGCTGTTCAAGCACCGCACCTCGCTTCCCGTGCCGTTAGCGCTGGCGCTCCTGCTAATCCCGTCAATCGAGGCATTCTCGCCGAAGCTGGTGTGGCTTGGCACGGTGTTCGTGGCGTGGGGCGAGGGGATGCGCCTCTGGGCCGTACGGCATATCGGCGTCATCTCACGCACGCGGAGCGATCGCCTCGGACCGCTGGTCGAAACGGGTCCATTCGCGCTGATTCGGAATCCTCTCTACGTCGGCAACATCGCGCTGTGGGTTGGCTTCGCGCTCAGCGCGCGGATCGTCTGGCTCGTTCCCCTCTTCATCGTCGTGCTCGGGATCGAGTATCACGCCATCGTGCGGTGGGAGGAACAGCTGCTGACAGCGCACCGCGGCGACGAGTACCGAGCCTACGCCGCCCGTGTGCCACGCTGGCTGCCAGTCGTCAGCCTTCAGTCGTCGGTCGTCAGTCGACCGTCGGCAGTGACGTTTTCCTGGCGGGAGACGTTGTTCAGCGAGCGCGGGACGCTCATGGCCATCGCGGCAGGTTATCTGCTGCTCTGGATGAAGTCTCAGGTCTGAAGTCTCACTTTTCGACTCTGAGTGTTTGCCACAGGTACCAGCACGCGACCGAGCGATACGGACGCCACGCTTCGCCGATCGCCAGGATCCGTGTCGGGTTCGGCCGTTTTCGAAGCCGATAGACCTTCTGTATGGCGTTGACGATGCCCAGGTCGCCGACGGGAAGCACGTCGGGACGATGCAGCCGAAACATCAGGAACATCTCCGCCGTCCAGCGCCCGAATCCTTTGACCGAAACAAGCCGTTCGATGACCGCCTCGTCGGGCAGCGCGTCGAGCTCCTCGAGTTTCAGCCGGCCGTCGCCGATGCGAGCGCTCAGATCGCGCAGGTAGCCGACTTTCTGCCCGCTCAGCCCGACGCTCCGAAGGTCGACGTCGCTCATGTCCGCAATGTGCGCGGCGGCGAGAGTCGCGCCCTCCGGCACCAGAGCCAGGAAACGCCCGAAGATCGTCGCGGCCGCCTTCGTCGACAGCTGTTGACTGACAATCGCGCCGACGAGCGCGGTGAGATGATCGTTGCGCTGGCGCTGGGCCAGGCCGCACGATCCGATGCGTTTGATCGCTGCACCCAGAATGGGATCGCGGCGCATCAGCAGGCGTCTCGCGCGCTCGTATTCGGCGGGAGTCAATGGTCGAGGGCTCTCATCTCATCGAAGCCGTCAGCACGACGTGCCCGCTGATCTCGACCAGGAGTCGCATGCAATCCGGAACCCGACGCTGTACGCGTATGTATCCACCGGCACGTTGTGACGATACGCGCAGCGGAGCATTGACGGATCTTCGCTGACCCATGAGCCTCCTCGTACGATGCGACGGTCGCCGGTCTCTGGACCGTGCGGGTCGCGCGCCTCGCCCGCACCGTAATAATCGGCGTCGTACCAGTCCGACACCCATTCCCAGACATTGCCGGCAATGTCGTAGAGTCCGTACGCATTCGGCGGATACGTCCCCGTCGGACGCGTGCCTCGCTGGCGCTTGGCCGTCGGGTCCGTCAGGAAATTGCAGCGCGTGGAATCCAGGTCCTCGTCGCCCCAGGGATAGCGCTGCCCTTCGAAACCGCCGCGTGATGCTTTTTCCCACTCGGCTTCGGTCGGCAATCGGACGGGACGCTCGAGCACGTCGGAGAGCCATCGGCAATAGGCGACCGCGTCGCCGTACCGTATGAGGACGACAGGATGGCTGCCGTGGCCGGCGGGCGGACCGCCGCTGTCCCAGACATACGGCGCGGCGAGCTCTTTGAACAGCGCGTCGCGGCCGTTGGAGGTAATGAGAGGAAGCTTGTCAATCGTGGGCGCAGGATAACCGGTCGCGTTGACGAACCGCGCGTACTCGTCGTCGGTGACCGGAAACCGCCCGATGTAGAACTCGCTCACGAAGACGCAATGCACCGGACGCTCGTCCTGCGCGGCGGCGGATGCACCCATCAAGAACTCGCCGGCGGGTATCCTGGCGAGATTCGGCTGCGGCGCAGCAATTCTTTCTTCACCCACGACCACCAGCGGCCAGTATAGTCAAAAACGTATGCCATCTCCGCTCGACGGCGTCACCGTGCTCGATCTCACCCGCGTGCTGTCGGGGCCGTACTGCACGATGATTCTCGGCGACATGGGCGCGCGCATCATCAAGGTCGAACAACCCGGCACAGGCGACGACACGCGCGGGTGGGGCCCTCCGTTCATCGACGGCGAGAGCGCGTATTTCCTCAGCATCAACCGGAACAAGGAAAGCATCACGCTCGACTTCAAGCATCCGGAGGGTCGCGCGATCCTCGACCGGCTCATCGCGAAAAGCGACGTGCTCATCGAGAACTTCCGACCCGGAACGCTGGCGAAGATCGGCCTCGATTACCATTCGATCGCGTCGGCGCATCCCGCGCTCGTGTTCTGTTCCATCTCGGGATTCGGCCAGACGGGATCCAGGCGGAGCGAAGCCGGGTATGACGCGGTCATTCAGGCGGAGGGCGGCCTGATGAGCATCACCGGCGCGGAAGATGGACCGCCCTACCGCGTCGGCGTCGCGATTTCTGACATCGTCACCGGCATGTTCGCGGCGCAGGGCGTGCTGCTGGCGTTGCTGGCGCGCGCGCGCACCGGCCAGGGCCAGCTGGTCGACATCGGCATGCTGGACTCGGTCGCCGCGCTGCTGACGTATCAAGCAGGGATCTATTTCGCGACCGGATCGGCGCCTCGCCGAATCGGCAACCGCCATCCGACGATCGTGCCGTATGAAACGTTCGCGGCCTCAGATGGCGAGTTCGTGCTCGCAATCGGCAACGACGATCAGTGGCGTCGTTTCTGTACGGTCGCCGGACTCGGCAACGACGAGCGGTTCGCGACCAACCGCCTGCGTGTGACGGGGTACGCCGAGCTGAAGCCGATCCTGAGTGAACGGTTGCGATCCGAGACGCGGCGCTCCTGGATCGAGCGATTGACCGCTGAGGGCGTGCCGTGCGGATCGGTACGCGATCTGGAGGAAGTCTTTTCTGATCCTCAGCTGGAGGCGCGCGAGATGATCGCGAGCGTCGAACACGCGACGCTCGGCGCGATGAAAGTCCTCGGTGTTCCAGTGAAACTCTCCGACACGCCTGGATCGGTCCGAACGGCGCCTCCGACTCTCGGTCAGCACACGGACCGGGTCCTGCAAGACGATCTCGGCTTGAGCCCGGCGGAGATCGCCAGGCTTCGACAACAACAGGCGATTTGAGGGAGCTCGGTAGCCACGATGGAAATTTCTGCGGTCAAGAAGCGAGTCTTCGAGGCGATCGAGCGGGCCAAACGAACCGCGGCCGAGCGGCGCGTGCGCGTAGACGAGGCGGCGCGTGAGTACGAATCGTTTCTCAACCAGGTGGCGGTCCCGCTGTTCCGGCAAATCGCCAGCGTGCTCAAAGCCGAAGGCCAGATGTTCACCGTGTTTACGCCGGGCGGCAGCGTGCGCCTGATGTCGGACCGTTCGGGCGACGACTACATCGAGCTTGCGCTCGACACGACCGGTCCGTACCCGCACGTGATCGGTCATTCGAGCCGCGGGCGCGGCCGCCGCGGCACTGAATCGGAGGTGGCGCTTGGGCACGGCGGCCCGATCCGAGGCCTCACGGAAGACGATGTGCTGGCGTTCGTGCTGAAGGAGCTCGAACCGTTCGTCGAGCGGTAACGTGGAATCTCTCAGGCTGGCCTGACCTCGTAGATCCGCACGAGCTCGACCAGTTTGTAGCCGCGCGTTTGGTACGGCGGCACAATGCGCTCTGCTCTCAGGTATTGCAGCATCGTTTCGTCCGAGTAGTCCGATGCGCCGATGTCGGAAATCGCCGCGAGCGAGGCTTCGAGCCCCGACACGGTCATCGCCTTCTCGGTGATCGTCCGCGATGCAGGCAGGAACCCGAATCGCCGGGTCCGCTCCTGATGCTCGTTGACTGTGAACACGACGAAGATCTCGTTGCTGATGAAGTTGTAATCGGCCTCCGAACGGCTCGCCGGCGCGTCCTCGACCCGGATCGCCGACACCTCCGCTATCTGCTGCAGCTGATCGATCATCCGCCGGGTGAATGCGCCTTCGCCCGACCACTTGGTGGTGTCGATCTGCATGTCAGTCTCTGTGGGCCACGTGAATCGACATCAGGCCGCCGAGAAGCGGGTAGTGCACGACCCGGACGAAACCCTGCGCTTCCAGCATGGCCGCAACGCCAGCGGCGCCTGGATAGATTCGGAGCGACGCGGGAATGTATCGGTACGTGTCGGGATCGCGGTGCAGCACCCAGCCGAGCGCACTGCCAACGATCGTCAGGTAGGCCAGATACAGAGAACGAACCGCAGGATTCGCCGGTCGATTGAAATCGAGCGACAGGACCCGACCGCCCGGCTTCACGACGTGAAACAGCTGGCCGATTGCCGTCTCCAGGTCTGGCACGTTGCGTAAACCGTAGCCGATCGTCACGACGTCGAACGAACCGTCCGGAACCGGCAGCGCGAGCATATCGGCGACCAAAAAATGCACGTCGCGCCGATCGCCTGCTTTTGCGCGCGCCAGCTCGATCATCCGCGCCGTGATGTCGAGCCCGACGACAGTGGCACCGCGGTCCGCGAGGGCCAACGCGATGTCTCCGGTGCCGGTCGCAAGATCGAGGGCGCGCTCGCCGCGGCACGGCGCGGCCAGCTCGATGAGCCGTCGTTTCCATCGCCGGTCCTGGCCATAGGAGAGCACGACGGTGATGAAATCGTAGCGCTCGGCAATCGTCGCGAACAGGGCGCGCACGTAACGCCGCTTTCCTGCCGGCGTGGCAATTCGGTCGTCTAGAGAAGCCAAAGTCTGAAGTCTCAGGTCTCACGTCTCAAGTGTGCTGGTATCCAGCTGTGTGCGCGAAGCACCAGACTTGAGACTTCAGACGTGAGCCTTGTTCATTCCGTTGTCGGATAATATCCCTGCATGCTCCCGTCGAGCACCGTTGAGAACTACCTGAAGGCCATTTACCAAGGCCAGTCGGCGCTGTCCGGCGACGATCGTCTGGTGCCGATGGGACAGGTGGCGTCGACCCTCGGCGTCGCGCCGGGGACGGCGACAACCATGGTGAAGGCGCTGGCCGAATCGGGACTGGCCGACTACGAGCCGTACAGCGGCGTCCGGCTGTCCGCGGCCGGCGAAAAACTGGCCGGTCTCGTCCTTCGGCGTCATCGGCTCGTGGAGCTCTTTCTCGTGCAGGTCATGGGCATGAGCTGGGCCGAAGTGCACGACGAGGCCGAACAGCTCGAGCACGTGGTCTCGGAACGGCTCATCGAACGGATCGACAAGATGCTGGGCCATCCGACGCACGATCCCCACGGCGATCCGATTCCGAATCCCGACGGCGCGATCGCGCGGCACGATTTCGACACGCTGCTTACCTGTCCCCTCGCGACGCCGCTGCGGGTCACGCGCATCGCGGATCAGGATCCGGCGTTCCTGCGGTTCATCGAACACAACGATCTGAAACCCGGCCAGACCGTCGAAGTCGAGACACGCGACGCGGCGGCCGATTCGGTGCGCCTCCGCGGCAAGGATCGCAAGACGATCACGATCGGCGCGCGCGCCGCGTCGAAATTGCTCGTCGAGCTCGAGCGCGCCTGAATGCACCACTGGCGAGCCCTCCTCGTTTGCAACGTCCGGATCGGCGCCAAGGTCCGTCTGGACCGATTCGGCGGGAGTTGGGCTGTTTTCGATTCTGCCGCAAGTCAGTCTGCCATCGGCGAGCGCGAGTAAGCAGCTCGGTTCGGGTGAGCCGGACTTTACGCTGACCCTCATGACAGGACGGGACGTCGGTCCTCGCGCGCACGTCGACACCAACTACACCATCGGCGCGATTGGCGACGCCGGCGGCCGCGGGCATTTCGTGGAGCAGGTCCTGTCCGCATCGATGAGCCTCACGGTCACCGAGCGGTTGAGCCCGTACTTCGAGGGGTTTGGCATCTCGCGTGAAGAGATCG
Organism: Vicinamibacteria bacterium; assembly: GCA_041485905.1. Taxonomy (GTDB): domain Bacteria; phylum Acidobacteriota; class Vicinamibacteria; order Vicinamibacterales; family CAVVIG01; genus JAHFUI01. The sequence goes on from JBGPKK010000076.1 coordinate 10,173, forward strand.
GCGGCGGCCTCATCACGGCGATCGACACCGGCGCAATCTACACGATTGGCAGGCGCATGGCGGTCGACGGCGGCGTGCTGGTCGGCATCAGCCGCGACGCTTCGCCATTCGCGGCGTTCGGCGGCTTTTCAGTGGCGCTGGGACACGCCCGTGCGGGCAAGCCGAGCGGACAATTCCGCTCGCGGCTCCGCGTCGCTACATCAGCTTCAGCGGCCCGAGATCGAGGTGCAGATCCTCGGCCGTGAGACCTAGCCGGTGGTTTTCGCATATTTTCCGCTCCTGCGCGGCTTGGTCTTACGGGTGGTTATCGAAGACGAGTTCTCCAGCACGCGCTTGATTTCCTTCACGAGATCTTCCGGCAGGCACGGTTTAGTCACAAACGCGTCGCACCCAGCCCTCTTGGCCCCCTCGGACATGCCCGCGAGCGCATGGCCCGTCAGCGCGACGACCGGAATGCCAGCGGTGGCCTTGTCGGCTTTGAGGCGCCGCGTCGCTTCCCAGCCGTCCATCACCGGCAGCAACAGGTCCATCAGGATGATGTCGGGTTGTTCGTCGACCGCGCGCTGCAGGGCTTCCACGCCGTTGGCGGCCTGTATGACGTCGTAGCCGGAGTGCTCGAGATATTCCCGGTACATGTCGCGCGCGTCGGGATAATCGTCGACGAGCAGCACGCGCGGCCTGGGCGTCTTGCTCTTCATGGTCGGCTCCTCATTTCCGCCTCTGGACCTGTTTGAGCTTCTGGCGATCGATCCTGATCGGCCGAAGGCCCCGCAAAGTCGACAAGCGCTGTATCACAACGCTACAACAATCGGCGCATTTCATCGGGGCTTTCAACGACCCACGCGTCCTCGGCGAGCCGATCGGTCGGGAAGCCCTCCCAGCCAAAACCGTACCGCGCGAGGCAGATCCTCGTGCCCGCTGCGGCGGCAGTGCGCCAATCGACCACCGAATCACCCACGAGCACGGTCTCGGCGGCAGCCGCGCCGGTGGAGGCCATGAGATGCGCGAGCCCTCGAGGGTCGGGCTTACGCGGAAACGGTCCATCCCCGGCCACGATTCGATCGCGCGGAAAATACCGCGCCAGATCGAGCCCGTCGAGAATCCGCAGCGTGGCGGCGCGCGGCTTGTTGGTGAGCACGGCGAGCGATGCGCGGGGCGCCAGATGCGCGAGCAGCTCCGGCATGCCCGCGTATGGACGGGTGTGATTCAAGAGCCGGTCGTCGTAGATCGCCAGGAAGCGATCGAGCGCGTCGCGCGGCGCGACACCGGACGCCGCGAACGCGCGCGCGATGAGCGTCGGCGCGCCGTCGCCGACCATGCGTCCAATCGCGGCGTCTGGCAACGGCTGCGCCCCGAAAGCGACGAGCGTCAGGTTCGCTGAGTCGGCGATGTCCTGCCTGGAGTCGACCAGCGTGCCGTCGAGGTCGAAGACGATCAGACTAAACGGGGACATTCGCTGTGTATTCAGCGAACGACGTCGGCGTCTCCCACACCTTGACGCGGACCACCGGAAGGCCCTGCGTTCCGGCGTACTCGAAGATGAGGCGGGCGATGCGTTCGACCGTGGGGTTGCTGTCCAGCAGATACATCGGTTCGCCGAGCTGCTGCAATAATTTCACGAGCGGATCGTCGTGCCGGAGCACCATCTTGTGGTCGAGCTCCTTGTCGATCCAGCCCTTCACGATGCGCTTGATGTCGCTGAAGTCGCACACCATGTTGCGACCGTCGAGGGTCGGCGTTCGCACCTCGATCTCGGCGACCGCGTTGTGTCCGTGCGGGTGCTTGCAAATGCCGTCGTAATCCAGCAGGCGGTGGCCGTAGCAGAAGTCAATCTGTTTGGTAACGGAATACATTTGGTAATCTTACCGAATTACCATGCGGACGGCAGTGCTCCTCTCCGGCGGTCTCGACAGCGCCGTGTTGCTGGCCGAAGAGGCGGCATGCGGAGACGTTCAGCCGGTGTACGTGAGCGTCGGCCTGGCGTGGGAAGCCGCCGAACGCGAGATGATCACGCGGTTGATGGCGAGCGGTGCGGTGTCCGGCCAGCCCCTCGTATCGCTGACCGTCGACATGCGCGACGTCTACGCCGCCACGCACTGGGCGATTGAAGGACGGCCGCCCGCGTATCACACGCCCGACGAAGACGTCTATCTGCCGGGCCGGAACATCGTGCTGATTGGCAAAGCCGCCGTCTACTGCGCCGCCGCCGGCATCGGCCGACTCGTGGTCGGCACGCTTGCCCACAACCCCTTTCCCGACGCGACGCCGGAATTTCGAGCCGCGATGGCCCGGGCGCTGTCGCTCGGCCTCGCGCACCCGCTGGAGATCGATGCGCCGTACGCGGCGGTAAGCAAAGCCGACGTCATCCGGCGCGGGGCGGCGCGTGGCGTCCCATTCGAGCTCACGTTGTCGTGTATGAGCCCTCGTACGGAACATTCCGGTCCTCTTTTTCCGCTGCACTGCGGCGCCTGCAGCAAGTGCCGCGAACGGCACGACGCGTTCCTCGGCGCAGGCATCGCCGACCCGACGACGTACGCAGATACGGCTAATATGAGGACCGTATGATCCGAAGACTGCTCGTCGGGGCGCTCGTGGCTTTTCTTTCCGACGCTGGCGCGGTGTCGGTAGTGGCGGTCACGGCGCCGACGGTCAAGTTCACCGATACAACGCTCAAGAACGGGCTGCGGGTGATCGTCTCCGAAGATCACGCCGCCCCGGTGTTCTCCGTCGCCGTCGCGTACAACGTCGGCTCGCGGGACGAACGCCGTGGACGGACCGGATTCGCGCATCTCTTCGAGCACATGATGTTCAAGGGCTCCGACAACGTCGGCGCGGGCGAGCATTTCTACACGATCTTCAGCCACGGCGGCACGATGAACGGCACGACGAACAAAGAGCGCACGCTCTATTTCGAAACGATGCCGGCGAACCAGCTGGACGCGGTACTCTTTCTCGAGGCCGATCGCATGCGCTCGCTTGCCATCGTGAAGGACAACCTCGACAACCAGCGCAACGCGGTTCAGGAAGAGCGGCGGCTGCGGGTCGACAACCAGCCGTACGGCCGCGCCGACCTGGCGATCGACGAGCTCGCCTTCGACAACTTCGCCTATAAGCACCCGGTCATCGGATCGATGGACGATCTGAACGCCGCCTCGGTGAACGAGGTCATCGCGTTCTTCAAGACCTATTACGCGCCCAACAACGCCGTCATCGCCATCGTCGGCGACGTGAACACCGCGACGACCCTCGAGCGCGCGCGAACGTATTTCGAGTCGATCCCGTCCCAGGCGCCGGCCCCAGCGGTAGACACCAGTGAGACGCCGCGGGACAGAGAGCGGCGGCTGCAGATCGACGACCCGCTCGCGCGGCTGCCGCGTATCGACATCGGCTACCGCGTCGCGTCGAGCCTATCCCCGGACGACGATGCGATTGGGGTCCTCGCCGAGATTCTGGCGAGCGGCCGCAGTTCCCGTTTGTACGAGCACGTCGTCCGCGAAAAACAACTCGCCGTGTCGGTGCGGGCGTTCGCGCCGAACAGCCGCGGCCCCCGCCTGTTGGGCATCGAAGTGACGCCGTCGCCCGGCGCCTCGCTCGACGAGGTCGAGCAGGCGATCTATTCCGACATCGACGGCGTAAAGGCCGGGCCCATAGCCGATGCCGAGGTCGAAAAAGCGCGCCACGCGGCCGAGCGCCAGTTCGTCAGCAGTCTCGACACGTCGCTCGCGCTCGCCAGAAATCTGGCGGAGTACGCACTGCTCTACGGGAATCCCGGCAGGATCAACACGCGATGGGACCGCCTCTCGAAGCTCACCGGATCTGACCTGCAGCGCGTGGCAAAGCAATATCTGACGCCGGAAAACCGGACGGTCGTCATGACGCGCCCCGCACAGACGGTGGGCAACGGAGGTGCGCGATGACGGCGCGCTCCGCGATCGCAGGCCTCAAGGCCTGCGCCACAACCGTCATCGTCGGCGTGACCGTCACTGTGGTCGTATTCGCGCAGGACACATCGCCGACACAGGGCCTGGTGCGAAAAGGCAAGGTGCCGGTTTCGAACGAGATCCTCAAGGTCAAGCTGCCCCGTCCGGCGGAGACCACGTTGTCCAACGGCCTCCATCTCATCGTGCTCGAAGACCGCCGGCTGCCGCAGATCTCGTTTCAACTGATCATCCCGGGAGCGGGCGACTACTTCGATCCGGCGGATCAGCCCGGCCTCGCGTCGTTCACCGCATCGCTCATGCGTGAAGGGACGGCGACGCGAACGTCGAACCAGATCTCGCAGCAACTCGAGTTGATGGCCGCCACCCTGAATTTCGGCGCCGGCAACTCCCCCGAGGCGACGATCACGGGAAACGCCCTCAGCGATCAGGCGGTCCGCCTGCTCGACCTCGCATCCAATGCGCTGCTCCACCCGTCGTTCCCGCAAGAGGAGATCGCGCGCTTCAGGCAGCGGACGCGCGCCGCGCTTGCGCAACAGCGCGCCAATCCCGGCTTTCTCGCGGCCGAAGTGTTTTCACGCGCGGTGTACGGCTCGCATCCGGCGGCGCGAATCTCGCCGACCCTCGCGTCGCTCGATGGGCTGACGCGCGACGATCTGGTGGAATTCCACCGCGCCCACTACCTGCCGGATCGCGCGGTGCTGGCGATCGCCGGCGATGTGTCGATGCTGGCGGCGCGGACGGTCGTCGAAGCCAAGTTGGGCGGATGGACGAAGCCGGCCGTGTCGGTGACGACCACTGTGCCCGAGCCGGCGCCCGTCACCGAATCGAAGATTTACTTCATTGCGCGGCCCAACTCGGTCCAGACCAATCTTCTGGTCGGCGCGCAGGCGATCGAACGCACGAGCCCCGACTACGATGTGCTGGCGGTGATGAACAAGATCGTCGGCGGCGGCGCGATGGGGCGGCTCTTCCTTCACCTCCGCGAGGACAAGGGCTATACGTACGGAGCGACGAGCACGCTCGATGCACGGCAGCACCGCGGCGACTGGTCCGCCTCCACCAATGTCCGTACGGAAGTGACCGAGCCGGCGCTACGCGATCTGCTCGAGGAAGTGCGTCAGATTCGTGAAGTCCCCGTGTCCGACCAGGAGCTGGCCGACGCCAAACGTTCGATGGTGGCGTCGTTCGCGCTCTCGCTGGAATCACCTACGCAGTTATTGAATCTGTCTCTGACGCAGTGGCGGTACAAGCTGCCGGTCGACTACTGGGATCGGTATGCGGAGCGCGTGATGGCGGTGACCAAGGAGCAGGTGCAGGCCGCGGCGCGACGGTATCTCGCCGAGGACCGTCTCCAAATCGTCGTCGTGGGTGACCCGGCGCGCGTCGCCGAGCCGCTGAAGAAGCTCGGGCCGGTGGAAGCATCGGACGTCAACGGCCAGCGCATCGAGGCGTTCTAAAGAACGGCTTCACCTTCTCGTCATCGACCCGATCGCAGCGTGATCGATCCGTCGCCGGTGCGGACGCGAAGCGCGTGTCCGCCGGGCCCGAGGCGACCGCGCACGCTGTCCTTGCCAATCTCTCCACTGACGTTGGAGACCGTGATATCCCGCAGCTGAATGTGGCCATCGCCGGTGTGCGCATCGAGCTCGGCGCCAAACGCCTCGGGCAGGTCGAGCGAGACCGAACCGTCGCCGGTGTTGATGTCCCAGTCGTCGCCGGTGGTGCTGCCCGCCGCGGCCCGAACCGAGACGCTGCCGTCGCCGCTTCGGGCGTGCACCCGCGTGAGCGTCCCAACCACCGCCACGCTGCCGTCGCCGGTTTCCAGATCGACGGCGCCGCTCACGCCGTCGAGATTGATCGAGCCGTCCCCAGTGCGCGCGTGGAGATCGCCGGCGAGGCCGCTCCCGTGAATGCTGCCGTCACCCGATCGCAAGTCAATCTTACCAGTGATTCGCTCGATGCTCAGAGCGCCGTCGCCGCTCGCGGCCTGCACATCGGCGGAAGCGGGAACCGAAACAATGAGGTTCGCCGAACGCGAGGCATTCCAGCCGAGACTGGACCCGGTGCGCACGTCGACGCGGATGCGGTTGCCGTTCTGTTCCGCGTGGACCTCGATCGTCGCCGCGGCTTCCTTGTCGACCGCGCGCTTTTCGACCTCCACGAGAACTTCGGGCCGGTCCCAGGGGCGAATCTGGACGGACCCGTCGAAAGTGGACACGGAGAGATCGGGCTTGCCGCTCACCGAAAAGCGCTTTTCCTCGCGCTCGACGTATCGCGGCCAACCGACTCCGGAGAGTCCCACACATCCCGAAGCGGCGAGCGTGCAGGCCACGATCACGGTTCTTGAGAGCACACGCGAAAGAGTCCTCATGCCCGAACCCCCTGGGTCGGTTAGACGGAAGGAAGGCAGGACCGGTTCGAAAAAGATGACAGGGATCGCCAAATTTGAGATTGAAGATTTTAGATTGAAGATTGCATTGAAGATTGAATTGCGGCTTGAAAACGCGCTGATTGGGAAGGCACGAAATCTGCAGGCACCTGGCGCGTGAACGAGCAAGAAGAAGCTCTCAAGAAGCGAACGAAGCAATTCGCGCTGGACGTGATGGCATTCGCTCGCACCCTTGCTCTCGCCGAGCCTACCGCGTCAATTTGCCGACAGATGATTCGATCGGCGACCGGACTTGGGGCCAACTATCGGTCCACATGCCGATCTCGCTCGAAGACTGAGTTCATCGCTCGTATCGCTGTCGCCTTGGAAGAGGCAGACGAGTCTGCGTTCTGGCTCGAGATCGTCGGTGAGAGCAAATTGTCTGGAGGAACGCGCGTGCGTGAACTGCTCGATGAGGCGAATCAGCTCTGCGCAATCCTGGCCGCGTCGCGCATCACGGCCGCGGAAAACCTTCGCCGCGGCGGCGAATCGCCCGGTCGAACCTGAAATCTTCAATCAATCTTAAATCTTCAATCTTCAATCTTGAATTTCACCTATTTCACCTCGGTCCCGGCACCTTTGCCTTGAGCTCTTCTGTCCAGTTGAGCACGACCTGGATCTGCGGCGCGGCGGCCGCGCCAGACTGGGTCTGACCGGCATCGACGGCGGTGAAAATGAATCGTTGGCCGTCAGGCGCGATGTCGTAGTTCCTGGGGTTCTGCCCGCTGCTGTTCGGCAGTCCTCCCGCCACGGGCGCGGGGTTACCGAATGTAAAGGTCGGCTGGGTCGTCACGCTTACGGCGACCACCGGACTGGCTCCGGGAGCGTAAAAGATCGCCTTTCCATCCGGCGACCAGAGCGCATGATGGCCCGCGTCGTCTTTCGAAATCTGATACTTGGCGCCAGTCGCGGGGAACGGCTGGACGTAAATCGTAGCGGCTCCGGTTCCGGTTCGGAGCGTGTACGCCACCCATCGTCCGTCAGGTGAAAACTCGGAATTGAGCGGGCTCGACGAGCGCACGTCGCCAAACGGCGCCGCCTTCTTGTCTTTCACTGAAAAGGTCCACAGCGAAGCGCTGGCGCCCTTGACGACGCTGAACGAGAACCTGTCGTCCTTCGGCGACCACGACTCCGGAACGTGGGACGTTCCCTGGTCGGGTTTCGTCAGCCGCTCCGCGGCGCCGCTGACGTCGGCCGGTTGCCAGAAGATGCCGAGGTCTCCTTCGCGGTCGGACTGAAATGCGACGCGCCGGCCATCCGCCGACCAGATCGGAAATCGATTATTCCCACCGAATGTGAGCCGGCGCATCGCGCTCGCACCGGACAACTCGTAAATCCAAACGCTGGCCTCCTTGCCATCATCGGTTCCGAAGGCCACCCGCTTGCCGTCCGGAGAGATGCGCGGGGAATCGTACGGCCCGGGCGGAAGTTTCAGCAACGTGACGCTGCCCTTTCGATCGAGCAGCGCGAGGTTCGACTGACGCCCCGAGGTCAACGACGGGCCGGGAATGTAGATCAGCGATCCGGAATTGGAGACACTGAAGTGCGCTGTTCCTGTGGTGCCGCCCGCTCGCCTGACGCCTTCCACAATCGGAACGGCCCCACCGGTGACTTCCAGCCGACGTGGATCGAACGGTACGGCAAACAACACGCCGCGAAGGGCGTACACGAGGTGACCTGTGGGCAGATAGCGCGCATCGCTCCCGCCTTGAATGAGCGTCTTGCGCGCTCCCGACTTCAACGACTGCGCGATGATGTCTGCCTTGTCCCACAAGTCGGGACTTCTAACGCCCCCGGTTGTCAGCGTCAACAGCACCGTCTGTCCATCGGGCAGCATCTGCGGACCGTGCGCCAGTTCGCCGCCGTTGACGCTGACGAGACGCTCCGGCTTTCCGCCGTTCGGCGACACGCGCATGATCCCCTGGCTGCCCTGGCCAAACAGGATTCCGTCGGGGCCCCAGCTGATGCCAAACAGTCCGTCGGCCTGACAGATGGTGACCGCCGCTCCGCCACTGATGCCGATTCTCTTGAGCATTCCGTCTGCCCCAGAACGGAAGGCAATGGATCGGCCGTCCGGCGAGAAGACGGGGTTCACCGGGTTGCTCTGTTCGGTCCCGGAGATAGGCCGGGCCTCGACTTCCGACATCGCGCGGAGATACAGCCGCTGATTCGCGACGTAGACCATCTGCGTGCCGTCCGGCGAGATGGCGATCGCGCCGCGCTGGTAATTTGTGAACTGCTGCCCTTCCGGAAGCGTGAACGGGAATCGCGTGACGGTCAGCGGCGGCAGTGACGGTCTCACACTCCACGCCACTCCGCCGACGAGCGCGGCGACGAGGGCGGCGGTCGCCGCGAACGGCATCGCGCGTCTCCACAGCGCCCGATGCACGACAACCCTCGTCTGGATTGCCGGCGCTGGCGCGTCGAGCGGCTCGTTCAACAGGAAGAGCGCGGTCGAGATGTCCCCGATGCGTTGCCGCCGATCCTTCCGCAGACACGCCTGAATGAGCGTGCGAATCGGGGGCGGGACGTCGACGGACAGCGCGCTCCAGTCCGGCTCGGCGCGCAACACCGCAGCCATCGTGTCGGCGGTGTCCTCGCCCTCGAACGGCCGCTTTCCGGTGAGCATCTCGTAGAGCACGCAGCCAAACGCCCAGACGTCGCTGCGCTTGTCGGCCGCGCGTCCCTTGGCCTGCTCCGGCGCCATGTAGGCCGCGGTCCCCAGAATCATCCCGGCCTGGGTCATCGCGAGGCTGAGCGTTGGTGAGTTTGTCATCGCAGGGCTGAAGCCCTGCGCCACATTCCGAGCGCCCTGCGCCACATCACCAGCTCCATCTGGCCCACCCGACCCACCTGGCCTACTTGACCCATCCGTCCCACCAGCCACGAGTTTCGCGAGGCCGAAATCGAGCACCTTGGCCTTCTCGTCGGACGTGATCTTCACGTTCGCGGGCTTGAGGTCACGATGGACGACGCCCTTCTCGTGTGCGGCCTCGAGGGCCTCCGCGATCTGCCGGGCGATCTTCAGCGTCTCTTCAATCGCGATCGGTCCCGACTGCAACCGGTCGGCCAGCGTCTCGCCCTCGACCAGCTCCATGACGAGCAGGTGGCGACCGTCGGATTCTTCGAATCCGTACAGCGCGGCAATGTTCGGGTGATTGAGCGACGCCAGGACTTTTGCTTCCCGCTCGAACCGCGCGGTGCGATCCGGATCGAACGCGAACGCGTCGGAAAGGATCTTCACCGCCACGTCGCGACCAAGCTTCATGTCGTGGGCGCGATACACCTCGCCCATGCCCCCCGCTCCGAGGGGCCCGACGATTTCATAGACGCCGAGCCGGGTGCCGGGGGAAAGGGACATGGACAGGGTGAAATTGTAGATTGAAGATTTAAGACTGAAGATTCATTTTTGTATTACGCCTTGAGCCACATCGGGCCCCAATCTTCAATCAATCTTCAATCTTAAATCTACAATCTTAAATTTCAGGATCTCGCATAAACCAGTTCTCCGGCCACATAGGTCTGCACGACCGAGAGTTGCGCGTCCAGCACCACAAGGTCGGCGGCGGCATCGACCGCCAGCACGCCGTGGCCGACCAGACCCAGCTCTCGCGCCGGGGTCGTGGCACACAGCGTGACCGCGTCCACCAGCGACAGTCCGATCGGCCCGACGAGTACCTGAAACACGCGCTCCATCGTCGTCGCGCTCCCTGCGAGCGTGCCGTCGTCGAGGAAGGCCGCCGTCTCGCCGACCGTGATCGCCTGGCCACCGAGCATCGCCCGCGCGCCGACCGGCAGACCCGAGGCGCCGGTTCCGTCGGTAATCGCCATGACGCGCGACGCGCCCTTGGCGGCGATCGCCGTGCGGACGACCGCAGGATGGACGTGGAAGCCGTCGCAAATGAGCTCCGCCGCAACTTCCCCGGTCTGCAGGATGGCGCCGACGAGCCCGGGCGCACGGTGCTCGAAGCGCGGCATCCGATTGAACAGATGCGTGGCCTGGGTCGCGCCGAGCGCGATCGCCTCCAGTGCCTGTTCGTAGCTCGCGCCCGAATGCCCAAGCGATACGCGGTGGCCGTGCGCGGTCAGCCATCGCACCAGTTCGAGCCCTTCGTCTAACTCGGGCGCCATCGTCACGATGCCGACCTGTGGCGC
>JBGPKK010000077.1:0-20654 GCA_041485905.1 Vicinamibacteria bacterium
AGCCTCTAGCCTCATCAAGAAATCCGCAGCAGCTTGCTCGCGTTCCCGCCGAGTATCGCTTCCTTGTCGGCGTTGGTCAGGAACGGCGCATTCAGCACCAGGTCCACCGTCACGGGCCAGTTGAACGGCACATCGGTCCCGTACAGGATCTGACCGACGCCCACCTCCGCCACGAGATGCCGCAGCCCCTCTTCCGTAAACGCCATCGTGTCGACGAGCAGCTCTCGCTTGAAGTACTCGCGCGGGTGTTTCTTGTTGGCGCAGTTGGCGTTCTGTCGCACATCGCACGCCACGTCGGTCCGTCCGAGATAGGACGGCAGGTAACCGCCGGCATGAGCGCCGCAAATCTTCAGCCCGGGGAACTTGTCGAGCGTCCCGTCGAAGATCAGACGCGTGAAGAAATACGTGGTCTCCAGCGGGTTTCCGATGATGTTGCCCAGATCGCCTCTTCCGCGTAGCGCGCCCTCGCGGATGATATTGTCCGCGCCTCCCGGATGCATGAACACGAGCACGCCGAGCTCGGCGGCCTTGGCCCAGAACGGATCGTATTTCGGCAGCGACACGTCCTCGCCGTTGACGTGACCGCCGATCGTGGCGCCGCGAAGGCCCAACTGTTTGACGCCCTGTTCGAGCTGCTCGGCCGCCAGATCCGGATGCTGCAAGGCGACCGACGCGAGCGCGACGAACCGATCCGGGCGCGCCGCCACCAACTTTGCGAGCCCTTCGTTCTGGACCTGCACGATCCGGCGCGCGAGATCGCGATCGGCCGCGTACCACCAGTAGCCGTTGATCGTCAGCGCCTGCACGTCGACGCCTTGCTGATCCATGAGCTGCAGGCGCTGCGGCCCGATCACCTGGTTGCCGCCTCCACCCCCGCTCGTCGCCAGCGGCGTGCCCTTGACGACGTCAGCGACCTCCGGCACGACGCAGTGGCAGTGGATGTCGACCACTTTGATGCGCCGGCCGGCGATAGATACCTGGCGTCTCGCCGCCGCCGGCGCTTGACCGAGCCCTATCCTGGCGCCGCGGCCCATCACGTACGCTCCGGCCGTCGCACCTGCCACGGACTTCACGAAATGTCTGCGATTCATAGTGGCCTCGTCAGGGTAAGCGGAAAGTTTGCAAGGTATCCGAGACTCCAGTGCCGCACGCCGGCGCACCCCCCGGGATGTACACAACGCGTCCGTCCGTCGCCGCCTGAATCCCGTGCCGCGGCGAGGACATCGGCGCGAGACGCGACCACCGGCCGGTCTTCACGTCGAAGCCTTCGTTCTCGACGAACAGCTTCCCGTTGTTGCATTCGCCGCCGAACGTGAGGATCCGGCCACGGTAGAGGACGGCTGCCATGCCGCTGCGCGGCGTGAGAAGCGGAGCCGCCGATGTCCAGGGGGGCGTCACAGCGGGGTCGTAGACGTCATGAAGACCGGTGTTGTCCGTGGATGCATCGAAGCGGCCTCCGATCACATGAATCCGTCCGTCAGACGCGATCGCGGCCAGGTGATCGCGAGCCTTGGGCAGCGGCGCGAGCTCGCTCCACTTTCCGGTGGCCGGGTCGTAGACTTCATGTGTCGCGACGGTAACCCGATTGACGTCGCGGCCGCCGATCGCGTGAATCTTGCCAGTGAGTGCGACGACCCCCACCGCGCCGCGCGGGTTCTTCATCGGCGCCAGCGTCCGCCAGGTATCGGCCGCCGGGTCGTATTCGAACGCAAGACTCTGCGCGTCCAGGTGCACGTTGCGCAGGAAGCCGCCGACGACGTAGATTTTTCCGTTCAGCGCGGCTGCGCCGGCGTGGCTCAGAGCATGCGGCATCGGCGCGCGCTCGCGCCAGCGATCGGTGGCAGGGTCGTACTCCTGATTGAGCGCGTGGGAATCCTGCCCGCGCGCCATGCCGCCGAGCATGTAGATCTTGCCGTTCAGGAACACCACGGCCGCTTCGGTCCGCTGCTCGCCCAGCCGCGCCTCTTGCGACCACACGCCCTGATCTCGCGCGGGAACCGTCTGGCTGGTTCCTGCCAGACCCGCGACGATCGCCACGGCCGTAAGGATTTCGAAAAACCGCATCAGACCCCCTTTGGTGAGCCTATTCTATGCTTGACATATTCCCGGATCGGCTCTAAAAACCGAAACGCTATCCATCCGTTCGCCAATACTGTGGAAAGGCCGAATTCATGAAACCGCGGATGTTGACATCGCTGGTGGTGATCCTCGTCGCCGCCGGCGGCCGCGCGGACGCGCAAAGCTCCGCCTCTAAGGCCACGCCGCCCGCCTCCATCCCGACCGTCGCCCTCAACAACATTGCCCGTCACGGGTTCTTCTACGCGGGCGGCAAGTACGTGGGCGAGCTGGGCCCCAACAAGGAATCGACTATGGGCGGCGCCATGTACGTGGAAGTCATGGTGCCCAGGCAGATCCGCTCGCCGTACCCGGTGGTGTTCCTCCATGGAGCCGGTCAGACGGGCGTGGACTGGCTGCAGACACCCGACGGCCGGCCGGGCTGGGCCTACAACTTCCTCGACATGGGCTACGTGGTCTACCTCGAAGATTTCCCGACCCGAGGCCGCTCGCAGTACGTGCCGGGCGTTGACGGCACGGCGGAGCGTCTGAACCTGAACATCCGAACGGCGCCGAATCTGGAAGAGACGTTTACGGCATCGGCCGCGCGCGGTGATTTTCCGCAGGCCCGGAAGCACACCGCCTGGCCGGGCACCGGCCGCATCGGCGACAAGATCTTCGACGATTTCGCCAAGACCCAGGTGCAGTTCCTCGCCGGCGGACGTCAGGAGACGCTGACGCGCGACGCGAACGTCGCGCTGCTGGACGCGATTGGCTCGCCGGTCATCCTGTTGACGCATTCGCAGGGCGGTGGATTCGGCTGGCTGATCGCCGACGCTCGCCCCAACCTCGTCAAAGCCATCGTCACGATCGAACCGGCCGCGCCGCCCATCAAAGGCGTCGATACCGCCAAGCTGACCTACAACGAAGGCGGAGGCCTGAGTTGGGGCGTGGCGAACAGCCCCATTACCTACGAGCCGTCCATCAGCAACGCGTCGGAACTGCAGACCGCGCTCGACCAGAAAGCGGAACCGGGCAAAGTGGGATGCTACGTTCAGCGAGAGCCGGCGCGGAAGCTGAAGAACCTGCAGAACATTCCGGTCCTGTTCCTGAGCGGCGAGGGCGGCTACCACCGCGTGTACGATCACTGTCTCGCGAAGTGGCTGAACCAGGCCGGCGTGAAGACCGAGTACGTCGAGCTGGAGAAAGTCGGCCTGACCGGCAACGGTCACATGATGATGCTGGAGAAGAACAGCGCCGACATCGCGAAGTACATGGGCGGGTGGTTGAGCAAAACCGTCAACCTCACCAAGGGCGATGTGTCGAAGGCGATGCCGCCGAAGGCGATCCCGACCTTCGCGACCCAGGACATCGCGCGCAAGGGCTTCTTCTACGCCGGCGGCAAGTACTGGGGCGACCCTGGCAAGCAGATCATGCGCGGGGCGATGTACACCGAGGTCTGGGTCCCAAAGCAGATCCGCCAGCCGAATCCGATTGTGATCTTCCACGGGAACGGCCAGACCGGCGTGGATTGGCAGCAGACGCCGGATGGGCGGCCCGGTTGGGCGTACTACCTCGTTCAGCAGGGCTACGTCGTGTACATGGTTGACTATCCCGCCCGCGGACGCTCGGCCTACGTACCGGTGGCGGGCCCCGACGGCAAGATGCCGATCGACGGTAATCTGAGCATCCGCACGGGCCTCGAGCTCGAACGCATCTGGACGAACTCGCGCGAGCGAGGCGATTTCCCGTTGAAGATGAACCACACGCAGTGGCCGGGCGCGGGCAAGATGGGCGATCCGGTCTTCGACGTCTTTATCAGAAGCCAGGTCCAGTCCGCCGGCGCGAGCCCGCAACTCGCCATCGATGCGGGCGTGGCCCTGCTCGACGCGATCGGCGTGCCGGTGATTCTCCTGACACACTCGCAAGGCGGGGGCATTGGGTTCGATGTCGCCGAAGATCGGCCGCAGCTAGTCAAGGCCATGGTGACAGTCGAGCCTGGAGGGCCGCAGATTGGCAACGTGAACACCGCCAACGCCCAGGCTGGACCCAGAAACCCGAATTCGTGGGGGCTGACGACGCGGCGATTCGAGTACGATCCTCCAGCGGCGCGGCCCGCGGATCTGAACGTCTTTCTCGAAGAGAAGCAGGAGCGCCCCGACGAAGCGCGCTGCTGGCTGCAGGTGGAGCCCGCCCGCAAGCTGAGCCGGTGGAAGAATATCCGGGTGCTCGATATTTCCGCCAACGGCACCTACCATCGGACGTACGATCCGTGTATACCGAAATGGCTTAATCAGGCGGGCGTCAAGACCGATTTCGTGCGACTCGAAACGGTCGGCATCATCGGCAACAGCCATATGATGATGCTCGAGAAGAACAGCGACGACGTTATCAGATTTATCGTGGGCTGGATTCAAAAGAACACGACTACATGAGGTCACTGCTTATGAAAAACACATGTGCGGCAATTTTTGCGGCCGGCCTGATTTGGACGTCCGCGCCGGTCATCGCGCATCACGGGGATGCCGGGCGCTACGATGAAACGCCGTTCATCATCACGGGAACGGTCGCGGAGATCAAACTGACCAATCCTCATTCGATCCTGGTGTTCGACGTGACGGATCCGAGCGGCAAGGTCGTGAGGTGGCAGGCCGAGATGGGTGGCGGAAACCAATTGACCAGGCAATTCGGCTGGAACAAGGACATGCCGAAAATTGGCGAGAAGGTCACGCTCAATGGCCGGAAGGTGAAGAGCGGCGCTCCGTACATGAACATGACCGAGAAAGCCCAGATCGTCCTGACGGAGTCCGGCAAGGAGATTTTCAAGACACCGAACTTTGGTCAGCCAGATCCTCCGGCGAAGCCCTAGCGGTGCGGGGTACGTGTGCATGGTTGTAGCGCAGGGCTTAAGCCCTGCGCCACCGGAACGGTCGCGTTGAACAAGCTGGGAGGCGGCATGAGACGTCGAATGGGTTCGGTGGTCGTCCTGGTGGCGGTGATCGTGGGCGGCGCCGCCTATGCCAAGTCACAGGCGCCTTCCTCTGCTTCTTCAAGCGCGGGGCAGTTGAAACAGATCGCCTATCTCAAGGCCTCGAACCCCTCCGAGGATGCCCATCTCGGCTGCGGCGGCACGCTGACCGGACACGCAGGAAACGCGTCGGCCATCAGTGACGATGGCAACACTATCGCGATTGGCGCGCCTCACGAAAACAGCGGCGCCAGGGGCATCAACGGCAACCAGAACGACAAGTCGGTGTACAGCGCCGGCGCCGTATACGTGTTCACACGCAGAGGCAATACTGTGGCGCAGCAGGCCTACGTCAAAGCGTCGAATCCCATGGAAGGCGCCAACTTCGGGTCCAGCGTCGTGTTGAGCCGCGACGGCAACACCATGGCAGTCGCCGCCTACTACGAGTCCAGCGCCGCGACCGGGATCAACGGCAACCAGAACGACCACTCGATTACGGAAGCAGGAGCCGCGTATATCTTTACGCGCAGCGGCACCACCTGGTCGCAGCAGGCCTACATCAAGGCTTCGAACACGGGCAACGCCGCAGTCGGAGATGGGTTCGCCGAAGGCGATCAGTTCGGCTACTCCATCGCGTTGAGCTCCGACGGCAACACGCTGGCCGTGGGCGCGATTGGCGAAGACAGCAACGCCATGGGCGTCAACGGCGACCAGGCCGACAACTCGGCGAATCAATCTGGCGCGGCGTATGTGTTTACTCGGAGCGGCAGCACCTGGTCGCAGCAGGCGTACGTCAAGTCGTCAATGAACCGCCCGAACGTGTTGTTCGGTTATTCGATCGGGCTGAGCGCAAACGGCGACACGCTCGCCGTCGCCGAGTACGATGCCGACCGAGGGAAGGGCGCGCTGTATGTGCTCACGCGCGCGGGCGGCATGTGGTCGCATCAGGAGCGCATCCAGGCCGACAACGCGGAGAACGGCGACTCGCTCGGGTATTCCATGGCCATCAGCGACGACGGGAACACCATCGCGGCGGGCGCCGCCGACGAGGACTGCCTCAAGCCCGGCATCAATCCGGCTGGATGCGACAAAGATCAACCGACGGACACCTCCTCGGGCGCCGCGTATGTCTTCGTACGCAACGGGAGTGCCTGGACGCAGCAGGCGTTCATCAAGTCCTCGAATCCTCACAAGAGCGACTGGTTCGGCGTCCGGATCGCCATCAGCGGCGATGGCAATACGGTGGCTGTGAGCGCTCCCCAGGAAGACGGCGCGTCGAAAGGCATCAACGGCGACCAGAACAACCTTACGTCCTCGGAGGCCGGCGCCGTCTATTTTTTCACGCGCAGCGGCACGACCTGGGCTCAGCAGGCGTACGTCAAGAGCTCGAATTCGGAAGCCTCCGATGAGTTCGGAAGCTCGGTTGCGTTGAGTCAGGACGGCAGGATCATGCTCGTGGGAGCGCGCGGCGAAGACGGCGGCGCGAAGGGCGTCAACGGTAACCAGGCTGACAACTCGATTCGGGACGCGGGTGCGGCCTACCTGTTTGTCCGATGACCGACAGTCTGTCCACGACGGAGGAGATCAATGCGTAAGCACGCGTCGACGATGGCGACGGGCGCGCTCGTTCTGGCGGTCGTGTTCGTGTTTGCGAACCGCCCCGCGCCTGTTCAGGGACAAGCGAGAGGCGAAGTCAGGTTTGCGGCGGTGCCGGGCGAAAAAGGCGGCCAGGACATTTTCGGGGCGTACGAAATCGTCCCGAACTGGCCGAAGCCCATTTCGGCGCTGCCGGGCAACGAGAAGTGGACGTGGGGAGCGGGGCAGAGCGTCTTTGCCGAGAGTCCGAATCGCGTCTTCATCCTCGAGCGCGGCGAGCTGCCGAACATTCAGCGTCCGAGGAGCATCAAGCTTCCGCAACTTGGACCGAACATCGAATTCCCCATCGGGCGGCTGCCGTTTCGGGATGCGACGTCGACCAGTCCGCCGGGAAGGCTCGAAACGCCCGATGGAAAAGTCGGTGATGATTCGGATGTCGGCAAAGCCGGTGTGGACTTCGAGTGGAAGCATTGCATCGTTGTCGTGGACGCCAACGGCAACCACATCGAGGACTGGAGCCAGTGGGACAAGATGCTGCGGCGGCCTCACGCGGTCTACATCAGCCCGTACGATCCGGAGAAGCGCGTCTGGATCGTCGACGACTACCGGCACTCCATCTTCATCTTCAGCAACGATGGGAAGCGGCTGCTGCAAACAATCGGCGAGCCCAACGTGCACGCCTCGGACGACAAGCACTTCTACCGGCCGACGTTCATAGCGTGGCTGCCCGACGGGACCTTCTTCGTCTCCGACGGGTATGCCAACACGCGCGTCGTGAAGTTCGACAAGAACGGGAAGTACCTGATGACCTGGGGCGAACCGGGCAGCAATTCGGGCAGGGGCGGTACTCAGGAGAAGCGCCCCGGCTACTTCAACAACGTGCACGGCATTGCCGTCGATCCTCAGACCCGGCAGGTCTTTGTCAACGACCGGCAAAACCACCGTGCACAGGTCTTCGACGAAAATGGCAAGTTTCTCCGCGAGTGGAGCTTCGGCCCGCCGCCGTCGGATATCCATCTGTTCGTCATTACGAGCGATCGCTATCTGTGGGCGGCCGACCGGGGAACGTCCAAGATGCTGAAGTACGACCTGAACGGCAACTTCCTGTACTCCTGGGGCACGTGGGGCGATTTCCCGGGCGGCATGTGGGGCGTGCACGGCCTGAGCGTGGATCAGGAAGGGAATTTCTACACCGCGGAAGTCGACGCCGGTCGCGCGCAGAAATTCCGTCCGCGGGCTGGCGCGAACCCGGCGTTCCTCCTCGGGAAAGCAGTGAATCCCGCCTGGAAGTAATCCGCAAGGCTTCGGAGTGAAACCTGTAAGGGACCGTCTGATTCAGACGGTCCCTTTGTATTTTCTTTTCTTCTGCTCGGGCTTCAGCGGGCTGATTTACCAGGTCGTCTGGGTCCGCGAGTTCGGGAACGTCTTCGGGAACACCGTGTACTCCGCGTCGCTGGTCGTCGCGGTGTTCATGCTGGGACTGGGCGTCGGCAGCTACGTCACCGGGCCGTGGGCGGATCGCCGGTATGACACGCGGCCGGACTCGCTGCTTCGCGCGTACGGATATGTCGAGCTGATCATCGGCGTTGCGGGGCTCGGCATCTCCGTGCTCCTGCCGCACCTGGATCGAATCTCCGCGGCGGTCTCTGCCTACTCGCGCGAACCGTCCGGTTGGTACGTCCTGTCGACCGCCTCCTATCTGGCCCGCGTCGCCATCGCGCTCGTCCTGCTCACACCGATCGCGCTGCTGATGGGCGGGACGCTGACGCTGCTCATTCGTCATCTCGTCCAAAAGGACCTCGACATCGGCGGCTGGCGGATCGCCGTGCTGTACGCCGTCAACACGCTCGGCGCGGCCGCCGGTGCGCTGCTGACGGACTTCGCGCTGGTCCCCGCCTTCGGTCTCTTCGGCGCGCAGATGAGTGCGGTGTTCTTCAACATCATTGCCGGCGCGGGAGCGCTGTACCTCGCACGTCACGTCCGGCAGAAGGTCCGGCACAAGGTCCGGCTTCCGCCTTCGCTCGAAGCTTCGGCGGACCGCCGTAGCCTTGGCGGAGGCGGTCAGGCGGACCGTAAGGGCGCGATCGCTCCGATCAGCCTGGCGCTCGCGATGTCCGGGTTCGCCGCGATGGGCATGGAAATCGTCTGGTTTCGTCACTTCACGATTCTGCTCGGCGGATTCCGGGCCGTCTTCTCTCTTCTGCTGACGATCATCTTGATCGGCATCGGCGCGGGCTCCCTCGTCTCCGGTTTTCTGTCTCGTCGAACCGACAGACCGGTGCACTGGTTGATCGTGATCCAGGGACTCTTCGTCGCGGTCACGCTGCTCGGATTGGGCTGGAGCGACTCGAGACCGATCGAGCAGGTCGTCGTGAGCGGTCCCGCATACCAGGTGCTCATGGGCCATGCGGGGGACGCTGTTGTGGCGGTTCAATCCGAGTGGACGCGGACGCTTTCCGGCCTGTGGTTCAACGTCAAGCCAATGCTGCTTGAAATCGGCTTTCCCGCGCTGCTGATGGGATTCGGTTTTCCGCTTGGCAACGCGGTCATTCAACGAGCGGAACACGCGGTGGGCCGCCGTGCGGGCGTGCTCTATCTTGCCAACACGGTCGGCGCCGTCTGTGGTTCGCTCGCCGCGGGTTTCCTGCTCCTGCCGGCCCTCGGGATCCAGCGCAGCGCCTCGATGCTGATGATGACGGCGCTGGCAGCCGTGGTGCCACTGTCTCTTGCCGACCTCAGCTCGAGGCGGGCCCGTGCCTCCGTCTTGATCGGATCGCTGCTGATCGGCGGCGTCGCGCTGGGCGGGTGGGTGACCTTGCCGTCGGACTTCGTGATCGACCGGGCGCTGGCTCGCTCCGGCAACAACGAGCGACGGCTCACCATGCGCGAAGGCCTGACCGAGGTCGTCGAGGTGACCGAGATACCTGGCGTCGGGCGGAAGTTGCTGACGAACGGGCACCCGATGTCCTCGACGACGCGGCTGTCGCAGCGGTACATGCGTGCGCTCGCGCACGTGCCGCTTCTCGCCATCGACAATCCAGAGGCCGCTCTCGTGATTGGATTCGGGGTCGGCAACACGACCCACGCCGCGGCGCTGCACCCCTCGATGCGTCGCATCGAGGTGGCGGATCTGTCCAGGGACATCCTCAGCTCCTCCAGTTTCTTCAGCGACGTGAATGGCGATGTGCTGCGCGACCCGCGAGTCGCGGTGTATGTGAACGACGGGCGCCAGCACCTGCAGATGCGGCCGGCTGCGTCGTACGATCTGATCACGCTCGAGCCGCCGCCTATCGGGTACGCCGGCGTGGCGGCGCTGTATTCAAAGGAGTTCTACGCGCTGGCGCGGGAGCATCTCAAGCCGCATGGCTACGTCAGCCAGTGGCTCCCGGCCTACCAGGTGCCTGCCGCCACCACGCTGGCGATGATTCGCGCGTTCATCGACGTGTTCCCGCAGGCGGTGCTGATCTCCGGCGCCGAAGCGGAGTTGCTGCTCCTCGGTGTGAACGACGCCCGTATCGACGTCGACCCCGCCCGATTGGCCGCGGCGTTGTCCCGCGCGCCGGTGGTGCAGTCGGACATGGCGCGCGTCGATCTCGGCAGCGTGCGCGAGATCGTCGGGACCTTTGTCGGATCGGCGCAGACGCTCGCGACCGCGACCCGAGACGCGGCGCCTGTGACCGACGACCGCCCGGTCCAGGAGTACGGCGTGCGATCGTTGCTGGACTTTGGCGAGGCCGTGCCGCCCTCTGTTGTTGATTTGAGCCAGGTCGCGGCGTGGTGCCCGACGTGCCTCGTCAATCGCAAGCCGGTTCCGCTTGTGGATGGTCTGGATACGTACCTCGATCTCCTCGGTCGCGCCTACGCGGCGTCACCGGCGGAAATCGCCGGCGCACGCCGTCTTGCTGAAAGCCGGCACCGTCTCGTGTTGGGCAGCGCGTATCTGGGAGCGATCGTTCCCGAGTCCGCGGATGTGCACAATGTCCTGGGTATTTCGCTCGCGGAGAAAGGCCGGTTCGACGAAGCGATCGGAGAGTTCCGCGAAGCCCAGCGCCTGGCGCCCGATTCGGCCGCCACCCAGTGGCACCTCGGCGCGGCGCTGGCATCGCGCGGCGCGCGCGAGGAAGCGCTCGATCACCTGCGACGGTCGGTGCAGCTCGACCCGAACAACCTTCAGGCGCGCCACGATCTGGACGTCGTTCTCGGCCTTGACCGACGTCGCTGAACGCCCGTAGACTCCGCGTGTCCTCTGGAGAAACCCCCATGGCAGTAGCTGCTGCGCCGGCTGTGCGATTGTCGACCAGGCTCAATCAGAACCAGATCAAGGGATTCTGGGCCGCGTGGGGCGGGTGGACGCTCGACGGCATGGACGCCTTCATCTACGCGCTGGTGCTCGTGCCGGCGCTGACCGAGCTGCTGCCGCGATCGGGCCTCGCCGTCACGCAGGGGAACGTCGGGTACTACGGCAGCATCCTGCAGGCGCTGTTCCTGCTCGGCTGGGGCCTCTCGATGGTCTGGGGCCCGATTGCAGACCGCTTCGGCCGCGTCCGCGCGCTGATGCTGACGATTCTCTTCTATTCGGTCTTCACCTTCATGTGCGGAGTGGTGACGAACATCTGGCAGCTTGCCGTCCTTCGTGTGCTGTGCGGCATTGGTCTTGGCGGCGAACAGCCGATGGGCGGCACGTTCGTCGCCGAGGAGTGGCCAGAAGATCGGCGCAAGATGGGCGCCGGGTACATGCACACCGGCTACTATTTCGGCTTCTTCCTGGCGGCCATCGCCAACTACTACATCGGCGCGAACTACGGATGGCGATGGATGTTCATTCTCGGGGGTGCGCCCGCGCTGCTGGTCGGCTGGATCCAGAGCGGCGTGCGCGAGCCGGCGACCTGGCAGAAGACAGCGGCGGATGACCGCCAGCGTCCCCGGATGCGCGATGCGTTCGCCGCGCTGTTCACGCCTCAGTACCGAGGCCGCACGATCGTCAACTCGCTGTTGTTCACCGTGTCGATCGTCGGGCTGTGGGCCGGTTCGATTTACGTCCCCGCCGCGGTGACACAGATTGCGGTGCGTGAAGGCTACACGACCGCCGCCGCGGCGCGCGTCGCGTCGTACGGGTCGATGGTGCTGGCGGTTGCCACGATTATCGGGTGCCTCATGGCGCCGTGGCTCGCTGAACGTCTCGGTCGGCGTCTGGCGATGGGACTGTATTTCACCGTGCTGGGCGTCGCGGTCGCGTCCGCCTTCGGGTACGTCTTCTACACGCCGATGGCGGTGACGCCGTTCTTCGTCCTGATCTTCTTCCTCGGCATCGGCGGCGCGAACTTCGCCATATACACGCTGTGGCTGCCCGAGCAGTACTCGACCAGCTGCCGGGCGAGCGCGATCGCGTTCGTCAGCTCGGTGGGACGCTTCGTCGGCGTGGCGATGGTGTTCCTCGTCGGCGGCGCCATCCGGTCCTACGGCAGCCTGGGCGTTCCAGTCGCGGCGACCGCCACCGTCTTCGTTGTCGGGTTGATCCTCCTGCCGTTTGCAGAGGAGACGCGGGGCAAGGCGCTACCGGCGTGACTTGTCATCCGTGACTGAACCCGTCCTCGAGTTGATCGACGCGACGGTGGTCAAAGACGATCGCCGCATCCTCGACGGCCTGACGCTGACGATCGGCGTCGGCGAACATACCGCCATCGTCGGCCCCAACGGCGCGGGGAAGTCATTCCTCCTGAGGCTGCTCACGCACGAGGACCGCGCGCTCCTGCCGGCGGATGGTGTCCCACCGGTCCGCGTGTTCGGCAGCAACAGTTGGGATGTGTTCGAGCTGCGATCGCAGCTCGGCATCGTCTCGGCCGATCTGCATCAACGGTTCGTCGTGGGCAACAGCGAAGGGCGGATCAGCGGAGAGGCGGCCGTGCTATCCGCGTTCCTCGCGTCGGACGGCATCCTTCGATACGGCGTGGTCACCGACGATATGCGCCGCCGCGCTGCCGAGGCGCTGGCTCGCATGGGCGTGGCGCACCTGGCGCGGCGATGGCTCGACGAGGTGTCCAGCGGTGAAGCGCGACGCGTGCTGTTGGCACGCGCGCTGGTCACCTCACCGCGCGCCCTCGTACTCGACGAGCCGACCACCGGGCTCGATCTCGTCGCCCGGCACGATTTCATGGAACGGATCCGACAAATCGCGCGCGAGGGGACGACGGTGATCCTGATTACGCATCACATCGACGAAATCATCCCCGAAATCGAGCGCGTGGTTCTGCTGCGTGAGGGACGTCTCGCGGCGGCCGGTCCCAAACGGTCGGTGCTGACCGCCGAGCGGTTGAGCGCGCTGTTCAACGCGCCGATCGCGCTCGAAGAAAACGACGGCTACTACTACGCGCGCCCCGACCGGGCGCGCGTAGAAAGTGCAAAGTTCAAAGTTCAAAGTGGAAAGTAAGGGGAAAGTCCAGGCGATTGGGATGATCGGTTTGGGCATCATGGGCTCGGCGATGGCCGCGAACCTGATGCGGGCCGGATACCGCGTGATTGGGTACGACGTCGCGGCGAAACCGCGGTTGAATCACCGCCGCGGTGGGGGACTCGTGGCGGCGAACTGCCGCGCCCTCGCCAGGCAAGCCGAGGTGATCATCTGCTCGCTTCCGTCATCCGACGCCCTGCTGCAGGCCGTGGCGGAGCTTGCCGATTCTCCACGTCCTCAGCAGATCGTCGTCGAAACGAGCACGCTGCCGATCGCGGTGAAAGAGGAAGCGCGCAAGAGGCTTGCTGCGGGCGGCGCGGTGCTGCTCGATTGCCCGTTGAGCGGAACCGGCACGCAGGCGCAGACCAGGGATCTGGTCGTGTATGCCAGCGGCAACCGCCGGGCGTATCGGCGCGTCGGTCCGATTCTGGACGCCTTCGCGCGCGCCCACTATTACGTCGGCCCGTTCGGCGCCGGATCAATGATGAAATTCGTCGCGAATCTGCTCGTCGCCATCCACAATGTGGCGGCGGCCGAGGCGCTCGTGCTCGCCATGAAGGCGGGCCTCGATCCCGCGATGGTGGTGAAGGTCATCGGCGACGGGGCAGGCAGCTCGCGAATGTTTCAGGTCCGCGGTCCGATGATGGTCAAGGGAGCGTATGGCGCCGCGATGATGAAACTCGACGTCTGGCGGAAGGACATGGCGATCATCGCCGAGTTCGCGCGTAAGGTCGGCTGCCCGACGCCGTTGTTCGCTGCGACCGCTCCGATCTATGCTGCTGCCACCGCCAAGGGCGGTCACCAGGACACGGCGGCCGTTTGCGCGGTTCTGGAGGAGATGGCAGGGGTCAGGAGAAAGTTCAAAGTGCGAAGTGAAAAATTCAAAGCAAGGTGAAAGTGGAGGACGACATGCGTAGACGCATATCGATGCTGGTCGTGGGCGTGGCGGGTTTGGCGATCGTTTACCTCGTTGGGAATCAGTGGGTGTCGGCCCAGCAGCGCGGCACGAATGCCGTGTCGAGAGTCGCCGCGGTGCCGAGCGAGAAAGGCGGCCAGGACATCTTCGGCGCGTACGAAGTGGTCGTGGGATGGCCCAAGAAGCTCTCGACCATTCCAGGGCACGGGCCCTGGACGTTCGGCGCCGGCCAGAGCGTGTTTGCCGAAAGCCCAGACCGTGTGTACGTCGTGCAGCGCGGGGAGCTGCCGGAGATCCCGCGTCCGATGACACGCAAACTGTCGGACCTCGCCCCGAGCATCGCGTTCCCGATCGGCCGGCTGCCGTACCGAGATGCGACCACCGCCAGCCCTCCGGGCAATGGCGGCAGCGGGCAGCTTGCCGAGGGCGGGATGGAGGCGTGGGCGCGGACCAACAAGATGGGCGTTGACGCCCGCTGGGAGCACTGCATCCTTGTGTTCGACGGCCAGGGCAACCTGCTTCCCGAGACCGCCAACTGGATGCAGTGGGACGCGAGCCTGCAGCGGCCGCACTTCATCGCCATCAGTCCGTACGATGCGGACAAGAACGTGTGGCTCATCGACGACCACAAGCACGTGATCTACAAGTTCACGCACGACGGCAAGACGAAGCTGCTGACCATCGGCACGTACGGCGTGCCGGGCGCCGACGACAAGCACTTCAACCGTCCGACGTATATGGACTGGCTGCCCGACGGCACCTTCTTCGTGTCGGACGGGTATAACGGGACGCGCGTCGCGAAGTTCGACAAGGACGGGAAGTTTCTGATGGCCTGGGGAGAGAAGGGCTCCAACCAGAACGACACGCGTCCGGGCTATTTCAATAATGTCCACGGCATCGCCGTCGATCCGAAAACGCGCCGGGTCTTCGTCAACGACCGCGGCAACCACCGCGCGCAGGTCTTCGACGAAAACGGCAAGTTCCTGGACTCGTGGCGATTTGGCGATCCGCCGTCGGACGTGCACATGTTCAACATCACGAGCGACGGTTTCCTCTGGGCCGCCGACCGCGGCACGAACAGGATCCTCAAGTACGACCTCAGCGGCAATTTCCAGTATTCCTGGGGCACGTGGGGTGATTTCCCCGGCGGCATGTGGGGCGTGCACGGCATGAGCGTCGACCAGGACGGCAACTTCTACGTGGCGGAGGTCGACAACGGCGGCGCCCAGAAGTACCGGCCGCGTGCCGGCGCCAATCCGGCGTTTCTCGTCGGCAAGCCGGTCAGGTCGGCGTGGAAATAGGTTCGGATCCATTTGCACGTAGTGTCCGGAAAAGCCGGACACTACGTACGAACTCCCTTTACATTTTCTCTTTAAATTTCTTACGCCCTCTGCTACGGTCCTGCCATCAACCGACATTTTTGGAGGACACCATGCCATCGGACGTCGTCAGACGGTTGCTGCTGGTCGTCGTAATCCTCGCCCTGCCTGTCGGGGCGTCTGCACAGGAGGCGGTGCTGAGCGGCACCGTCACCGACTCCACGGGCGCCGTGCTGCCCGGCGCGACGATCAGCGCCGTGCACGTGGCATCCGGCAACAACTTCGACGGCGTCACCGATCAGCGCGGGATCTTCCGGCTCCCCGTGCGCGTCGGCACGTACAGGATCACCGCGGAGCTCCAAGGCTTCACGACCATGAACCGCGGCGGCGTGGAGGTGCTGGTCGGACAGACGGCCGTCGTCAACCTGCAGCTGGCGCCTTCGTCTGTCGCCGAGACGGTGACCGTCACTGCGGAATCGCCGCTGCTCGAAACCAAGACGTCGAGTCTGGGCGGCAACGTCGATCCGCGCCAGGTGCAGGAGCTTCCGGTCAACGGACGCAACTGGATGGCGCTCGCGCTGCTCGCCCCGGGCAGCCGCACCAGCTCGACGAACGCCATCACGCCGCTGCCGGACAGAAACGGCGGCGAGGCGCGGGAGTTCCAGCTCAACGTCGACGGCCAGCAGGTGTCGGCTGACATCGGGACCGGCGGCCAGCCGAAGTACAGTCAGGACTCGATCGCGGAATTTCAGTTCGTCTCCAACCGCTTCGACGCGACGATGGGCCGATCGACCGGCGTGCAGGTGAACGCGGTCACCAAGTCGGGCACCAATCAGTTCTCAGGTTTGTTGCGTGGCAACTTTCGCAACACCAATTTCAACGCGCTCAACCCCGTCCTGAATCAGGTCGTGCCCATCGACAATCAGCAGCTCAGCACGACCTTCGGCGGCCCGCTCGTGCAGAACAAGCTCCATTTCTTCGGCAACTATGAATACGAACGCGAGCCGCGGACCAGCATCTGGAACACGCCGTACCCGTCGTTCAACGTGCAGCTGGCCGGCATCGCCAATCAAAAAAAAGGCGGCGTGCGTCTGGACTACGAGCTGTCGTCCAAGACGCGGGTGATGGGCAAAATCTCGTCGGGGCGGCTGTACGAGCCATTCGGGGCCGGCAACCAGCAACATCCGGCGGCGACCGGCACCAACGAAGAATACAACGACGAGTACCTCGGCGTGCTCACGCAGGTTCTGAGCAACCGGGCGCTGAACGAGATCTCAGTGGGCAGGGCCGATTTCGGCCTTGCCAACGCCAACCTCACGACGTGGTCGAAGCACTGGCAGGCGGCCAACGGCATCACGACCGGGTCGCCCCGCATCACGTTTTCGAACTTCACGATTGCCGGCAACCAGTTCTATCCGCGGCACCAGGACCAGTGGGTGACGAGCATCCGCGACAGCTTCACGTACTCGTACGACGCGGGCGGCCATCACGACCTGAGGCTCGGCGGCGAATTCCTGCATCGTCACCAGATTCAGGCAAACTGCCGCCAGTGCATGGGGACGATTGACGCCCGTGGCGGCCCCACGCCCGCCAACATCGAAGCGCTCTTTCCGGATCCGTTCAACGCCGACACCTGGAACCTGGCGGCGATTTCCAACATCACGACGAGCTACAGCATCGGGGTCGGCGATTTCAACGTCCACCTCTACTCGAAGAAGGTCGCCAGCTGGGCGCAGGACGACTGGCAGATCTCCAATAACCTGACGTTGAATCTCGGGCTGCGCTACGACGTCGAGATCGGCGTGTTCGCCAACGACATCAGCTTCCCGCCGTTCCAGCAGGCCGGGCGTCCCAATGACAAGACAAACTTCCAGCCGCGGATCGGTTTCGCCTACAGGCTGGGCGACGACATGGTGATCCGCGGCGGATCGGGTCTCTACTACGGCGATGCGCTCGGCGCCGATCAGTCGTTTGCGACGGGCAACGCCCAGATTGCGGTGATCCGGTACGACAACACCCCCTTCCGCGCGGATTTCGCCGCGAACCCGACAAACGGGCAGCCGTTGCCGACCTACGAGCAGTCGCTCACGAAGTTCTGTTACGCCAACAACAATGCGCCCGGATGTCTGTTGCGCGACGTTCAGGAATTTGTCGGGCCGCCGGAGTTCGTCCACCTGCCACGCACGTTTCAGAGCTCGATCGGTTTCCAGCGCCAGATCGGCACCACCATGGCCGTCGAGGCCGATTACGTGTACAGCCAGGGGCGGAACGATAAAGAGGTCATCGACAACATCAACCTGAACTACAACCCGGTGACCGGCGCCAACCTTTCATTCACGACGAGAAGCAACCGCCCCTTCCCCGACTGGGGCGTCGTCTCGATGAACGCGCATATGGGCCGCTCCGCCTATCACGGGTTGCAGACCGGCTTCACGAAGCGGTTCAGCAATCGCTGGCAGGCTTCGGCGACCTATACGCTGTCGGGGCTTTGGAACCAGGACTCGCAGCCATTCAGCGGTCTCCTGCCGGTCCCCTTCACGGTCGCTTCGGATCTCGGTGGTGAATGGGGTCTGTCGGCCGACGATCAGCGCCATCGCGCGGTGTTCAACGGCATCTGGCAGGTGGGCCACGGCTTCCAGGTGAGCGGGCTTCACTATCTTGGCGCCGGGATTCGCCTGGCGACCAACTTCGGCGGCGATCGCCGCAACATCGGCGCGACAACCGGTACGGCCCGCCTGCGTGCGGACGGCACGATCGTCGATCGCAACTCCTTGATCGCGCCGGCGCAAAATCGCACGGACCTGCGGCTGCAGCAGCGGATTCCGCTGCACGGTCGGACCTCGATCGACGGGATCGCCGAGGTCTTCAACCTCTTCAACCGGCCGAACTACGGAATCGGCACTCAAGAAAACCAAACGGCGCAGTATCTACAGAACGTTTCGGCGCAGACTCGGACGATGCAGTTTGGCTTCAGGGTCATGTTCTAAGTTCGAAGTGCAAAGTTCAAAGTGCAAAACTTTACACTTTGAACTTTGCACTTTCCTGCAGCAGCTTCCAGCACTTCGTCCCGAGCTTGTCTTTCCACGTCGCGTAAACGCCTGACAGCCGCCCGCGAAACGGTGCCGCGTCAACGGCGTTGAACACCAGGCCGCGTCGCCCGAGCTCGGCTCTGAGCCTGGCATTCGCCGCCGCCTGATCACGCCGCTGGAGACGCACGTATTTCGCGACGTTGTGCTCAATCGTGCCTTTGACATCGTCAGGAAGGCGATTCCAGGTCGGCCGGTGCGCCAGCAGGTTGAACCCGGACCACATATGGTTCGTCATGCTGACGTACTTCACGACCTCGTACAGCTTGAAGAGATCGACGAGCGCGAGCGGGTTCTCCTGAGCATCGACCGTCCCGCTCTTGAGCGCGTCGTAAATCGCGTTGCTGTTGATGGTGATCGGTTCCGCGCCAAGCGCTCTGAAGGTGTCGGCGACGAGTTGTCCGGCGGGGACGCGCATCCTGATGCCGATCAGGTCTTCTGGATGGACGATGGGGCGCTTCGTGCCGGCGATCTGACGCATCCCGTTGTCGAAGGCGCCCACCGGAAAGCCGACGATCCCCTTTGCCGCCATTTCCTCGCTCAGATACGCGCCAAGCGCGCCGTCCATCGCCAGGTGCGCGTCGGCGGCCGAGCGAAACGCGAACGGCATCTGCTGCACTTCGGCGGCCGGCACGGCCGTGCCGAGAATGCCCCCCATCAGCGTGAAGAACTGGATCTCGCCGTCGATCAGCATCTTCAGCGCAGCGGGGTCGCTCCCCTGGATTTTCTTGTTTTCTGGAAAGACCTCTGCGTCGACGCGTCCGCGCGTCTCGGTCCGGATCGCGGTCCACATCTCGACGAGCCGATGGTGAAGCGAGCTTGTCGCCGGCTGGTTGTGGAACTGGATGAACGTGAAGTCCGCCGCCCGGAGCGATTTGATGAAGAGTGACGCCGACCCGAGCGTAGCCCCGGCGACAAAGGATCGGCGTGTGAGGCTCATGAGCCTCAGCCTACTCTTCCCGTAACGCGACCGTACATTCCACACGCGTGGCGCGGCGCACGGGCGCCCAAACGGCCAGCGGCGCGACGAGCACGACCGACGCGATGGCGAGCAGGAACGTGACGGGATCGTTCGGGGCGACGCCGATCAGCAAGGACGTGAGCACGCGGCTCAACGCGAGGCTCCCGGCCAGCCCCAGAGCCAGGCCGATCGCCAGCGGCTTCAGACTCTGTCCGGCCACCATTCGGCCGATGGCAGCAGGCGTCGCGCCCAGCGCCATGCGGATGCCGATCTCGCGGATACGCGACGCCACCAGGTTGGCCAGGACGCTATAGACGCCGATCATGGACAGCAGCAGTGCGAGACCGGCGAACACGCCTAACAGCAGCACAACAGGGCGTACCTCGGCGAGTGCTTCGCCCAGGAAGTGGTTCATGCTGCTCACCTCGGCGACGGGCAGTTCCTGATCCAACGACCACAGCGTGGCGCGGATTTCGTCGGAAAGCGATTCGGGCGGGACTTTGGTCCGCAGCAGCAGCAGCCCTTGCGGCGAGTCGAGCCCGGCCACGAAGTACTGCGGGTGGGCGTCGCTCAGGCCGCCCATGGCGAGGAAATCCGTCGCCAGACCGACGATTTCGAAGGCTCGGTCGTTCTCCAATAGCAGCCGCTGACCCAGAGGGTTCTGGCCGTTGAAGAACTTTGTGGCGAAGGCCTGATTCACGATCACCACGCCCTCGCCCTTGCCTCCGGCATTTCGAGCAACGTCGGCGGCGGTGAAACCGCGCCCGGCCAGAATCGGCAGTCCCAACAGGCGGAAGTAATCGGGGCTGACCTTCGCGACGTCGGCGCTGGGCCTTTCATCGAGAATCGGCTGGGGGCGGCCGGCAATCGTGAACGTTTGGAAAAAGATTCGATGCAGCGGTAGGGTCGTGGCGGCGCTCGCCGTGGCCACTCCGGGGAGCGCACGGGCTCGCTCTACGAGAGCGTCGTAGAAGCGGGCACGGCTGGCGGCGTCGGGATAGCGGATCTCGGGCAGGTCCACGTCGACCACGGCCAGTTGCGCCGCATTGAATCCGACGCCGGCCTGGATCAGTTTCACGAAGCTGCGGATGAGGAGTCCGGCTCCACAGAGCAGGATCAGGGCCAGAGCCACCTCGGCCGCCGTGAGGGCCTGGCGGCTGCGCGAGAGTGCGGCGGACGCCCCTCCGCCTCCTCTGGTCTTGAGCGCCTCGTTCACGCTGGAGCGCGAGGCGGTGATGGCAGGCGCGAGCCCGAACAGCAACGTTGTCAAGATGCTCACGCTGCCGGCGAAGGCGAAGACGGACC
>JBGPKK010000078.1:0-20620 GCA_041485905.1 Vicinamibacteria bacterium
CAAGTGGCACTACACGGTGCCAATCATGGAGCGATTCAAGATCTTCGAGATGCCGGTGCCGGGGTATCTCGGCTTTCCAGCGTTCGCGCTCGAATGCTTCACCATGTACGTGTTCGTGCGCCTGGTCGTTTCGTACGTAGTGTCCGGCTTTAGGGGGACCGCGCACCGCACGACCCGGCTCGGCCGTACGATCGCGTTGTAATTTGCGGTCGCGGGCGGTTAAATAGACTTGCCTGATGTCGGCCATTCTCGAGAGGGAAATCAAGCTGCGGTTCGGCAGCGCCGACGAGGCGCGCGCCGCGATCCTCGCGGCCGGCGCGACTCCATGTCGCGGCCGGCGTCTCCAGGATGATTACCTCCTCGACACCGCGGACGAACGGCTCCGCACGCGCCGATCGGTCGTTCGGGTCCGGATCGAATCGGGCACAAGCCTGCTCACGTTCAAGGGGCCCGTGCAGCCCGCGACCATGAAGCTGCGCGACGAGCTCGAGACGGACGTGGGTGATGGTCCGCTCCTGCTCACGATCCTGACGGAGCTCGGTTTCCGGGTGTGGTTCAGGTACCAGAAATATCGCGAGGAGTTCGCGATCGGCGATGTGCTCGTCGCGGTCGACGAAACGCCGGTCGGCACGTTCGTCGAGATCGAAGGCGGCGCTCGCGGCATCGCCGAGATGGCTGAAGCCCTTGGAAAAGGCCCGAACGATTACCTGCTCGATTCCTATCGTGGCCTCTACGGCGAATACTGCCACCAGCACGGCCTGCCGGTCACCGACATGCTTTTCGGGGAGAACGTCTGAATTTGGGCATCACAACCGCGATGATCCTCACCGCCGGTCTCGGGACACGGCTGCGGCCGCTGACCGATGTACGCGCCAAGCCGGCCATTCCCGTTGCCGGCGAACCGATGATTCGCCGCATCATCGGCTGGTTGGCGGCCCACGATGTCGCGGACATCGTGCTCAATCTGCATCATCGTCCGGAGACGATCGCCGCTGTGGTGGGCGACGGCAGCGATCTCTCGGGGCGCGTTCGGTATTCGTGGGAACAACCCGAGGTTCTGGGCGCCGCCGGCGGACCACGCCTGGCGCTGCCGATCATCGGCGCCGACACGTTCTTTGTGATCAACGGTGACACGCTCACCGATGTTGATGTAAACGCGCTCAGCGAGTCGCACCTCGCGGCCGGCTCGTTGGTCACGCTCGCGCTGGTGCCCAACCGCGATCCTCAACGCTACGGTGGCGTTCGGCTCGACGACCGGCGCGTGGTCGGGTTCGCCGCGCGGGGCGCCGCAGCCGAAGGCTCCTACCACTTCATCGGCGCTCAGGTCGTCCACTCGTCCGTGTTCAGTTCCCTGTCCGCTGGACAGTCGGCCCAGTCGATCGGCGGCGTGTACGACGCGTTGATCGCCGACGAGCCTGGCGCGGTGGGTGGCTTCGTCTGCGACGCGGCGTTTTGGGACGTGGGGACGGTGTCCGACTACTGGTCGACGTCCTGGTCGTTCGTGCACGCGCAAGGCGGCGCGGACGTCACCTGCGGCCGGGGCGCGCGCATCGACCCGACGGCACGCGTGTCGCGATCGATTCTGTGGGACGATGTCGAAGTCTCGAGGAACTGTGTGCTCGACGAGTGCGTGCTCACCGACGGCGTCTCCGTGCCCGCCGGCACGAAGTACCGCCGGACGATCCTCCTGCGTGCTCCCGACGACACCATTCGCACTGCGCCTCTCTCCATATGACCATCCCCGACAAGCGTACGGCGGAAGGCGTCGAGCTGCGCGAGCGGATCGATCGCTACCTGGAGGCCAACGGTCTCGATGGCCCGGGCACGAGGGTGGTGCCGCTGACTGGCGACGCCTCCGATCGGCGGTACTTCCGCATCATCCGGCCCGAGGGCGACTCGATCGTGCTCGCGCTCCACGTCGGCCCGATCGAGTTCGCGTCGCTGCCATTTGCCAACGTCGCGGAGCTGCTGCGGCAGATGCCGCTGCCCGTTCCGACGCTCCTCGGCCACTCCGACCCGCTGGGCATTCTGGCGCTCGAAGATCTGGGCGACGTCACGCTGCAGGCGCACCTTGGCGCGGACACGCCGACCGAGCACGCGGCCCTCTATCGACAGGCCGTCGCCTTCATCGACCTGCTGCAACGCCGCGGCGCCGAAATCGATCCGAACGGGTACGTCGCCTACCGGAACGCGTTCGACGTCGAGAAGCTCACGTGGGAGCTCAATTTCTTCGTGAAGCACTTCATCGAGGGCTATCGCGGCGCGGCGCTGACGGCTGCGCAACGAGGCGCGCTCGACGAGGAATGGTCGTCCATCGCCACCGAGCTGGCGTGCGAGCCTCGCGTGCTCTGTCACCGCGACTACCACAGCCGCAATCTGATGCTGCACGCGGGAAGCCTGTACATCATCGACTTCCAGGACGCGCGGCTGGGTCCAGACACCTACGATCTGGTGTCGCTGCTGCGCGACTCCTACGTCGACCTGGCCGATCGGGAAGTCGACGATCTCATCGCGTACTTTCTGGCCCTGAAGGGATGCGGCGACAGCGCGCTGCCGGAAGGCGATCGCACGTCGCTCGAGTTCCGTCGTCGCTTCGACGTGATGGCGCTCCAACGCAACCTCAAAGCGCTCGGCACCTTCGGCTACCAGACGATGACGCGCCGAAACACGGTCTACATTCAGTACATGCCCCGCACGCTGCACTACGCGCGTGCGAACCTCGACAAGTATGCGCGCTTCGAGCGCCTGCGGGAGCTGCTCGCGGAACACGTGGAGGAACTGGGGTGAACTGACCAGACAACCACACAACCAGACAACCAGATGACCAGATGACCAGATGTAGAATTCAGATCGGTGGTGGCCAAACGGCAGTTCGGCGTGTCGACGCATCTCTATCACGGTCAGCGATTGAGCCGGGAGCACCTGCTGGAGATCGCGGCGCACGGATTCGAATCGATTGAGCTCTTCGCGACGCGCACGCATTGCGACTACCACAACCCCGCCGCCGTCGCCGACCTCCAGCAGTGGCTGGCGGACGCCGGCCTCGAGCTGCACGGCATTCACGCGCCGGTCGCCGATAGTTTCGTCGGAGGCCGCTGGGGCACACCGCTGACCCTCGCAAGCGCCGAGCCCGACGTGCGCGCGTATGCCGTCGCAGAAGCCGAGCGCGCATTGCACATCGCGCGCCGGATACCGGCGAAGGTGCTCGTCGCGCATCTCGGGTTGCCGCGCTCGCAGAATCCCACGCCGGCCGACAACAGCCGCGACGCCGCGCGTCGCAGCATCGAGGAGCTGCGAAAGGCGGCGGCACCGCTCGACGTCCGCGTGGCCGTCGAAGTGATTCCGAACGAGCTCTCGCGGGCGGGCTCCCTCGTCCACTTCGTCGAGGAAGACCTCGAGGCGGCCGATGTCGGTGTCTGCCTGGATTTTGGTCACGCCCACATGGATGGGGATCTGCTCGACGCGATCGAGACGGTGTCGGGTCACCTCATCACGACACACCTGAACGATAACCGTGGGCGAGCCGACGATCACCTCGTGCCGTTTGACGGCACGATTGATTGGCCAGCGGCGATGACAGCCATCCAGAAGGTCGGCTACGATCAGACGCTTCTGTTCGAAATCGCCGCCCAGGGCTCGCCGAAAGAGACGCTGCAGAAGGCGCAGCGGGCGCGCAAGAAGCTCGAAAGGCTGCTCGCTGACTAATGCCTGTCTACATCGAAGACATCGGCACCCACGAGGGCGAAGAGGTCACGCTCAGGGGATGGCTGCACACCCGCCGTTCGAGCGGCAAGATTCATTTCCTCATCGTTCGCGACGGAACGGGATTCATTCAGGCGGTGATGTCCAAGGCGGCTGTCGGCGACGAGATGTTCAGGACGGCCGATCATCTGTCACAGGAGACGTCGCTGACCGTGACGGGAACCGTCCGCGCCGACACGCGGGCGCCGAGCGGCTACGAAATCGACGTCAGGAGCATCGAGGTCGTCGGCGAGTCTCACGACTATCCGATCACGCCGAAGGAGCATGGCGTCGACTATCTGCTCGACCGCCGACACCTGTGGATCCGCAGCGAGCGCCAGCAGGCGATCCTGCGCATCCGGCACGAAATCATCAACGCCGTTCGCGATTTCTTCAACGCACGCGGGTTCATTCTCGCCGATACGCCGATCTTCACCCCGGCGGCCTGCGAGGGGACCACCACGCTCTTTCCGGCCCAATATTTCGACGAACAGACCGCCTACCTGACCCAAAGCGGGCAGCTGTACAACGAAGCCAACGCGATGGCGCTCGGCCGCGTGTACTGCTTCGGTCCGACGTTCCGGGCGGAAAAATCGAAGACGCGACGCCATCTCACGGAATTCTGGATGGTCGAGCCGGAAATGGCCTATGCCGATCTCAACGATGTGATGGAGCTCGCCGAAGGCCTCCTGGTCTCCATCGTCGCTCGCACTCTCGACAAGCGGCGGCGCGAGTTGACGGTCCTCGAACGCGACGTGAGCAAGCTCGAGCGCGTGCAGCCGCCCTTCCCGCGCATCTCGTACGACGAGGCCGTCAGGATTCTGCAGGAGAAGGGTCTCCCGTTCGAGTGGGGCGGCGACTTCGGCGGGCCGGACGAAACGGCGCTGTCGGAGCACTTCGATCGGCCGGTGATGGTCCATCGATACCCGGCCGCCGTGAAGGCGTTTTACATGAAGCCGGATCCAGACCGCCCGGAGGTGGCACTGGGCGTCGACGTGCTCGCGCCGGAGGGCTACGGGGAGATCGTCGGCGGCGGACAGCGTCTCGACGACCTCGACCTTCTGCTAAAGAGGATCGAGGAACACGGGCTCCCGAAGGAAGCGTTTGACTGGTACATCGACCTGCGCAGATATGGTAGCGTTCCGCACGGCGGCTTCGGGATGGGAATCGAGCGCGCGGTGGCGTGGATCTGCGGTCTCGAGCATGTGCGAGAGACAATCCCCTATCCCCGTATGCTCAATCGGCTCTATCCGTAAATGCACGAAGGAGGATGTATGCGCAGTTTTGTCGGCAGTCTGATCCTGGCCCTCACAGCCGTTCTTGCGGCCGGCATCCTGTTGGCCGCTGGCGATCCGCCGCCGCCCTGGGCGTACGGCTTTACCGGCCCTGCTCCCGCCACGCCGCCGGCGGCTGCTCCCGCCGCACCGCCTGGTGGCGGCGCGGGACGAGGAGCGGCTCCCGGCGGGGCTGCGCCGGCTCCACCCGACACCTCACTCAAGCAGATTCCGGGGAGCACGGCATCGTTCGCGCTCGCGCAAATTCGCGACGCGTTCGGTCCGGCGGATT
Source organism: Vicinamibacteria bacterium (assembly GCA_041485905.1). Lineage (GTDB taxonomy): Bacteria > Acidobacteriota > Vicinamibacteria > Vicinamibacterales > CAVVIG01 > JAHFUI01. Next base: position 5,308 of record JBGPKK010000078.1, read on the forward strand.
GGTTTCCCGGCGACCACCCGACGATGCCTGATGTTGTCGCACACGGGAAGCGGCCGGATGTGCGCGCGTGCAGTCTCTGCCACTACCCGAACGGCAAGGGCCGGCCCGAGAACGCGGGCGTTGCGGGCCTGCCGGTCAGCTACTTCATCCAGACGATGGGCGATTTCAGGAGCGACGCGAGGAAGAGCGCGGATACACGCAAGGCCAACACGAACGTGATGATCACGATCGCGAAAGGCATGACGGACGACGAGATCAAGGCCGCGGCGGAGTATTTCGGCTCGATGAAGTGGACGCCGTGGATCAAGGTGGTCGAAGCCAACACGGTGCCGAAAACGCGCATCGCGGGGGGCATGTTCCTCAAGCTCGAAGCCAACGAGACCGAGCCGATCGGTCAGCGCATCATCGAAGCGCCGGATGATACGGAGCGTACAGAGACGCTTCGCGATCCGCATTCCGCGTTCACCGCGTACGTCCCGGTCGGAAGCGTGAAGAAGGGCGAGACGTTGGTCACGACTGGCGGCGCCGGCAAGACGACGCAGTGCGCCGTGTGCCATGGCGCGGATCTCAGGGGTCTGGGCCCGGTGCCTGGAATCGCGGGCCGCTCGCCGAGCTACACCGTGCGGCAGCTCTACGACATGCAGCAGGGCACGCGCAAAGGCGTGTGGTCGGATCTGATGAAACCGGTCCTCGCGAAATTGACCAACGACGACATGCTCGCGATCGCCGCCTACACGGCTTCAAAGTAAAAAGTTAGAGGGCAAGAGGCAAAAGTGAAGTACTTCACTTCTGCCTTTTGCCTTTTTCCTTTTACCTTCAGCGCCCCTGCCCTACGGCGGCGTCTTTACGCGTTCTGCGAACCCTCAGATACCCGAATGCCAGCGCCGCGATCGCGAACATGCCAAGCCAAATCATGTGACCTCCTGCGGGTGGACGTGGCCATCAAAGGGGCAACGCCCATGCCACGCAAAAGCCTTTCGGATTTGGCCTGATCGCGTCCGTCGACGTCTGCGCTCCGCACAGATTCCGGCGTCCGGTTGCGGAATTGGTAGATAGTCCGATTACAGAAATCGACGCGCTATTCTGAGGGGCGCTCCCCGCCCCTTCTTTACCGCTCCCCTTCCGCCGCTGTCGGAACCGCGCTCGTCGTCGCCTTGAGCCCTTTCCTTACCGCTTCTTCGTCGGCCCGCGCGGCGCTGAGAATGTTCGACATCGCTCGATTCCCCTCGTGACACGCGTACTCCATGATGCGTTCGTCGTCGTTCATGGTCAGCGGCATCGCGAAGGTCCAGGGTCGGGACCAGGTAGTCGGGTCGTCGACGGTGACCGCCCACTCGACGCGCGTCGGCGAGACGCGCGCGAAGCGCTCGACGAGTTTCATTCGAACGGGATTGCCGTTGCGGTAGACGCTCTCATCCCGGAAATTCGTCGTCTCGACGACGAGCGTGTTGCCTTCCCAATGTCCGCGCGCATCGCCCATGTAGCTCTTGAGCGTCCGGCCGACGTGGGGCCGTCCGTCCAGCGGGATGACGCGGGTCTCGTGGACCATCTCGTAGCGGATCGCCACCCAGCCGGGCCCCTGCACGATGTCGTACGAGTTGCCGTAAATCGCCGGCATCATCGAGCCTGGCAGCCCGCGCGTGATGCAGCGGTCGTAAAGGCTGCGATCCGTGTAGGAGTCGGCGCCGCCGCCGCGCGTCGCGCGGATTGCCGCGGCCCTGGCCGCGATTCGCTGCTGCCCCTCCTGGGTCATCGGCGGCATCTTGCCGTCAGTCGGATCGATCACGAGCCACGGGCGGCTGCCTTTGCCGACCTCGAACTGATCCTGCCACCAGAGCGGGCCTCCGAGGTTTCCCGCCGGATCGCCGCCGGCAAGCGTGATGCTTAAGAGCGCGCGATCCTGCCGCTCCTGGAGGATGTCCTGCAACTCGTCCTTCCTGACGTCCTCGATCTTGCGCCCGGCGAACTCGTCCGGACGCTCGAAGGGCGTTCCCTGCTCGTACTTGTTCGTATAGTTGCCCTGCAGATCAGGATCGCCCCAGGGCGTCCGCGGCGGGGTCCACGCTTTCGCCGAAGGCTGCGCTTTGCCCGACGCCGGGCTTTGTCCCCGCATGGGCGACCCCATCACGAATGCCATGGCCGTCGCCAATCCGACCGAGGTGGACACTCGCATCCTCATCGGGCGACTCCTTTCCTGTAAACCAGTTTTTGCGTGACCCGTCCCATCGATCGGTCGATCGTCAGGACATCGCCGGCCACGCTGTAGACATCCTTCACGTCGACGCCCATGGGTCCGGTCGGGCCCGTCATCGATCGTCGGGTCATCACCACGAGGTGACGGCCGTCCCACGAAGCGTTGGCTTTGGTGTCCCATCCGAGCGCGCCTGGTACGGGATTCGAGCTGCCGTCCAGCTTGTACACGAAGGACTGCAGCGTCTGCCCCGATCCGGTGTCGGTCTCCATCGTGACGTCGTTCGGCGACAGCGTGATCACGAGCGTGGTTGGCAGCGGGATGCCGGCAATGCCCCGGCCGCCGCTGCCGGCTCCGCGATCGATGGTCCACGTGCCGGCGAGATCGGGATTGGCTTGCGCTGAGATGACCGCCGAACACGCGAGGGCGACAAGCGCCGAAAGCACGAAGGGCTTCATTGTCGTCATTGTCTTCATTGTCTTCATGGGGGGCGGTATTTCAAAGAAACGTAGCATAGTTCGGAGTAAAATGGGGAGTTTGGCGATGAAGATTGGTCTCATCTCTCTGGGCTGTCCCAAGAACCTCGTCGATTCCGAGGTGATGCTGGGCCTTGCGCACAATGCCGGCCACGAGCTGACCGACGACGCCGCGGCCGCCGACGTCCTCGTCGTCAACACGTGCGCCTTCATCGATTCGGCGAAACAGGAATCGATCGACGCCATTCTCGAGATGGCGGCATTCAAGAAGACCGGCGCGTGCCGCCGGCTCATCGTGACCGGTTGTCTCGCCGAACGCTATCGCGACGAGTTGCGGGCCGAGATTCCCGAAATCGACGCGGTCCTCGGAACCGGCGAAGTGCCGGATATCGTGCGCGCCATTGGTGGTTCGGCGACGCCGATGACATTCTATCGAGCGTCGCCAGTCGACAGTCGGCAGTCGGCAGTCGCCGGTCGCGAGCGCCCAAGCTACATTTACGACGCGGAGACGCCGCGGCTCCTGGCCACGCCGAGGCATTATGCGTACGTGAAGATTGCCGAAGGGTGCGACTACAAGTGCGCGTTCTGCATCATTCCGACGCTGAGGGGCGCGTACCGGAGCCGCCCCGCCGATTCGATCGTTCGCGAAGCGCGCGCGCTGGCCGGTCGCGGGGTCAAGGAGCTGCTGCTCGTCTCGCAGGACACAACCTTTTACGGCATCGACCGCCACGAGCGTGGCGCGCTGGCCCGGCTGTTGCGGGAGCTCGACACGATCGACGGCCTCGAGTGGATTCGGCTGTTGTACTTGTATCCGACGACGATCGATGACGAGACGCTCGCGGCGATCGCCGACTGCGACCGCGTGTGCAAGTACATCGACCTGCCGCTGCAGCATGCGTCGAACGCGGTCCTCAAACGCATGAAGCGGCCCGGCACGCGTCAAGGCTACGACCGGCTCCTGACGAACATTCGCGATCGCGTTCCAGGCGTTGCGCTCCGCACCACGTTCATCGTCGGATTCCCGGGCGAGACAGATTCGGACGTCGACGAGCTGTGCGCCTTCGTGAACGACCACCGATTCGACCATGTCGGTGTCTTCACGTATTCGCACGAGGAAGGCACATCGGCATACACGCTGGACGACGATGTCCCGGCATCGAGCAAGCTCGCGCGGCGGTCGCGGGTGATGGGCCTGCAGAAGCGGCTCGTGGCCAGCCGCAACCGGGGCCGCATTGGCGAGCGCGTGCGGGTGCTCATCGACGGCCCCTCCAGCGATCACGAGCTGGTGCTCAAGGGCCGGCTGTCCACCCAGGCGCCCGACATCGACGCCTCGGTGTTTTTGACCGAGTGCGATCCGTCGAGCTTCAGGGCTGGAGATTTTGCCGAGCTCGAGCTCGTCGCGGCCCGCAATTACGACCTGATCGCTCGTCCCGTGGAGTCCGGCTCAAGGGAAACGGCTCCGACGGCTATGATATAGTGAGGGATTCGGAAGCCTGGCTGTAGGACCAGTGGGCGAGTGCCCACTTTTTTAGTTTTAGGGGCGTTGAGTGGTCCGGCTAAAGCCGGACACTACGTACGAGGCGCGCGCGTTTGGGCATGCCGTCCGCGGACATCGTCGAACAGGTTCGTGAGCTGGCGGCCCGCGTGTCGGGCACGTACGGCCTCGACATCTTCGACGTGCAGTTCCGACGTGAGGCGAGTGGCATGGTCCTCCGGATCCGGCTCGATCGGCCGGGCCCGGCGGCGACCGCTGAAGACAGCGTCAGCGTCGACGATTGCGCGCGCGTGAGCCGCGATTTGAGCGCCGTGCTCGACGTCGAGGACATCGTCCCGACCGCGTACACCCTGGAAGTCTCGTCTCCCGGGCTCGACCGACCACTCCGTCACGCAGCCGACTACCGGCGCTTCGCAGGCCGCCGCGCCAAGCTCGTGATGCGTGAGGCGATCGACGGGCAGCCATTCTTCAAAGGGACGCTGGGCGGAGTGGACGGGCATGACGTGCTCATCGACACCGACGATGGGCGGCGGCACCGGGTGCCCCTTGGCGTGATTACGCGCGCGAACCTGGAAGTGGAATTTTAGAACATGTCTAATCCTCTGCAGCAGACGATCGAGGCGCTGGCCAAGGAAAAGGGCATCGAGCCCGAAGTCGTCATCAGCGCCATCGAGGAAGCGGTCGCGACCGCCTCGCGCAAATACTACAAGACGGGCGAGAACCTGAAGACGCGGTTCAACATGGAAACCGGCCAGGTCGACCTGTTTGCGCTCAAGCAGGTCGTCCAGGACGTCACGAGCCCCGCCACCGAGATCGGGCTGGACGAAGCCCGGCAGATGTACCAGCAGCTGTACGGCGACGAGGTTGCCAACAGCATCGAGCTCGGCGACGAGATGGAGTTTCCAAAGCCGACGGAAGTGCTGGGGCGCATCGCGGCGCAGACCGCCAAGCAGGTGATTTTCCAGAAGGTGCGCGAGGCCGAGCGCGAGAACATCTTCGCCGAATACAACCAGCGGGTCGGCGAAGTCGTCAGCGGCGCGGTCAAGCGCTTCGAAAACGGCGACATCATCCTCGAGATCGGCCGCATCGAAGCGGTGCTGCCGCGCAAGGAACAGTCGCGCGCGGAGAGCTACACACCCGGAGACCGCGTCAGGACCGTGATCAAAGGCGTGAACCGCAGCGCGAAGGGGCCGCAGATCGTCCTGTCGCGCACCGATCCGGCCTTGCTCATCAAGCTGTTCGAGCAGGAGGTGCCGGAGATCTACGACGGCACGGTGATCATCCGGGGCGCGGTCCGCGAAGCGGGCGACCGCGCGAAGGTGGCCGTGTTCTCCCGCGAGCGCGACGTCGATCCGGTCGGGGCCTGCGTCGGCATGAAAGGCACCCGCGTACAGTCGATCATCCGCGAGCTCCGCGGCGAGAAGATCGACATCGTCGAGTGGTCCGACGATCCGATCGCGCTGGTGACCAACGCGCTCAGCCCGGCCAAGGTGCAGCGCGTGTCGATCGTCGACGATCACGAGCGCGTCATGGAAGTTGTCGTCGAGGACAGACAATTGTCGCTGGCCATCGGCAAGAAGGGCCAGAACGTGCGCCTGGCGGCCAAGCTGACCGGATGGCGCATCGACATCAAGAGCGAAGAGGAAAAGCGGCGCGAGGTCGAAGCCCAGTTCGAGGGGCTCGAGGCCGCCGCGGAGCCGGCGGCAGAGGCCGAAGCCGCAGAGGAATCCGCGACCGAGCCGGCGGCGGAGACCGAAGCCGCAGAGGAATCCGGGACCGAGCCGGCGGCGGAGACCGCGCTCCCCTACACGCTGCCCGGTATCGGCGAGAAGACGGTCAGAAAGCTCGTGGAAGGCGGCTTCGAATCGATCGGGGCTGTTGCCGCTGCGACCGCCGAACAATTGTCGCAGCTTCCCGGGATCGGCGAAAAAACCGCCGAGAAGATCCTGACCGCAGCGCGCGGTCGGAGCGAGACGGCCGTCGAACAGGTCGCAGGCACCGAGGAGCCGTCATGACGAACTAACGCGGTAATGAACAATGCAGAATGCAGGATGTCCTTGCATTTCGCATTCGGCATTTTGCATTTCTGAGGTTCAGACTTGGCAACAGTTCGGATTTACAAGGTCGCGGAACTGCTCGGCACCACGAGCCAGGAAGTGACGGCTCTGCTCAAGCGCGATCACGGCATCGAGGCCAAGAGCGCCTCGAGCACGATCGAGGAAGTCGTCGCGCGCCAATTCGTCGACCGCCTCTCCCGCCAGCGCAATATCTCGCTGCCGAGCGGCGACATCTTCGCCGAGACACCGCTCGTCAAAGGCAAGAAAGGCGCGCCCGCGAAGAAGGCGGCCGAGCTGGTGAAGCCGGCGGCGCCCGCGCTGCCGCCTCCTCGACTGGTGAAGACCGCGAAGCCGGTCGCCGAACCCGAGCCTGCGCCCGAAGAGGCTGTCGAACCGCCTGCGATCGAGGCGCCGATCGCCGAAGCGCCGTCCGCCGTCGCGGCAACCTCTACCGAGGAACCACGCGTCGAGACGCCGTCCGCGCCTTCGCCCCTGCTGGCCGATCAGCCGAGCCCGGCGATCGCGGCTCCCGCGGCTGCCCCGAAGCCGGTGACGCCGGGCCGCGTGGTACCGCCGACGCTGCGCCTTCGGATCGAAGAACAGCGGCCTACGACGCCGACAGCGGCGCTGCCCAGCGGACCTCCGCGCATCGTGCAGCGGCCCGCGGCACCGAAAACCGGACGCCCCGCGATCCCGACGACCGCGCGTCCGGGAACCGGTGCGGCCGCCGGAGCCGCAGGCGCTCCCGGCGCTCGTCCGACCGCTGCCCTGCCGGCGCGTCCGGCCGGCGCGCCGCGGCCCGCGTATCCCGGACCGCGACCGACGGCACCGCCCGGCGGTCCACGGCCGCTTCCCTCGCAGCCGATTCGCACGCAGCTGCCGGGCATGCCTCCCAGGCCCGGACAGTACCCGCAGCGTCCCGGCATGCCGTCGCGCCCGCCGATGCGCTACGGTCCGGTGCATCGATCGGGCTCCGGACCGCGACGCGATACGCGTCCGGTCGCGGCGCCACAACCGGCCGAGCCGCCGCCGGTCACGCGCACGATCACGCTCGCCGAGGGGATGACCGTCAAGGATCTCGCCGACAAGCTCGATCTGCGCGTCAAGGACGTACTGGCCAAGCTGCTGATGAAGCGGCTGATGCTCACGATTAATTCCACGCTCGACACCGACACCGCGACGATGATCGCGCGCGAATACGGCGCCGACGTGCAGATGCGCAGCTTCGAACAGGAGCTGTTCCAAGAAGACGCCGACGAAGCGCGCGAGGAGGACGTCGTCACGCGCGCGCCCGTCGTGACCGTCATGGGGCACGTCGATCACGGCAAGACGAGCCTGCTCGACGCCATTCGCACGACCCGCGTCGCCGAACGTGAGGCGGGCGGCATCACCCAGCACATCGGCGCGTATCACGTGACCATCAACGGCCGCAACATCGTGTTTCTCGACACGCCGGGCCACGAAGCATTCACGCTTATGCGCGCGCGTGGCGCCAAGGTCACCGACCTCGTCGTGCTTGTCGTCGCCGCCGACGATGGCGTCATGCCGCAGACCAGGGAAGCGATCGATCACGCGAGGGCCGCAGGCGTCCCCATCGTGGTCGCGATCAACAAGATCGACAAGCCGAACGCCAGCCCCGAGAAGGTCAAGCGTGAGCTGACCGAGCTCGACCTGATGCCAGAGGAATGGGGCGGCAAGACGGTGACCGTCGAAGTGTCGGCGAAGAAGAAGCAGAACCTCGATCTACTGCTCGAGATGATCCTTCTCGTTACCGATATCGGCGAGCTCAAAGCCAATCCCAAGCGCAACGCGTCGGGCACGGTGCTCGAAGCCAAGCTCGACAAAGGCCGCGGTCCGGTCGCGACAGTCCTGGTGCAGGACGGCACGCTCCACGTGGGCGAAACCTTCATCGCCGGTCCGATTGTGGGCCGCGTGCGTGCGTTGATCGACGACCGCGGACGGCCGGTCAAGTCGGCCGGGCCGTCGACGCCGGTCGAAGTCCTCGGCCTCGCGGGTCTTCCGCAGCCGGGCGACCTGTTCCAGGTGGCCGACGCCGCCAAGGCGCGCCAGATCGCCACGTTCCGCGAGGATCAGGCGAAGGCGCGCGCGCTCGGCGCCAAAGGCGGACGCCTCACGCTCGAGTCGCTGCAGGCGCACATCGCCGAAGGCGGCATGAAAGAGCTGCCGGTCATCATCAAAGCCGACGTGCAGGGTTCGGCTGAAGTGCTCGCCGACACGCTGACCAAGTTGACGGACGAAAAGGTGAAGATCCGCATCATCCACGAGGGCGTCGGCGCCGTGAACGAATCGGACGTGCTGCTGGCCTCGGCCTCCAACGCCATCATCATCGCCTTCAACGTCAGGCCCGACCGCAACGCCGAGGAGATCGCCACGCGCGAGCGGGTGGAGATCCGCCAGCACTCGGTCATCTACAACGTGACCGACGAGATGAAGAAGGCGATGACGGGCCTCCTCGAGCCGACGTTCAAGGAAGTGCGTCTCGGCGTCGCCGAGGTGCGCAACACGTTCAAGGTACCGAAGTTCGGCACGATTGCCGGCTGTCTGGTGACCGAGGGACGGATCACGCGCGCCGGCGACACGCAGGCGCGGCTGCTCCGTGACAACGTCGTCATGTACGCGGGGAAGATCGGCTCATTGCGCCGGTTCAAGGACGATGTGAGCGAGGTCAAGGCCGGGTTCGAGTGCGGCATCGGCTTCGAGAAGTTCAACGACCTCAAGGAGCGGGATCTCATCGAGGTCTTCGTCATGGAACGGGTGGCGATCACAGCGTAATCCTGCCATCCTGCAATATTCCTCACCTGACATGTCGCAGGGCTCGAGATCAGATCGCGTCGCCGATCAACTGCGGGGCGAGCTGGCCTTGCTGCTCAGCCGCGAGGTGCACGATCCGGGAGTTGGATTCGTGACGCTGACGCGCGTGCACGTCAGCCCGGACCTCCAGGTGGCGCGCGTGTATTACACCTCGCTCGGCGATGATGCCGCCCGGCGGCAGACGGCCCGCGCTCTCGAGCGCACGGTGCCGTTTCTCCGCCGGCAGATCGGAACACGGCTCCGGCTCAAGCGGGTGCCTGAACTGACGTTCTTCTTCGACGACTCGATTGCCGGCCAGGACCGTATCGAGCAGCTCTTGAACGAGATCAATGCCCACAAGCCAGACCGCGACGAATAATCAGGCGATGATTCGCGAGATCGTCGAGACGATCGCCGCGCGGCAGCGATTCATCCTCTCTTCCCACTCCAGACCTGACGGCGACTCGATCGGCAGCCAGCTCGCGATGGCGTTCGCGCTGCGAAGCCTCGGCAAGGAGGTCCGCATCGTCAACGCCGACGCGGCTCCCGGACCGCTGATGGCGTTCCCGGGCGTGGCCGACATCGAAATCGCCGACCGCGTCGATGGCGCGTTCGATGCCGCCATCATCATGGAGTGCGGAGAGCTCGCGCGTACCGGCGTCGCCGGCCTGGACCGGTCCTTCGTCATCAACATCGATCACCATCCCGGCAATACCGGATTTGGTCAGATCAACTGGTTCGACGCGACCGCCGCCGCATGCGCCGAGATGGTGTACGAGATCGTCAAGGCGCTGGGCGTGCCCCTGTCGCTCGAGATCGCGACGCACATCTACCTGGCGATCCTCACCGACACCGGTTCGTTCCACTACTCCGGCATCTCGACGCGCACGTTCGACATCTGCCGCGACACGATGGCGGCGGGCGTCGATCCGGTGCTGATTGCGCGGAACGTGTACGACAGCAACAACATCGGACGACTGAAGCTGTTCGGCGCCGTGTTGAGCGCGATGCAACTGGACCCGACCGGGCGAATCGCCATCGTCTGTGTGGATCACGAGATGGCGCGCGCCGCCGGCGGCACCTACGAAGACACCGACGGGCTGGCCAACCTGCCGCTCACGGTCAAGGAAATTCAGGCGGTCGTGTTCTTCAGACAGGTGGAGGGCGACGAGTACCGGGTCAGCCTGCGCTCCAAGGGCGACATCGACATCGGCGCCGTCGCCAAGGACTTCGGCGGCGGCGGCCACAAGAACGCGGCGGGCTGCACGGCGAGCGGCGGCATCGACACTCTACAAAAGCTCTTCGTGGAAAAGATGGAAATGGCGATTGATGGAAAGTGAGGATGTCGGGATGTGAGGGTGTCGGGATGACCTTCGCGGCCTCTCCTCCACGCGGCCGAGGTCGAGGTTTCATTTTCTTTGTGGTGAGGTGGGTGCCTGCTGTCGCGGTTCGCGACCCACTCCGACTCCGAGGCGATCAAGGGGACTTCGCGCCGGATTGCGTAGTTCCTTGACGACGTGGGTGTACACCATCGTCGTCTCGACGTTCGCGTGCCCCAGGTACTCCTGGATCTGCCGGATATCCACGCCGTTGAGTAGCAGGTGCGTCGCAAAGCAATGTCTCAGGGTATGTACTGAAACCGGCTTGTGGATCTTCGCCTTCAGGACCGCCGCCTTGACGGCCTTCTGGATCACCGAGTCGCTGAGGTGGTGACGACGCACGAGACCGGCGCGGGGGTCGGTTGACAGCGTCTGACTTGGAAACACCCAAAACCATCCCAGCTCACGGCTCGCATTCCGGTACTTGCGCTCCAGCGCATGCGGCAGCCACACGCCAGCGAGTCCCGTCCCGCGGTCGGCTCGGTAGAGCTCCTCCGATCGGCGCAGTTGAGCCCGCAGTTCCTCTCGGCCCCCTTCTGCCAACAGCGTCGACCGGTCTTTATCTCCCTTGCCGCCGCGCACGAAGACGAGTCCCTGATCGAAGTCAATATCCTTCACGCGCAGTTGGCAACACTCGGAGACTCGCAACCCTCCGCCGTAGATGAGCGCGGCCATGAGCCAGGTCGTCCCTTGCATGGCGCCCAACAGCGCCGCGTCTCCGGCACGCTCAGGACGACCGGCAGATGAGCGCCGCGTTTGGCCCTCACGGTGGGCGACAGGCCTTCCACGTTCACTCCAAGCACCTCACGGCACAGGAACAGGACGGCGCACAGCGCCTGATTCTGCGTGCTGGCCGAGACGCGCTGTCGCACCGCCAGATGGGTTACATAATCCCGCACCGTGTCCGGCTCGACGCGCGGATGAGGCACGCCCTGTCGCTCGGCCACGTAGGCGAAGAAGCGCCGCACCCAGTCCGCGTAGCTGCACTCTGTTCGGTAGGAGTAGTGCCGGGTCCTGATGCGCTGTCGCAGTTGTTCGAGCGCCGCCAAGGGATCCGATCCGCCCTGCTCATCCACGACGGTACTGGCGGGCCGCCGCTGCCAGTCTGTTCGCTGGAGGAAGTTTCAGAGGTTGTCGATTCCGCAGCACGGCAATCTGCCTCGTTGTCTCACCGGGTGTGTGGCAAGAGCAACCGCCGTTGCGTCAAACCCGTGGATTGGCGCCCTCCACTTATTACGGGAATCCTGTGGATATGGCGCCGCGACCAATCCACGGTTGGCTTTGCGACGGAATCCAGCAAACACTTCTGTCGATGGCAGTTGACCGGAAGCCAAGACACGAGAAGAATGATCCCACGCGGCATAGTCTGGGTGACGGCGCGTGGACGTATTCGCAGCAGGTAACGGCAGTTGGCGCCGTCCACCCATACAATGTTATGCCGATCACTTCCCGGAACGATCGAGACGACGATAAGATGGCGAGGTGGCGTACAGCTTCGAATGGGATCCGAAGAAGGCAGCTTCGAACCTCAAGGATCACGGTGTCTCCTTCGACGAGGCCACCACCGTCTTCGGTGACATCTTGGCCATGAATATGCCCGATCCTGATCATTCCGAGGGCGAAGAGCGCTTTCTCGTGCTCGGGATGTCGCGCGCTTCAAGACTCGTGGTGGTCTCATACGCCGAGCGGCCGCCGCGGACACGGATCATCAGCGCCCGACTGGCCACGGGCCATGAGAGACGGAAATATGAAAACGACTAAGGCAAGAAAATCGGCTGCCGATGCCGACACAATGCGCCCAGAGTACGACTTCTCCAACGCCGTGCGCGGCGTAACGGCGGCGCGATATGCGCAGGGCACGAATGTCGTGCTTCTCGAGCCGGACGTTGCTCAGCTTTTTCCAGACAGCCGGGCGGTTAACGAGGCACTACGCACGCTTGCCAGGCTTGCTCGCGTGACGCCTCGCCCAAAGGTGCGGCACAAACGGACGGCATAACATCCGCTTGGAGCCGTCGCGCCTGACGGTCCCGTGCCAATCATGTCGCCGCGGCGCGCGGCTCAAGCGGACCGTTAGACGTCTGGTTGCGGCACCTGAAGATCTTTGCAGATCTTCTTGGCGAGATCGTTGTTGATTTCGTTGTGGCGAGGGACGCTGGACGTTTTCTTGGCGGCGCGATTCAGGTAAATCGTGTGGTTGCCACCCTCACGCAGCAGCTGGCAGCCATGTTCTTCGGGATGTCGAATCAGGTCTCGCCGCTTCAAGCCCTGACTTTCAGCGGCTCACGAATCACATCGGGGCCGGGTGCGTCCTCTTGAGCCAGCGTCCGATTCGCTTCGAGCACAAGCGCCACCGCTTCTTGCAGATTGGCTCGAGCTTCCTCCAAGGTCGCACCTTGCGTGTTCGCGCCTGGCAACTCCTCGACGAAGCCGATGTAGCCCTCGGGCACTTTCCGAAATACGGCGGTGAATTGCAGGTCCATGCTTGACTCCAGCAGCTATGATACGCGCATCCGGGGATGAGGACTTGGAAAAGCCGGAAGCGTGGGCGTCGATCGCAAGAACGCGTTAAAGCGGCGAGGTCACAAATCTACAAAGGTTCTGTCCCTGGATGAAACCAGGCTGGACGAGCGTTACGTGCTGGCGCGCGTTCAGTTCCTCTGGCGCTTTGAAAAAGCGCCGGCACATGAGCACGAAGATTTCCAGCATACATTGCGGGCGCGCGGCGTGTTGCCGGCAAAGCCATAGACTCTGTTGAACGGTCGCCCACACCTGCACGCCCCCACGCGACAGATAGCGGGGCGCTTCGAGGCGGCCTTTTCCTACCGCGATCAGCGGTTTAGTCCAACATCCTTACTTCTCGCATTTTTATGGACGGTGTTCTCGTCATCGACAAGCCCGTTGGCCCGACCTCACACGACGTCGTCGCGCGCGTGCGCCGCGCGATCGGCGAGCGTCGCGTCGGACACACCGGCACGCTCGACCCTGCCGCCAGCGGCGTGCTGCCGCTGGTCGTGGGCCGCGCGACCCGGCTGGCCAGGTTTCTGAGCATCGGCGGAAAAAGCTACGAGGCTTCCATCCGTCTGGGCATATCCACCGATACCGGCGACGCGCAGGGAACCGCCGTCGGTGCGCTGTTTCAGCACGCGCTCCCATCCTCTGACGCCATCAACGAAGCGCTCGACCCGTTCCGCGGGACGTTCCTGCAGCAGCCCCCGGCGTATTCGGCGAAGAAGATTGACGGAAAGCGGAGCCACACGCTCGCGAGAGCGCGAGCGCGTCGCACATCCGACTTGCAGGCGGCATCAGCCACCGAGGAGGTTCACCTGCCGGCTCCGGCACGCGTCACCACCTATCGCCTCGACATCGTGGACACCCTTGCGGACGTCGTCACGCTCAGCCTGGACTGCTCGGCAGGCTTTTACGTGCGCTCGCTCGCGCACGATCTCGGCGAGCGGCTCGGTACCGGGGCGCACCTGATCGCACTGCGACGCACGCGGAGCGGCGATTTCTCGCTGCGGGACACCCTGCTCCTCGACGTCGTGGAACGCGATCGGGAGGCCGCGATCGCCGGGCTCGTCCCGTTAAGCGCGGTCCTGCTGGAGCTGTCGTCGGTCGTGCTGACGGCGGAAGGCGCGAGGCACGCGTGCCACGGACGCGATCTCGCGGCGGGTGACCTGGCGTCGAGTCTTCCTGCGGCGCTGGGGTCGTGGATCCGGTTGCTGGGGCAGGACGGCGATCTGCTCGGCATCGCGCGGCCAGCAGTCTCGCCCGGCGTTTTGCATCCCTCTGTTGTTCTGGTGTAACATGTTGAGCTTGTTCGACTAACGGATTTTCGGCCATACGGCGTGTCCGGTTTCGCCTGGGTTCTGGACCGTTCGTGGAGGACAGCAGCGTGCCGCTGACTAAAGACCGCAAGACAGAGCTGATTGGCAGCTACAAGACACACGAAGGCGACACCGGCTCCCCCGAAGTGCAAGTCGCCATTCTGAGCGAACGTATCAACTACCTGACGGACCATTTCAAGACCCACGCGAAGGATCATCATTCCCGCCGCGGCCTGCTGATGCTCGTCGGCCGCCGCCGCCGCCTGCTCGACTACCTCAAGGTCAAGGATGTGCAGCGGTACGCGGATCTCATCAAGCGGCTGAATATCCGCAAGTAACCCGTCTTTCCCCTTTTAACTTATGACAACCCGCGAAATACGCATTGGACAGCAGACGCTCAAATTCGAAACCGGCAAGCTCGCGAAGCAGGCGCACGGCTCGGTCATCGTTCGCTTCGGCGATTCGGTGGTCCTCGTCACGGCCTGCCACTCGGCGAACCCCCGCGAAGGTATCGACTTCCTCCCGCTGACCGTCGATTACCGCGAATACACCTACGCCTCGGGACGCATCCCCGGCGGCTTCTTCAAGCGCGAGGGCAAGCCGGCCGAAAAGGAAGTGCTCACGAGCCGCTGTATCGACCGCCCGACGCGGCCGCTGTTCCCTGAAGGCTGGCGCTTCGAGACGCAGATCATCGCGCTCGTCCTGTCCGCCGACCAGGAGAACGACACCGACGTGCTGGCGATCACCGGCGCGTCTGTCGCGCTCGCTCTCTCGGACATCCCGTTCCAGAAGACGATCGCGGCCGTCCGCATGGGCCTCGTCGACGGCACGTTCCTCGTCAACCCGACCTTCCAGCAGCGCAAAGAGAGCAAGCTGGACCTCATCGTCGCCGGCAGCAAGGACGGGCTGGTGATGGTCGAGGCGGGCGCGAAGGAAGTCACCGAGGAGCAAGTCGTCGAGGCGCTCGACAGGGCGCACGCGGCCATCAAGCAGATCGTCGCCGTCATTGACGACCTGGCCAAGGAAGCCGGCAAGAAGAAGATGGCGGTGGCCAGGAAGGAAATCGCGGCGGCCTTCTAC
>JBGPKK010000079.1:0-20465 GCA_041485905.1 Vicinamibacteria bacterium
AGCTTCTCCCTCATGCTCTTGCCGCCGCGCGCCGAGGCGTAGCTCGTGATCCATCTCATGGCCAGCGAAAGCCGTCGGTTGGTATTCACCTCGACGGGGATCTGATAGGTCGATCCTCCCACGCGCCGAGCCTTCACTTCCAGAGCGGGACGCACGTTGTCGATCGCCTTCTTGAAGATCTTCAGCGGATCGTCGCCCGCCTTCTCTTTGATGATGTCGAAGCTTTTATAGAGAATGCGCTCGGCCGTGCTCCGCTTGCCGCCGGTCATCACGCAGTTGATGAACTTGGTGACGAGCGGGCTCTGGTAGAGCGGATCGGGCGCAATGTCGCGTTTGGGAACTTCTCGTCGTCTCGGCATGGTGTTAAGCCTTCTTCGGTCTCTTGGCGCCGTACTTCGAACGGCCCTGCATCCGTCCCGCCACGCCGACGGCGTCCAGCGTGCCGCGCACCACGTGATAGCGGACCCCCGGGAGATCCTTGACGCGGCCGCCACGAATCAGCACGAGCGAATGTTCCTGCAGGTTGTGGCCGACGCCGGGGATATAGGTCGTCCCCTCGATGCCGTTGGTCAGACGCACGCGTGCCACTTTGCGCAGCGCGGAATTAGGCTTCTTCGGCGTCTGCGTAAAGACGCGGACGCAGACGCCGCGCTTCTGCGGGCTGTTCTGCAGAGCAGGACTCTTGGTCTTGCTCACGATCTTGTCGCGTCCGTGGCGTACGAGCTGGCTGATAGTCGGCATATTTAGCTCACTGACGACATGCACAATGCAGAACGAACAATGCACACTCTGCATTGTGTATTTTGCATTTCACATCGGGGCTTTCCCCGTGTGCTTCAGGCCTAGAAGCCCTGAGGCTTGGCGCCTGAAAACCTACAACCCTATGCTTCGTAAATGGTCGCGCGACGGACGGTTTGCCCAATCAGGCTTTAGAGCTCGGGGCAGAACACTTCCTGCGAGTTTGTCCTCGACTTCGCCCGGGACGAGCCTGAGCTGGCCGATCGTTCAAAGCTAGATAGGGTTTCCTAACTTCGATAGAACCTGACGAATATAGCATTGGTGGCCCAATCCGTGCAAGCCACGCACCAGTTTGATAGTGCCCGGCAGGCGCAGAAGTTTGTATATACTGCAGCGCGACAGCGTGGCGACTTTCTTGAGCAGAGGTGAGCACATGCGTTTAAAGCAGGCAGTCACAGCACTCGGCGTCATCGCCCTGGCGGGGGCCACCCTGACCGGGGTCGCAGCTCAGCAGCCGCCGGCCGCAGGAGGCGGGCAGCGCGGTACGCCGCCCGCCGAGCCGCACAATCTGAAAGTCCTGCCGGCATCAACGACAACGGCGCAGATCCTTCCGATCATGCGCAACTTCGCCGCCGCGCTGGGCACCAACTGCGGTTACTGCCACGTGTGGACGGCTGCCGGCGATCCGAGCAACGACTATGCGGCCGATACGAAGCAGCCGAAGCTCGTCGCTCGGGTCATGATGCAGATGGTCAGCGAGGTCAACCAGAAGCTCGCCGCCAGCATCAAGAAGCCGGCCGATCAGCTCACGACCGTCGGCTGCATGACGTGCCACCGCGGCGAAGCGATCCCCAAGCTGCCGCCGCCCGCAGCGGCGCCCGCGCGCGGAGGTCCGGGTGGCGCGGCTCCTGGCGCGACGCCTCCGGGCGCGCCGCCGCCGCCGCCGCCGCCGCCGGGACGGTAAGCACAAACGTCTCAAGTTTCAAGTCTGAGGTCTCAAGTCTGCACACTTGAGACTTCAGACTTCAGACTTCAGACTTGCTTCTGATTTTCCCACGTGATCCGCTGTTCCCCGCTGCCAGCCGCCCTCGCGACAGCGCTCCTCGCCGCTTCGGCCGCCCGCGCTCAACAGCCTCCAGCGGCCGCGCCGCAGAACCTGCAGGTGTTCGCCAGGGACACTCCGCAACCGCAGGTGGTTCTGGCCATGCAGAGCATCGCCACGGGCCTCGGTGTTCAGTGCGGGTACTGTCATATGCAGAACGCCCAGAACGCCGCGCCCCAAGGCGGCCAGGCCGGACGCGGCGGCCGGGGCGGACGCGGCGGTCCGCCGCCGTTCGACTTCGCCTCGGATGAGAAGCCGCAGAAAAAGGCCGCACGCGAGATGCTGCTGATGGTCCGCGACATCAACACGAAGGTCGCGGCGGCGGTCGGCAAGCCCGCAGATACGGTGACGCGCGTCACGTGCGTCACCTGCCATCGCGGCGTCGCGATTCCCAAGCCCCTGGCCGACATCCTCGACCAGACCACGACGGAGAAAGGCACGCCGGCCGCGATCGCGCAATACAGGGATCTTCGGAAGAAGTACTTCGGCGCCGAGGCTTACGATTTCAGCGAAAGCAGCCTGGTCAACTACGCGCAGCGCGCGACAGCGGCGAACCACCCGGACGAAGCGATCGCCTGGCTGCAGGCCAACCTCGAATATTTTCCTCTTTCGTCGCCAAGCTACGCCGGCCTCTCGCGCGCCTACCAGCGCAAGAACGACAAGGACGCCGCGATGAAGAACATGGAAAAAGCGGTCGAGCTCGATCCGCAGAACGCGCCGCTCAAAGGCCAGCTCGAACAGCTGAGAACTCAGTAGTCGTGCAGGGAACGCCCGTCAGGGCGTTGGGTTGTATCGGGCAACGACCGCCGTGCAGTTGTCGCGGCTGCCGCGCGCGATCGCGGCGCCGACGAGCGCGAACGCCATCTCGCGCACATCATCGGTGCTCCTCGCGATCCTCTCGAGGCAGCGATCGTCGAGCACGCCGTGGACGCCGTCGGTCACCAGGACCAGCTCTTCTCCACCCGTCAGCGTCTCCTCTATGACATGCACGTCGGTGCGGGGCCGCGTGCCGACCACGTTGGTCAGCGCTCCCCTCATCGGATGATGCCGCATGGCGGCCCGATCGACCACCTGATCGTCCGCCATCACCGACGCCATCCACGAATCGTCTCGGGTGAGCGGCCGCAGACGATCGTTCGCGAACAGATAGAGGCGACTGTCGCCGACATGACCGACCGACAGTCGTCCATCTTCGACCAGCGCGGCGACGATCGTGGTACCCATGCCGGAATAACTGTCGGCGGTCATCGAGGTCTCGAGAATCCGGACGTTGGCGACGTGGATGGCGGTCCGCATGCGGTTGCCGGCGTCCGACAGCGACGGATCGAAGCCGAAGGGCCATGGATCGTTGGACCGTGCCGGTCCGGCCGGTCGCGCGAACGGTGGGCTATCTGATGTCTCGCGGATAAACTCGACGACGGTGTCGACCGCCAGCCGCGCGGCCACCTCGCCGGCATTGTGTCCACCCATGCCGTCGGCGACGACGTAGAGCTGTACGTCTTGGTCGAGGGCGAAGCAGTCTTCGTTGGTTTTTCGGACCCGACCCGTGTTGGTGACGCCGTACGACAGCATCTCAGCTCTGAAGTCCCAGGTCTGGACAATCTGCACAGGGTTTCGCACGCGGCATCGGGACGTGGGGCTTATCGGCCAGCGGCCGCGGCGGCAACAGCGTCGCAGCCGGTGGTCTGCTTGTGGCGCAAGGCGTCAGCGCGGCGAGGCGGGTTCTACGCGCGTCCGAACGTGCGACGCAGTCGGCCGAAGAGGTAGCCGAACGCCGCCAGCCGTCGCGGCTGTGGATCGGCCGCCGCTCCGCTCGGGATCGCTTCGAGCGCGCGGCGGTCGCCTTCCAGGACCGACGGCGGCACGCCGTCCTGCAATTTGAGCTCGTGGCCGACGATCGCTGCATAGCCGCGGATCCAGGGCGCGAATCGGCGGTCGCCCTGCGGAAACCACCGACAGAAGTCGTCCACAGTCGTGTCGGGATCGACGCCAATCGCCAGCGCGTACATGCGGATGTGGGCGCGCGCGAAGATGCCGGACGGCCAGAGTGTGAAATCGTTGCGCTCCATGGCCTCCCAGAGATCAACCCGCACGTTGGTCCCCTGCGCAATCTGCGTGAGGCAGATCCCGCGCTGAATGCGGATGCGCCGCAGGTTGGGTCCGAAGGCGTCTCGCGCGTTCACGGTTGGCGGTCGATCGCAAGAATCCATCCAGCGGCGGGCGGACCCCCGGAGCGTCGCAATCGGCGCAGCCACATCGACTTGCAGCGCCTGCCAAATCCGTCAGTTGCGGCGCTCCTGCGCTATTTTCGCGATCGATTACGTTTTGGACATCAATCGAATTCCCGCCGGGGAGCCGCCTGGTCGGCTCCGACACGGCCGGCGACGATGTCCGCCTTGTAGTAGTTTTCGCCGCGGATCGGAACACCGGCCAGACGCCGAACGCCGGATGCGCCGGCCACGAAGCGGTCGCGGGCCTGGCGGCGAAGCGGTCAATCGATGCCAATAACTCCGAGAGGTTGCTCGTCGGTCGCGCTCAGGCGTGCGATCCGCGGCTCGATCTCGCCCCTGGTGGTTGGTTGCAGCAGCGACTTCATGGCGTCTTCTGAAAGGTATCGAAGATCAGACTACAGCACGTCACGGCGCCCTCGGCTTTCACGATCTCGCTCACGTCGACATCGACGATGGCAATGCCGAAGGTGGCGAGTCGCGTGCGCGTCCTGGGAAACATCATCGGATAGATCACGCGGTCGTGCAGGCGAAGCGCATTGGCTCCCGCTGGCTCCGCGGGATCCACGTCCACGAGGGCGAACGACTTGAAGCATTCGGCGGGCGCCCACTGACGATTGATCAGCAGCGCATCGTCTGCGATGGCCGTCACCGCGGATTTCAGGTGGAGGCATCCTCTGACGGGGACACCCGTCACCGTGTAGCCGTGCGGAGCCAGGATCGATTCCATCTGCGAGATCGCGGCCGCGTTGGTCCGCCGGGATTCGCCGATGAACACGCGCCTGCCGGACGCGAGCACGTCGCCGCCATCTATCGTGCCGGGTGGATCGATGTACTGGAGGGGCCGGTACGCGTGAAGCCCTTCGGCGACTCCCGCAGTCTCGGCGCGCCGCGACCGGGCGCCAGGCCGCGTGACGATCGCGACTTTATCGAAGACGACGGCGATGTCCTCGACGAAGACCGAGTCCGGCATGTCGGCGCCGGCAGCGAGCCGAACGACCGAGTACCCTGCCTCCGTCAGGCGCTGTTCGTATGCCTGATGCTGACCGCGCGCTCTGGCGAGATCGATGGGCTGCCGGACCAGATGCGTGAGCTCGCAGTGGTCAATGGCCGGACTGATCTCGCGCGTGATGGCGATGCGCATCGGATCACACACCCTCGACGAGGATCGTGTCGCAGATGGCCGCGCTCTGGCGAATCGCCTTCGGCTCGCGGTATTCGGCCGCGTTCCACCAGGCTTTCGCGCGCTCGATGCTCGGAAACTCGAGCACGACGATCCGTTTCGGCTCGACCGACCCTTCGAGCTTCTCCGCTGTGCCGCCGCGCACCAGATAACGGCCGCCGTACTTCTCGACCGTCGCGCCCGCGACGTTGACGTAGTCGGCGTATCGATTCGGGTCGGTGACGTCGATGTTCAACACCACGTATGCAGCCATGGATGTCCTCTCGAGATTGTCGTTTTTATCACGAAGACACGAAGCACACGAAGGTCACGAAGAGGTCTTGGCCACAGAGTCACGAAGCCACAGAGGCGCGGCGACGGCTCGACAGGTCGCGAACCCTCAACCCCAGATGCGTCAATCCGTATGTTCTGAGCATCAGAGCACCCGAATCACGTCCGAACGCGTGATGATGAACGTCTTGTCGCTCTTGAAGTCGCGCACCAGCACCGCCGGATTCTGCGGCGTGATCATGGTCGCCAGCACGTCGACCGGCGTCGAGATGTCGACGAAGGGGAACGCCGGCTGCATGATCGATTCGATCGGCTGAATCTTCACCTCCGGGTTTCGAATCAGCTCTTCGTAGAGGTGCATCTCATTCAGCGACCCGATCACGCGGTCGTTGTTCGTGATGGAGATCTGCGAGAAATCGTGCTCGCTCATAATGCGCAGGGCGTCCGCGACCGGCTCGTTGCACTCGACCGACAGCAGCTCGGTGGACAGCCCGGACGCCACGAGATCGCGCGCCGTCATGCCGGTCTTCTCCAGGAATCCCTTCTCGCGCATCCAGTCGTCGTTGAACATCTTGCCGAGATAGCGCGATCCGTGGTCGTGAAAGATCACGACGACGCGGTCGTCTTCGGTGAAGTGATCCTTCAGCTGCAGGAGGCCCGCCATGGCCGAGCCTGCCGAATTGCCTGCCCAGATGCCTTCTTCCCGCGCGATGCGCCGCGTCATCGCCGCCGCGTCCTTGTCTGTCACTTTCTCGAAGTGATCGATGATCCCGAAGTCCACGTTCTTGGGCAGGAAGTCCTCGCCGATACCTTCGGTGATGTACGGATAGATCTCGTGCTTGTCGAAGATGCCCGTCTCCTTGTACTTCTTGAACACCGATCCGTACGTGTCGATCCCCCACACCTTGATCTTCGGGTTGCGTTCTTTCAGGTACCGGCCGACGCCGCTGACCGTTCCGCCGGTCCCGACGCCGACCACCAGATGCGTCACCGTGCCGTCGGTCTGCTCCCAGATCTCGGGGCCGGTCTCCGCGTAGTGCGCCGCCGTGTTCGACAGGTTGTCGTACTGATTCGCCTTCCAGGCGCCGGGAATCTCGGCGGCGAGCCGTGACGAGACCGAATAGTAGGACCGCGGATCTTCGGGATCCACGTTGGTCGGACAGACGATCACTTCGGCGCCGAAGGCTTTCAGCGCGTCGATCTTCTCCTTCGACTGCTTGTCGGTTGTGGTGAAAATGCACCGGTACCCCTTGACGACGGCGACGATCGCCAGGCCCATGCCGGTGTTGCCGGAGGTCCCTTCGACGATCGTGCCGCCCGGCGCTAAGAGTCCGGCGCGTTCCGCATCGTCGATCATCTTGACGGCGATGCGGTCCTTGATGGAGTTGCCGGGATTGAAGGTTTCCAGCTTGACCAGGACGTCCGCTTTCACGAGGCCGCGCGTAATCCGGTGCACGCGCACCATCGGCGTGCGGCCAACGGTGTCGAGGATGGTGTTGCAGATCTTCATCACCGGGTCAGTGTAATGCCGCCGTGGAAACTTTGGCCAAGCGGCGGGCCTGGGCTTACACTGTTAGGCGGAGCCGGACCGATGATGCTGCTACGACGCCGTCATGCGCTGATCGCCGTGTGCGCCACGGTGGTCGCGCTCGGACTGTGGTTCAGTCCGCGAGCCCACGTCGCGGCGCAGTCGCTGCCGCCCACCGTCAGCGACAAGGACTTCTGGGGCATGGTCGTCGGCTTCTCGGAGCCGGGCGGCTTCTTCCGCTCCGACAACCTGATCTCCAACGAGACGGCGTTTCAACACGTCATCCCCACGCTCCAGAAGATCCCGCACCCGGGCGCGTATCTTGGCGTCGGCCCCGATCAGAACTTCACCTACATTACGGCGCTCAAGCCCGGCATGGCGTTCATCGTCGACATCCGGCGGCAGAACATGCTGCTGCACCTGATGTACAAGGCGCTGGTGGAACTGTCGGCCGACCGCGCCGATTTCATGTGCCGATTGTTTGCGCGGCCGCGTCCAGCCGGCATCAGCACCCAATCGACCGCGCAGGCGCTGTTCGACGCGTTCGAAACAGTGCCGGCGACTGAGGAGCTCGCCCAGACCAACCTGCGCGCGATCTTCGACCATCTGGAGCGCACGCACGGCTTTCCCTTGAGCGAAGAGGACGAGAACGCCATCAAATACGTGTATCGATCGTTCTATCTGGGCGGACCGGAGATCCGCTATTCGTTCCCGCGCAGCGATTTCTCGGGCGGCCAGTGGTTCCCGACCTACGCGGAGCTGATGGTGCAGACCGATCTGCAGGGCCACAACCACAGCTATATCGCCTCAGACGCCGCCTTCAAGCTGCTGCAGAATTACGAATCGCACAATCTGATCGTCCCGCTGGTCGGCGACTTCGCGGGCGACAAAGCCCTGAAGGCGGTCGGCCAGTACTTGAAACAACACGACGCGACGGTGACGGCCTTCTATACGTCCAACGTCGAGCAGTATCTGTTTCAGGGCGACGCCTGGAAGAAGTTCTTCCAGAACGTCTCGACGCTGCCCATCGACGAGCACAGCACCTTCATCCGCTCGTACTTCAACCGGATGGGCTACCGTTTCCAAACCTCCGGCCCAGGCTTGACCTCGTCCACGCTGCTCGAACCCATTCGCGGCTTGCTGGCCTCGTTTTCGAGCGGTGAGATTCGGTCGTACTACGACGTGGTATCCCGATCGAAGTAGTCCCCAGCCTCTAGCCTCCCGCCAGCGGCCCGAGCGGAATGGCACCGCTCGTGGTGACATCCCCCGTCATGGCGCGGCGCAGATACCCGGCCTGTCCGAGGTGAAACGCCGCGTGCGCGCACAGGTGCAGCAGGAAGACGCGCGTGCCGAACGTCACGCCCAGCACGGGCTCCGGAAAGTCGCCCTCAAGAACGTCCTCGGACAGCCGCGGCAACACGTCGCACACGACTGTCAGCGCGCGATCGAGCTGGGCGGTCACCTCGCCACGCGATCCCGATCGCCGGCCGAATTCGCGCTCACGATCTCGAACATAGCCGGTTCCGCCAAGGACCGATCCCACCAGATACTGCAGCCCTCCGGCGACGTGGATCGCCAGGTTCGCCGCGGAGTTCGTCACGCCAGGCAGTGTTCGCCAGATCGTCTCGTCGTCGGGAAAGAGCGCGATCTCGCGTTTGAAGCCTTCGAGCTCTCGGGTGAGCAGAGTGGCCAGGTCACGGCCGAGATGGGTCATAACGGCAAGAGTACCTCTGTTCCGCGATCGATTCGGCCGCACGGACGGCGCCGCCGATCTCTGGTCGCGTTCTTGCTCGCGTCTGCTCGACGGACCCCCAGTGATCAGTTCTTGCCAGAAAATGAACGGATCCTGCGTGAAGACGATGATAGGATTTGCAACATGGCGATCCAGCGCGTGGCCACCATCGAGGATCTGTATCACGTCGACGCGAAGAAGGCTGAGATCGTCAACGGCGAGATCGTCGTGATACCGCCCGCGGGAGCCTTGCATGGCTACGCAGCGGGAAGAATCGTTGTCCGATTGGCCGAGTACGCCGACCGGACCCACAGCGGGTATGCGATGCCGGACGGCGTGGCGTTCGTGGTCAACCTTCCAGGGCGGCGGTCGTTCTGTCCGGATGCGGCGTTCACGCGAGGTCCGCTCACGGACAAGTTCGTTGACGGCGCGCCGGTGTTTGCCGCAGAGGTCCGAAGCGCCGGCGACTACGGACCGGCGGCCGAGCGCGCGATGGCGGCCAAACGCACGGATTACTTCGCCGCCGGCACGCTCGTCGTCTGGGACGTCGACGTGCTGAAAGACCACATCGTCTGCGTGTATCGCGCGAGCGATCCTACGATCCTCCGGATCTATCGCCGTGGCGAACAGGCGGAAGCAGAACCCGCGCTGCCCGGCTGGTCGATGCCCGTCGACGACTTGTTTCCCCGGTAGCTCGGCGCCTTCTGCCTTTCACTTTTGCCTTTTGCCTTTTGCCTTTTTACTTTGAAGGCACGCGCTGCTTCAATTCTTCGGTCCAGTTGAGGACGACCGTGATGGTGGGCGAGGCAGCCGTCTGATCGCCGGGCGACGCTGCGTCCTTGATCATCAGGAACCGTTGGCCGTCGCGCGAGACGTCGTGACATGCCCTGCCCGTGGCGCTCGGATCCGTATGGTAGGATGATCGCTTCTCTCAACGACCGAGGAGACAAGAACATGTTGAAGGCGACCGCGGGCAGGATGCTGCCGACCACCATTACCGGCTCGCTGCCCCGTCCCAGCTGGTATACCGAAAATCTCGGGATCAAGTCGTTTCTCGATGCGATGGTCATCAGCCGGTTCCGCGAACAGTACGTCGACGCGCTGTCGATTTATTTGCGCGAGCAGGAAGTCGCCGGCCTCGACATCGTGACCGACGGCGACTGCCGATTCGATCAGGACGTCGGCGGCCAGAGCTGGACGAGCTATCCGCCGCACCACATGGCGGGCTTCGATCCAACGCACCCCAAGCTCGCGCGGGTCGGCGCCGGCGGCATCGGCTTTCCGCGCGGCCACATCCTCCACGACTACCTCGAAGCGCGCGTCATGCCGACAATCGTCGGCCCGATCGGTCGCGGCGAGATGCAGTATGCCGAGATCTGGAAGGCCGCGCAGCGGATGACGACCAAGCCGGTCAAGTTCGGCACGGTCACACCCGAGCTCGTCGCCTTTGCGGTTCAGGACGAGCATTACAAGAGTCTGCCCGACCGGATCATGGCAATGAGCGACGCCTTCAACGAGGAACTGCACGACCTGGCGGACGCGGGATGCCCGATCATCCAGATGGAAGAGCCCCAGATTCACCTCCTCGCCGCGCGCGGCTACGTCGACAAAGTGATCAATCCCGAGTTCATGTTGAAGGTGTTCAACAACACAGTAAAGGGGCTGCGCGCCAAGACCGAAGTCTGGTGCCACACGTGCTGGGGCAACCCGTCGCAGCAGCGGATGTTCGCGAAGGTCCAGACGTACAAGCCGGCGCTGGACCTTCTGAATCAGGTCGACGCCGACGTGATTACGTTCGAGATGAAGAGCTCCGGCGCAATCGATCTGGAAGACGTCGGCAAGCGCATCACCGAGAAGAAGGTGGCGATCGGGGCGATCGATCATCACACGCTGCAGGTGGAATCGCCGGAGGAAGTCGCCGACCTGGTGCGGCTGGCGCTGAAGCACATTCCAGCGGAGCGGCTCGTGCTGTCCTCGGATTGCGGCATGGGGCGCGAGGGCATGAGCCGCCGCCACGCGTTCTACAAGATGGTGTCGCTCGTGCTGGGCACCAACATCGTGCGCAAGGAGCTCGGGCTTCCCGTGGCGGAGTGCCTCGCCGCCGATCCCAAGTTCTCGCTGATTCGGATGCAGTGAGGGCGGGACATGATTCGAGCTGCGATTGTAGGCTTGGGCTGGTGGGGAAAAACCCTCGTCGAAGCCGTTCAAGAGGACAGCAAGGACATCCACTTTGTCGCCGGCACGACACGCACGATGACGCCCGAAGTCCAGGCGTTCGCGGACACGCAGAAGCTGCGGCTGGCCGCCAACTACGACGCGCTGCTCGCGGATCCAACCGTTGACGGGGTCGTGCTGGCCACGCCCCATTCACTGCATGCGGGCCAGGTCGCGGCCGCGGCCGCGGCGCGCAAGCACGTCTTCTGCGAGAAGCCGTTCGCGCTGACGAAGGCCGACGCCGAAAGGGCGGTGGACGCCACGCGCCGTGCCGGCGTCACGCTCGGCCTCGGCTACAACCGTCGCTTCCATCCGGAGATGACGAAGCTGCGCGACCGCATGCGTTCGGGCGATCTCGGCACGATCCTGCACGTCGAAGCGACGATGACGTTTCCCAACGCGCTGATGCTCAAGGACACCCAATGGCGCGCGCACCGGGAGGAGACGCCGTGCGGCGGGCTGACGCCGATGGGCGTCCATGCCATCGACGGCATGATCGATCTCTGCGGCGCCATCGACCATGTGTACTGTCAAAGCTTCCGCCGCGTGGTGGAGGTCGATGCCGACGACACGACGTCGATCCTGCTTCGCATGAAGGACGGCATGTCCGGCTATCTCGGCACGATGACAGCCACAGGACCGGGATTCAGCTTCCAGGTGTTCGGGTGGAAAGGCTGGGTCCGTCTCGAAGGGATGACGCACGTGGCGGGGGCCTCGTCAGAAGAACGGCGCACGCGCCTGTTCGGCGCCTGCAAGTTCCAACCGACGAAAGGCCCGGCGGAAGTCTGGCAGGCCGCATCGCTCGACGTCACGCGCGCCGCGCTCGTGGCGTTCGCGAAGGCGGCAAGCGGCGGTCCCCCGTTTCCGATTCCGCTGGACGAAATGGTCCACGGCGTTGCGGTGACGGAGGCGATTGTACGATCCGCCGCGACGGGGAAAGCAGAACAAGTGAACTAGAAGTCAGGTAGGTCCCGCCCCACCCGGCCTACCCGACCTGAGGAGCCCTGAATGGATCTCGGCAACGGTCTCGGTCACCTCACGTATTCGACACTCGTGCATCCCGCCGATACGTGGGATCAGCTGTGGACGAGTCTGAATACGTACTTGCCGAAGGTGAAGGCGCGCGTCTCGCCCAACGCGCCGTTCGGCGTCTGTATCCGGCTGTCCGCTTCGTCTGCGGAGCTCCTCGCGTCGAACCGCGCCGAGCGCGACAAGCTCAAGCGGTTTCTCTCCGAGCACGACATGTACGTGTACACCGTGAACGCCTTTCCCTACGGGGCGTTCAAAGACAGGGTGGTGAAGGAGCAGGTGTACGAACCCGACTGGCGGACCGAAGAACGGACCGCGTACACGATCAACGTGGCCGACATTCTTTCGGATATCGCCCGCGAAGACATTTCGCCGTCCATTCAGACCGCGCCGCTCGGATTCAAACCCAATGTCACCGGGCCCGACGTCGTCGCCAGCTATACCGAGCACGTGCTGCGGGTCGCCGCGCACCTCGTGCAGATCGAAGCCCGGACCGGCCGGACCGTGACGCTCGCCATCGAACCTGAACCCCACTGCTTCCTGGAAACGACGGACGAAACGATCGCCTATTTCGGGTCATATTTGTATACGGGCGCCGCGGCCACGACGCTCGCGAAGGTGGCGGGGATTCCGATCTCGGAGGCGCACGTCGCGCTGCGGCGGCATCTCGGGATCGTGTTCGACATCGGACATCAGGCGGTCGGCTTCGAGCACATCCCGACGTCGCTCCAGAAGCTCGTCGACGCCGGCATTCCGATCTTCAAGCTGCAGGAAGTTGCGGCGATGCACATCCCGCAGGTCACGCAGGAATCGGTCGATGCGCTCGCACAGTATGCCAAGACGGTCTATCTCACCCAGACCGTCGAGAAAAAGGACGGCCGGATCACCAAGTTCCTGAACGTGGAAGATGCGTTCGCCGCCTGGAAAGCGGATCCGGGGCCTCGCGAATGGCGCATTCATTTCCACGTCCCGGTGTTCCTCGAGGACCTCGGTCCGTTCCGCACGACGCGGTTTGCCCTCGAGGAGGCGCTGACATTCCACCGCGCGACGCCGCTCTCCCGTCAACTCGAGATCGAAACCTACACCTGGGACGTGCTGCCCGAACACCTCAAGACCGGCGATATCGTCGACTACGTCTGCCGCGAGATCGAGTGGGTCAGGGGACAGCTCCGGTAAATTGAGGGGAGAGACCCTCGAGTCCGCAGATGGGTCGATTCCTGAAATCCACCGACGTCGTCGATTGGGAACATCCTGCCGTCCTCGCTCGCGCCGGCGCGCGTCCGGCTCGACGTGACGGCCGGAGACCGACGCCGGTATCGGACCACGCTTTCGAGACCAAGCTTCCTGTCGTAGCATAAGATCGACAATCCTTTCAGCAGGTCGTCTCTATGAAGCCGATACTCTGGCCGTGCATCTGCATCCTCTTCGCTTCGTGCTCCAATGACATGCCGCGCACGTCCGCCAAGCCACCGACGACGAAGGCCGAGCCGGTCGAAGAAAGACTGCACGGCACGCAGATCACCGACCGCTACCGCTGGCTCGAGGGCGACAACTCGGATCCCAACGAGCAGGGGAAAGTCACGCCGGACGTGGCGGGCTGGACCGATTCGCAGAACAGCTACACGCGATCGGTATTGGACAACCTGCCCGGGCGACAGGCGCTCGAAGAGCGCTTGCGGCCGCTGATGGAAGTGGGCACGGTCACTCGTCCGATCGTTCGTGCCAACCGCTACTTCTTTTCGAAACGTGAGGGCAATCAGAACCAGCCGGTCGTCTACTGGCGTGAGGGATACAAAGGCCAGAACAGGGTCCTTGTTGATCCGGCTCGGCTCGATGAATCCGGGCTGACGACGGTCGAGTGGTTTTCGCCGTCGCAGGACGGCAGGCTGCTGGCCTACGGCACCTTTCGCGCGGGCGACGAGATCACCACCCTGCACCTGATCGAGGTCGACACGTCCAAGCTGCTGGATCTCGAGATTCCCGACAAGACACAGGCTCCCGACTGGCTTCCCGACGGATCGGGGTTCGTCTACCAGAACCTGAAGCACCCGAAGGATCCGTACAGCGGCCAGGTCCTCTTCCATCGGATGGGAACGGATCGCACGAAGGACACTCTCCTGTTCCGCCAGTTCACCAAGGAGGAAAACGCCGCACTGGCGACGACGTGGGGACCGTTCGCAAGTTTGTCGCGTGATGGCCGCTGGCTCGTGCTCGGCTACTGGATTGACACGAAGTCGAATGACCTGTGGCTCGTCGACTTCGATCAGTTTCGCAAGAGCGGCAAGATCGACAAGAAGGTCGTGACGGTCGGCGCGGCCGGTCAGGCGACCGGCACGGTGATCGACGGCACGCTGTTCATCCAGACGACGAAGGGCGCGCCCAGAGGACGCGTCGTGGCCGTCAGTGCGGCGCAGCCGGACCAGCCGCACTGGCGCGAGCTCGTGCCCGAGAGACCTGATGCGATCATCGATAGCGTGTCGTTCGGTAAGGGCGTCCTCGCCGTCACCTATCTCAAAAACGCGGCCAATGTGGTCGAGGTGTTCGATGTCAGCGGGAAATCGCTTGGAGCCATGAACCAGCCCGGCATCGGCGCCGCCGGCGTCAGCGCGGAGGTCGATCGCACCGAGGCGTATCTGACGTTCACCAGCTTCAATTATCCGACCACAATCTTTCGTGTCGATCTGATGAAGCCCCGGGCGGCACCGGAGCTCTGGGAGCGGCCCGACGTGCCGGTCGATCCGGCGATCGCGGAAGTCGAGCAGGTCTGGTATCCCTCGAAAGACGGCACCATCATCAGCATGTTCCTCGTCCACAGGAAGGGGCTGCCGCGGACCGGCGACACCCCCACCCTGCTCACCGGCTACGGCGGCTTCAACATCAGCGAGACGCCGGCTTTTTCGGCCCCGCTGTTTCAGTGGGTCGAGGCTGGCGGCCTGTTCGCGCTGCCGAACCTGCGTGGCGGCGGCGAGTACGGCGACGCGTGGCACGAAGCCGGCATGCTCGGCAAGAAGCAGAACGTCTTTGACGATTTCATCGCCGCCGCCCAATGGCTGAGCGCCAACCGGTACACGAACGCGCAGCGGCTCGGAATCACGGGCGCATCGAACGGGGGCCTGCTGACGGCGGCCGTGGTCACCCAGCGGCCGGACCTGGTCCGTGCCGCGATCGTGGGCGTGGGGCTGCTCGACATGTTGCGGTATCAGAACTTTCTGATGGCGCGGTACTGGGTCCCTGAGTACGGCTCTGCGGAAAACCCGGACCAGTTTCAGTTCCTTCAGGCCTACTCGCCGTATCACCACGTGAAACCGGGAACGAAGTACCCGGCGGTCCTGTTGACGGCCGGCGAACATGACTCGCGCGTGCACGCCATGCACGCGCGCAAGATGACGGCGCTGCTGCAGGCCGCCACGGCGTCGGATCCGGCCGAACAGCCGGTGCTGCTCTGGGTCGATCGGGATGCCGGCCACGGGCAGGGCAAGCCGCTCAAGCTGCGCATCCGCGACGTGGCCGATCAACGCATCTTTCTGATGTGGCAGCTCGGCATGCTCAGCCGTTGAAGAGCGCGCGTCCCTCGACCGCAGAGCATTCCGCCTTCCGCCTTCGCGCGTCTTGGGGCACCGCGCTCCGGCGAGGCTCGCCAAAACTCGCCTGGAGCGCACGCGAGTGAAGCCGGTCAGCCGGACGTGTGCGGCTGGTCGGTCTCGCCCGCGGACTGGTTTCGTGGGCGAGGCTCCGTCAGGTCGAGCGATTCCTGATCGGCGCCCGCCGAGGCGATGCGGCGTTTGCCTCGCTTCGATTTCCTGGCGTGCAGCTTGAAATAGAAGTCGAGTAGCTTCTCCATGAAATCGCCGGCCGTCCCCGTCCGATCGTTGAAGGCGATCGATTCTTTGCCGATCATCAGGGCGGCGTACGCGAGGCGTGCGTCGCCCGATCGCGCCGCCTGCTGAAAGTCCGGGTGCAACGCGTTCGCCTGCACGACGCCCGAGACGAAGCGGCTGTGCGCCGTTGATCCGGCTTCGAAGGGGACCTCCTCGTACCGGATGCGCCGGCCGCGTGTCGACGACACGTTGCCCGGAGTCTTGGGCGGCTCGCCGCTCCGCCGTCGCTTTCGACCTGGCGCCGCCTCACGCGTCGTCATCGGTTCCGGCCGTCCACGTTTGGCCAATCCACCTGGCAGCGCCAGAGCGCGGAACTCGTCGAGATCGAGAATGTCGCGCGCGAGGCGCAGCGCCCGATCGCCGATCTCGGACGCCTGCTGCGCCCTGCGCGCGGCGAGATGGCCGTCGAGCTCCGCGTTGAGGGTCGGCAGGTATTTGTCGAGGAGATCGAGCAGGGCGATCCAGTCGTCGTTTTCCTCGAACCCCGAACGTGCGGGCAGCGGCGAGAGAAAGTCGGCGTCGAGAGACCCGCGCACGAATCCCTGGGCCCAGCCGCTTTCCTCCAGGCCATACGCCGTCAGGGCGGCGAGATCGTCCACGACAGTGACGCCGCGGTGGCGGATGGCGATGCGGCCCCGACCCGACGGATCGAAATGGAGATCGACGCGCACGTGCTTGTCCGCGTGGTGGTCGAGCACGAGATCCCTGAAATCCGTGAGGAGCCGCGGCAGGCGGATCCGCGACGGCAGGACCGGAAATCGCCCCAGTCCGGTCCGAATCTCGATGGTCAGCCAGCCCTCGCGCAGATACGCGTCGAATTTCTCCGCCAGCGAGCGGCGGAGCGTGTCGGGCGCCAGCGGTCCGCGCGACCGCGTGGGATCGAATTTCAGCTCGGAGATGACCACGCGCAGACCTGGAGCGGCGAGGCTCTCGCGCGCCGGGGCCGTCTCGACAGACGCTTCGTCCGAGCCTTCTTTCAGGACCACGCGCAACGTGTCGGCCAGCCTGGTCTTGCGCGTGTAGAACGTGCACTTCCGCCCGACCTGCTGGAAGCTGAACATGCCGATGCCGAGGCGGCCGATCGTCTGCGCCGCGCCCGTGCGCTTGGCCGAATCGGCCACGCGCTGCAGTGCTGACTCGAACTCGGCTCGGCTCATGCCGTACGGGTACTCAATCGCGACGTAGCGCCGATCGAGGGTGAACGTCACGTCACAGCGATCGTGCGCCGCACCCGTGAGCTTCGCCTTGAGGTGCTCGTCGATGGCGTTGCTGACGTGCTCCTTCAGCGCGTCTGCCGGATTCCGGTACAAGGTGCCAAGCCACTGAAGGGCGTTGGCGACGTGCAGTTGGATCGGGATCCGCTGGGCCATAGGGCGTGCCGGGAGCGGAGTGTAGGCTCAATCTGCGATTTTTGCCACTTTCTCCAGCAGTGGTACATCACGCTGCTGTTCCTGTACCGTGCCGTGCTCGAGATTGAGATTGGCGCGCTCGATCAGGTGCCGAGGGCGCGGATGCCGATCCGCGTACCGGTGGTGCTCAGCCGAGACGAGGTCAGCAGGACTCGTGCAGATGAAACCGAGACGACGGACACTAGCCCGCGTGGCTCGCGCGTATCCACGTCACCCGCCGTCCCCAGTTTCCTGCCGCAACCCCTGTTGCGCCCAACAATTTACCCACGCCGCACGGGCCACATTCGGTTCCGTGCATACGCGCGCGGCCCGCGCGTATCCCTCCTTTTCGCGGGCTATATGGTGACGATGAAAGCCGTTTTCTGGGTGGTATCATCCTGCCTTCGTTGCACATGGCAGTGACTGAAGCCGCGAGCGCCTCGGCGTGGTACGCCGCGGGCGATCCATTCCGGTCTACTCCATACACTGTTAGACCGCAGAAGACACGGGATGCACAAGCCGACTCGCCAGTTCGTGTTCCAGCGTGTCTACGACATGGCCGCCTTGGTCGAAGACTGCGTTGCCAACGAGGAATCGCTCAGCGAAATCGATTGGAATGATCCGGAGGTTCTGCTGGGTCTCGGGAAGTTCAGGAAGATCTCTCTCCTGCATCGATACATCTACGCCATGATCGCCGTTGAACATCGCTCCGAATACCGAAAGGACGCCGACATGTACGAGGTCGAAGAGATTGCCGGCATCGAGGCGTTGTTTGACGCGTACGGCATCAGTTATCTGCCATACGACCGATTTGTCCCTGCTGTGCCGGCCGCAAGAGCCACTTCGCGAGCCGAAGATCCCTTCTACCAGTGGTTTTTGTCGCAAGAGTCGCAGTTCGAAATGGTTTGGGAGAAACTGACGGACGAGGCGTTCCATCTGCTCTTCGGAAACCGGGCGTTCTTGCTGAAGTTCAATCGAACGGTCGCTCAGCATCTCCGAAGTCACGCGGTTGCGATTCCTGCGGAGTGCATCGGTTCCGACCGGAGAATCAGGCGCCAACCGCTGCCCGTCTGGACCCGAGGCGCGGTCTTCTATCGCGACCATGGTCGTTGCGTTCTATGCCAAGTCGATCTATCTGGTCTGCTTTCCACAGATCGGTCCGATCATTTTGATCACATGGTGCCCCTTTCGAATTGGGGCACCAACGATCCCTGCAACATCCAGCTACTGTGTGAGCACTGCAATTTGAGGAAGGCGTCCGGCGAGCCAATCACCGGCAATCGCTATTCGGCGTGGTGGTCGTAGTAGCGGGGCCGGTCGGCTGCGGTCTAACAAGCGCTTGCAGCCGTCGGCGCCTGATGCGAACGTGAGTCGCCGCGGCTGAAGCGCGACCGTTAGGCCGAAGAAGATCATTTGGAATCAAACATGCCCGCGTTTTTGCTCAGTAGTTCGCGTTTTGGGATGCTCGCGCAGCGAGCGGTCGAAAGATCGACGGAATTCTCGCCAGATGCTCTGGCGGCGATCGTCTTTTCAGCTCTGTGGGTCGAGTCATTCGTCAACGAGGTGATCCATCGAGTAACCGCCGGCCGGGAGGACCTTCTTCCAAAAGAAGTCCTGCGGCTTCGACAACTAGCCATCGCTGCAGACCTTGATGGTCGCGACGCCAGACTCGACATCAAGGTTCAGGTGATCGCCATGACGCTCACTGGATCTTTGTTTGACGCTGGTCGACAGCCGTACCAGGACTTTCACCTGCTCACCGGGTTGCGGAACGAGCTTGCTCATCACAAGCCGGAAACCATCGAAGCGGTTGTGGTTGAGCACGAAGGCTTACCTCTCAGCATCCCGGCGTCTTTTCATTCACGCGTCAAGAGTCTGGTGTCGAGAGGTATCATCGCTTCACCTGATCCCAAGGTATGGGCGTCTTTGGTTAGCATTCTTGAGCAGCCGGCAGTAGCGAATTGGGCTTTCGGCGCGGCGAAGCAGATGATCCGAGCCGTAGCCGACTGCTTTCCGGGCCTAGGCTTCAGGCAGACGTTACTTGCGGGTCAGTGGGCGCTGAATGAGAACGTTGCGAGCGCGAAAGACTCGGCCTAACGAATTAAGGATTCTTGTCGCGCGATAGCCGCGACAAAATCCGGGTTGGACTGAATCCGTGGCCCGAACGGTGGTTACTTGGCGTTTCAACGACTGAGGGCGAGCGGTGTGACGATACTCGTGAGCTGGATGGACGGGTGAGCCGCGGTGTCAGGGCGGCGGTGAACACGTAAGGTGCGTGGTGTCATGAAGTCCCCGGCCGAATTCCTCCTCAGCAGTTCTTTGACCAAGGCAACAACGCGAACGACGCCTCTCACGTGCGGCACGCACGCGTCTGGGCTTCCGGCGGAGGTGCTCACGCGACGGGCGGTCATGGTGGGACTCTGCGCGGAGAACGAAGGACCGCGACGAGGATCAGCGTGCCGGTGTGACAGAGGGGACACGGAGGCAGCGCGACTGACGTGAGCGTCGGCGTGGGCGTCGCCGGTGACGCCATCGGCGGCGAGGGCGCGAGCGACGGCTGCAGGAGACGGCGCGCCGCCTCGAGATCCGAGCGACGAGTCGGACTCCACAGCCCGTAGTATCGCACCTTCGCGCAGCGGCGCGGGAGGACGTGTTGCAAGAAGCGGTGGAGAAATTCTACGCCCGTGAGCGTGGCTCGTCGGATGGCCTGGGTTTTGTTGTCGCGATACCGGAACGTCACCTGTGTGTCGTCGATCCGTTCGAGGCGACTGTTACTGATCGCGACACGGAAGAGATAGCGCGCCAGATAGTTGAGCACGCGCGCGCCATCGCCAGCGGGTTGGGCGTGCACGACCCACGGCGTGGTCCACACCGCCGGTGACACCTCCCCGAGTAACCCCGCCCGTTTCAGCGCCGCACACATCTTGGCGCGCACGAGGACGGAGAGTGCATTGACCGGCACCAGGAACGCGGGGTGCTTCGGGGTGATCCACCGCGAGCGGTCGGCGGAGAGCCCGCCCGCGGTGACGATGAGATGGACGTGCGGGTGATACCGCAGGGCGCGCGTCCACGTGTGCAGGACCGCGATGCAGCCGAGTGGGGCGCCGACGAACCGTGGGTCGGCTGCGAGCGTCTGAAGCGCCGCTGCCGCACACCGCATCAGCGCCCCATAGAC
>JBGPKK010000080.1:0-20462 GCA_041485905.1 Vicinamibacteria bacterium
CTCTGCAGGAAAATCGGGATCGAGGCCACGCGCGCGCATCGCCGCAACCGCAATGGCCCGGAGGTGAGCGCGATCCGACTGAGGTGCGGCCGGAGGGTTCATTCGAGCCAATCCTTCAAAGTGTAATATGCGCCGGCCAGCGGCAGAAACCATGGCGAGCCACGATAGAGCGGAATCGGAGGAAACCGGTCGTCGAACAGTGGATGGTCGATCGATTCCCCGTGCATGCGACGCGCGATCAACTCTCCCAGATACGTCGCCATCGCGATTCCATGGCCGCAGTAGCCGCCGGCGTAATACGCGCCATTGAGTCGCCCCGCGTGCGGTAACTGATCGCGGGTGAAGGCGACGTTACCGC
The DNA here is from genome assembly GCA_041485905.1 of Vicinamibacteria bacterium. GTDB lineage: Bacteria > Acidobacteriota > Vicinamibacteria > Vicinamibacterales > CAVVIG01 > JAHFUI01. The sequence continues at coordinate 359 of JBGPKK010000080.1, forward strand.
TCCAGGCGTACTCGATGCGCGCCGGCGCGAGCGAAGGGAAAATCGACACCATCTGTCGCCGGAGAAGTTCAGCACTGCGGCGGGTCGTCTCGGGCGTGGGACGGGCGAACTCGACGCGGCCGCCGAACAGCAGGCGGTGATCGCGACTCAGGCGGTAGTAATGGAGAAAGTGCCTGGAATCGAATGCCATCCGGCCGCGCGGCAAGAGCGTTGCGGCCTCGTCTGGCCGCAGCGGCTCGGTGGCAACAATATGGCTGCCGATGGGCACGAAGCGCCTCTGCAGCCAGGGGGTCGCTTCATCCGTGTATCCGTTGGTCGCCACCAACAGCTCGCCCGCGTCAACGGCGCCTCGACTCGTGGTCACGTTCCAGTGCGAACCGTGACGGCTCGCGCCGGTGACGCTCGTGTCTTCGACGATGGACGCGCCGGCGCGACAGGCGGCGACGCGCAATTGATCGACGTACTGGGCAGGATTGAGCGCGCCGCTCCGCTCGTCAACCATCACGCCGAAGTAGGCATCCGTACCGATTTCCGAGCGCTGCTCCGCCGCCGGCACCACGTCGACGCGATGATCGAACACACGAGCGAGCAGCGCCTGCTCGTCCCGGAACGCGTCGAAATGGGAGGGCTTGCACGCGGCCTGAACATGGCCGGTGCGCTGATAGTCGCACTCGATGGCTTCGTCGGCAATCAGGCGCTCGAGCGCCACGATCGCGTCCAGCGAGATCGTGAACAGATCCCTGGCGCGCGATTCGCCGAAACGGGCGACAAGCGTCGCCGGATCCAGTTTGAGGCCGGTCAGCACCTGACCGCCGCTGCGGGAGCTGGCGCCCCAGCCTGCACGTTCGCGCTCGAGCACGATGACGGAGGCGCCATCCCGCGCCAGCGTACGAGCGGCCGCCAGACCGGTGTAGCCCGCGCCGACGATCGCCACATCGGCACGACCGGGAACGGGAACTAGACGCTGGGGGCTGGGGCCTGGGGGCTGGGTGCTGAGCGTGTCGAGCCAGTACGCGTACTCTTTCACCGCCGGGCGCTCTGGAGACGCACGGCTGCGGCCCCAATCACGTGCCGCGACGATCGCTCCTGCACGAACGCCACGACCTTCACGTTCGGGCGCTGCCACTCGCCGTCGAGCGGCAACTCCGCGCGCGTCGTGCGGTCCGCGGTCGCTTCGCCGATCGTGCTCAAGCGGCGGACGATCGCCGCGTGAGTCAGCGTTCGGCCGTGGTTCTCCCCGGCGCGGACGTCGGAGCGCAAGCCTTCCTCGGCAAGAGCGACGACCACGTCGACGCGCTCTCCGCGAGACAGCTTCGGTAAACCGGTCACCGAGACGGACACGCCGACACGATTTGCCGATAGCGGCTCAGCGACGACCGTGACCTCGGCGTGCGGCAGCGACAGCGCCCGCACGATCGCCTCGCGCGCGGCCTTCGCGTCGCTGCCCACGAGCTCGGTCTGGCCGTCCACGACCATCTGAGGCGTGTAGATCGCGTCGACCTTCAACCGGGACGAGTAGCGCTCCTGCCGCTCAGTGATCGCGGCGGACGAGAACCGATCCCGCCAGCCCAGGTGGTTCCAATAATCGACGTGCTCGCCGAGGCCGATGATCTCCGCGCCCGCGATCGGCTGCGTCTCGATCAGTCGTTCGAGCAGCGTGTCGGCAGGCGGACAACTGGAACATCCTTCGGATGTGAAGAGCTCGACGAGGATGGGAAGCCTCGCGCGCGCGCGCGTGACATCGGACGCTACAAAGGCGAGCGCAAGCGCGACACCGACCGACGGGCCCCAACGGCGCATACTCGTTATTGTATCGTTGTAGGCTGCATCCCCAATGAACCGCTGGTCTCCAAAATCGGATTCGAGCGGGTCTTTTATAAGGCCACCGGTCGGCGTGCGACCGCAAACAGGATCTCGGGGCGATACGCGAGCTCTGCCTGGGTCATCGCCCGCAACCGGGTCCTGACGCGTCGTTCGCATTTCACTTGAGCGGGCGCCGACAGACTTGCCAGGCGCCGCGCCGGCATCCCGCATCCGACCTGCATCGCCAGGAGATCGTCGGCGGTCCAGGCGTGGTGAAACGTCCGGCTCCAAATGTGCGGTGAAGCGTAGCCCGCTGCGTTCAGAAGGGAACCAAGCTTATCCGCGGTGTCCATTCGCGCCTGCTGCATGACACGGCGGTCGCGCGGGTCGGGATCGGCTCCTTCCCGGTCGAGCTCTTCGTTCCAGATCGCAACACCCGGCGATCCCGGATCCAGGCCCCACGTCACGATTCCGACGCGTCCGCCTCGCCGCAACGTTCGAAACACTTCCGCCAGACTGCGCAGAGGATCCGGCATGTGAAAGAGAACGAACGCGAGGATCGCCACATCGATCCTTTCGGGTCCGATGGCCAGGTGCTGAGCATCCATGACAGCCACTGGGCTCGGCCTCGCGTGCCGTTGCTCCCGAAGCATTCCCTCCGCATTGTCGATACCGATGATTGTGGCGTGCGGAGCGGCCGCACGCAGATCCGGAATGAGCGCGCCGGTCCCGGTGCCGACGTCGAGCACTCGGCGGGCCGCAGCGAGCGGAAGACCCTCGAGAAGCGGCAGGGCCATCGGACGGATGACAGGCGCCCAATGCGTCGTGTACGCGGCGGCCTTACCGGAATATTCCGCGGCCAGTGTGGTCGACGGATCCATATCCAGTCGTTGAACGTGTTGTCTCCGGAATTGTAAGTGAGCGGCGAGAGGAGGGGAAGGCTGTCGACGGCCGGGGCGCGCTTCTAACGGCGAGCTTTAGGCACAGCGGCTGGCTCGACCGTTTCTTCAACGGCCGGTCCCGGCGCGGGATCGGACGTCAGTCTTTTCAGCTTGGTGACATCGCCTGTGATCTCAATCAACCCGCATTCGCGACACATCGTGGCCTTCGTCATGACGTCACCGGTCTGCATTGTCAGGAATTTGGAATCTTGGGGACGAAACGACGTGCGCACGGGCGAATAGAGTGCCCCGGCGGAAACCGTCTCGCCGCCGCATCGACTGCAATTCGTTGACATGAAACAACTTCCCTTCGCTATTAAACGACTGAAGATGACAGTATACGACAATATAGCAACTAGGGTCACCCGGCAAGCCTCGGTTGCCCGCCTGGTCTGCGACGCGTCAGTTCATCTTTTCGATGATTATGTCGCCGAATTTGGTGGTGCTCACCTCGGTGGCGCCCTCCATCAGGCGCGCAAAATCGTAGGTCACCTGGCGGCTGGCGATCGCGCCATCCATCCCCTTGACGATCAGATCGGCGGCTTCGGTCCACCCCATGTACCGGAGCATCATCTCCCCAGACAAGACGACGGAGCCGGGGTTCACTTTGTCGAGGTTCGCGTATTTAGGCGCCGTCCCGTGCGTCGCCTCGAACACGGCGTGGCCGGTCAGGTAGTTGATGTTGCCGCCCGGCGCGATGCCGATTCCGCCGACCTGCGCTGCAAGCGCGTCCGACAGGTAGTCGCCGTTGAGATTGAGTGTGGCGATGACGTCGAACTCGTCCGGGCGCGTCAGCACCTGCTGCAGCGTGATGTCCGCAATCGCGTCCTTGACGAGCAGCTTGCCGGACGCCAGCGCTTTTTTCTGCTCGGCGTTGGCCGCGTCTTCGCCGCTGGCCGCCTTGGTCCGTCCCCATTGCTCCCACGTGTAGGTCTGATCGGCAAACTCGCGCTCGGCCAGCGCGTACGCCCAGGCGCGAAAGCCACCTTCGGTGTACTTCATGATGTTGCCCTTGTGCACGATCGTGAGGCTCTTGCGTGTGTTCGCGAGCGCATATTCGATCGCCGATCGCACGAGCCGCTCGGTTCCCTCGCGCGACACCGGCTTCAAACCGACGGCGGTCGTGTCCGGGAACCGCACGCAAGCGTACGACTTCGGAAACTCCTGCTTGAGGAAGGCCAGCACTTTCCTTGCGCCTTCTGAACCGGCTTCCCATTCGATGCCCGCATAAATGTCTTCCGTGTTCTCGCGGAAGATCACCATGTCAACTTTCTCCGGTCTCTTGACGGGCGATGGCACGCCTTTGAACCAGCGCACGGGCCGCAAGCACACGTACAGGTCGAGGATCTGCCGCAACGCGACATTCAGCGATCGAACCCCGCCTCCTACCGGCGTCGTCAGCGGCCCCTTGATGCCGACGAGGTAATGCCGGAACGCTTCGACCGTCTCGTCCGGCAGCCAGTTCTTCACCTTGTCGTAGGCTCGCTGGCCGGCCAGCACCTCCTTCCACGCGATCCGCCGCTTCCCGCCGTAGGCCTTGTTCACTGCGGCGTCGAACACCCGCACGCTCGCACGCCAGATATCGGGGCCGGTGCCGTCGCCTTCGATGAACGGGATGATCGGGTTATCAGGCACCTGCAGCTTGTTGTTCTGGATGGAAATGGTCTCGCCGTGTGTCATTGTCCTGCCTTTTTTTGGGAGGCTGGGGACTGGGGGCTGGACGGAAACCCAGCCTCGACTCCCCGAGCCTCCAGCTTCTAGCCCCGAGCCTCCAGCTTCTAGCCCCCAGCCTCCAGCTTCCAGCCCCCAGCCCCTAGTCTCCAGCCCCCGCCCTTCGGCCGCGACGGAGAATCCACCAGACCAACGCGCCGAACATCAGGGCGACCGCCGCAAACGTGGCGCCGAAGAGCTGCAACGTCCAATAGAGAATGGACTGCGGGTCCATCCGCGCGTCGAGGGTCAGCGGCCGGCTTCGTCGCCGATCGTCGAGCGTTTGCTCCCATACGAGGATGTTGCCCCGCTTGGGATTGTCGAGCGTCGTGTTGTGATACCGGACCTTGCTCGGCACGTGCAGGCGGAACGCGACCATCTCCCGGCCGGTCCAGCCGACATCACCGACGTCTTTTTCTGCCGCGCGGCCTATGGTCTGGCTGTAGCGGTACAGATTGCCGTCGCGCGCGAACCCATATGTCGACCACGCGAACGGCGCCGCCTCGCTCAGCCGCCGCACATCGTCCACCTCGAGGCGCACGTGCACGAACCGCCGGCTGCTGCGCCGCGACCACGTGATGCTTCTCACGCGTGTGACCGGCGACTCGTAAAACTCGTGGACCTTGGCGGTGTCGACGAGCGCGGTCGGACTCGTGTTGAACGACGCGCCCCGCAGCGCGTCGAGCGCCGCCACGGAGGTGTTCACGTACACGGTCGCCGAGCCGTCAAGCGACAGAAAGATGTCTTCTTCGTATTCGTACTGGCGGAAAAGCGCGCCCGAGCCGCACGCCGTCGCGATCGCCGTCGCCAGCGCCAGGGCCGCAACACGCCGCATCACGGCAATGATATAGTAAAAAATTCTCCCGTCTCATGCCCGCCATCCCGGTCCTCTATCTCATCGACGGCAGTTCGCAGATGTACCGCGCGTATCACGCCCCCGTGCGCACGGCCGATGGCGGCCTGCTGCACAACGCGAAAGGTCAGCCGACCAACGCCGTCTACATTTTCGTGACGATGCTGCGGAAGCTGCTGAACGAGCAGAAGCCGCAATACATCGCCGCCTCGTTCGATCTGCCGGGACGGACGTTCCGGGACGATCTTGTCGCGGACTACAAGGCGAACCGCGCGCCGATGCCCGACGAGCTGGCGCAGCAGATCGCGATGGTGCACGCCGCGTGCGAAGCGCTCGGCGTGCCGATTCTCACGTCGGTACGCTACGAAGCCGACGATGTGATCGGGACGCTGGCCGCAAAGGCGGCCGGCAGCGGCTTCGACGTCGTCATCGTCACGATGGACAAGGATTTTTTTCAGCTCGTCGGCGGCGGCATCCGCGTCTTCAATCCGCGAGAGTCAGGCACGTGGTACGACGCCGAGGGCGTGAAAGAGAAATTCGGCGTCGCGCCCGAACAGGTGGTTGACGTCCTCGCGCTGATGGGCGACACCATCGACAACATCAAGGGCGTCCCGGGCATCGGTGACAAGGGCGCACGCGAGCTGATCGCGACCTATGGATCGCTGGACAACCTGCTCGCGCACGCGGCCGACATCAGGAACAAACGCTATCGCGAGGGATTGCTGGGCCACGCCGACGAGGCGCGGCAAAGCCAGGATCTGGCACGAATCCGTACCGACGTCCCGGTGGAATTCGATGCCGGAGCGCTGGAATACAGCGGGGGGTCACGCGAGCGCGCCTTTCAGATTTTCAACGAGCTGGGTTTTCGGAGCCTCGCGAAAGAGTACGCGCCGACAGCAGACACGACCGCAAAGAGCTATCGGACGGTCAATACGTCAGAGGATCTGCGAGGGCTCGCCGATCGGCTGAAGGCGGCTGGATCGTTCGCGCTGCGGGTCCTGCCGGATCAGCCGACCGCGATGCGCGCCGGGATCGTCGGTCTGGCCTTCTCCACGGCCCCGCGGGACGCCGATTACGTACCGATCGGCCATCGCTCGCTCGGCGCGGTGGCGTCGGTCCCTCTCGAGGACGCGCTCGAGACGCTGCGACCGGTGCTCGAAGACGCATCGGTGAAGAAGAACGGCCACGATCTGAAGTTCGACGCGATCGTGCTCGCGCGCCACGGCGTCACGCTTCGGGGCATCGATCTCGACACGATGCTGGCGAGCTATCTGATCGATGCGACCCGTTCCGAGCACACACTCGAGGATCTCGCGCTCGAGCACACGAGCTACAAGGCGCTCGCGGAGGACGACGTGTGCGGTCGCGGCGCCAGGGCGGTATCGCTGGCCGATGTTCCGGTCGAGGCTGCGGTCATCTACGGTGGCGAACGCGCCGACCTGGCGGGCCAGCTCGCGCCGCTGTTCCGCGAGATGCTCGCCACCGAGCAGCTGGCGGGCGTCTACGAGACACTGGAACTGCCCCTGGTTCCGGTCTTGATCGCCGTCGAGCGCGCCGGGGTCCGCATAGACGGCCCGGCGCTGGCCGGGCAGTCCCACAGACTCGAACAGGAGCTGAAGCAGCGGACGGCGCAGATCTACGAGGCGGCCGGCGGTGAATTCAATATCGGCTCGCCGAAACAATTGTCAGACGTGCTGTTTGACAAGCTGCAGTTGCCCGTGTTGAAGCGAACGGGCACCTCGCGCGCGCCTTCAACGGCCATGGAGGTTCTGGAGGAGCTCGCGCTCGCTCACGAGCTGCCGCGGATGATTCTCGAGTGGCGCGCGCTGATGAAGCTCAAAGGCACGTATATCGACGCGCTGCCGCAGCTCGTCAACCCGGACACCGGGCGCGTGCACACCTGCTTCAACCAGGCGGTCGCAGCGACCGGACGTCTGAGCAGCAGCGATCCCAACCTGCAGAACATCCCGATCAAGACGCCGCTCGGCCGTGAGATTCGCCGCGCCTTCATCGCCGACCCGGGCAATGTGCTCATCTCGGCCGACTACTCGCAGATCGAACTGCGCGTCCTCGCCCATCTGGCCGGCGACGAGACGCTCATCGAAGCCTTCCGCCGCGGCGACGACATTCACGATCAGACGGCGCAGAGGGTCTTCGGTCCGACGAGCGGGATGGACCCGCACAAGCGTCGTAGTATCGCGAAGATGATCAACTACGCGCTGTTGTACGGGAAGACGGCGTTCACGCTCGCCAAAGACATCGGCGTGACGCCGCAGGCGGCGCAGGAATTCATCGACTCTTACTTTGCCGGGTTCCCGCGCGTCCGCGCGTTCATCGATCGCACGCTCGAAGAGGCGCGCGTCAGCGGCGTAGTGAAGACCATGTACGGCCGGAGACGGCTGGTGCCGGAGCTGAACAGCCGCAACGGCCAGATTCGATCGGCGGCCGAGCGCGTCGCGGTCAACCTGCCGATCCAGGGATCCGCGGCTGACATCATGAAGCGCGCGATGATCGACGTCCACGCTGCGCTGGCGTCGTATCCCCAGGCGCGCATGATCCTCACGGTCCACGACGAATTGCTGTTCGAGGTCCCAGAGGCTCAGGCGTCGCAGATTGCGGAAGTCGTCCGGGAACGGATGCAGTCCGCGACGCCGCTCGTCGTGCCCCTCACAGTGGACGTCGGGATTGGGCCGAATTGGAAAGAAGCGAAGTCCTGACTTCTCGCAGTCCTCTTAAGTTCTCAGTTTTAAGTTTTCACTTCCGCAGGGCCGCGGGCCAGTTCAGAACGGCCGTCACCGGCACCGCTGTGGTTTGCTTCGCGACGTTGAGCAGAAACCGCTGACCGTCTGGCGTCACATCGTACTGCGGCAGGGCATAGGGCGACGAGTCGAGCAGATGCGTCTCGAAGAGAACGGCCGGCGGGCCGGGCTGGAACGCGGCGCCGGTCGTGACGGGAACCGCCATCAGCCGCCGGTCGGCCGCCATGTAGAACAGCTCCTTCCCGTCGCGGCGCCACCGCGGCTGATTCCCGCCCTCGAGCGACACCTGCGCCTTGGCGCTCGGCGTGGGAAAACTCTGCACGTAGATCTCGTAGCGCCCCGACTCGTTCGACGTGTACGCCACCCATCGTCCGTCGGGCGCGAGCTGTGCGTGGCCCACGTTGAACCCGGTCTGAAGATACGGGAAGGGCCTGCGGTCGCCCTCAAGCGGCACGCCCCACAGCTCGATGCCTTTCGTCGCCGACTGGGCGAACAGGATCGATTTACCATCCGGCGTCCACGCGAACGGGAATTTGGCGTTGGACGTGCTCAACACCAGCTCGTCGCGGCCGGCGCCGCTCGCAAGCCGCTGGTAGATGTCACTGTAGCCACCGGAGGCGCCGCGCTCCGATCCAAACGCGATGCGATCGCCGCGCGGAGACCAGACGGCGGAGGAATCTATCGCCGGATCAAATGTGGCGCGTGCCATCAGCCCGCGCGTCACGTCGCCGATCCAGACATCAGCGTTGGAGTTCTGGGTGATCCCCAGCGCGACGTGTCCCCCGTCGGGCGATAGCTCGGGGGATGCCTGAAGCCCCGGCTGACCAAGTGTGCCGAGCGCTCTGCCCGTGCGGTCCGCCCATGTCAACTGGCCAACCGCCGACAACGCGCCGCCCACGTACGTCAACACGCCCGTTTCTGATAGCGAGTACGCGAGTCCGGCCGTGTTCGGCGCCTCGCTGATCTGCTCGGCGATTGGCATGGGCTCCCCCGCTCCCACCGAGGCCCGCCCGAGGTCGAAGGGCTGCGCGAACAGCGTGTTCTTGCGACCGAACACGAGATAGCCCGCGCCGTACCAAGCCTCGCTGTCGGCCGAGATGACGCGTGCGGTCGTTTTACTATCGACCGCGCCGACGTACACGCCTGAATTTTCGGATTTGCTCGTCAGTGCGAAAAACAGGAAGTGCCGGCCGTCGGGCAGAAAGTGCGGAAATCGGTGGCTCTGTTCTCCACGCGACGCGTCCAGCGTGGTCACCGGCGTCGGAGATCCGCCGGCCGACGACACGCGAACGAGCCCGGCCGAAATCGTCGGGGTAAAGACGATGACGCCGTCCCGGTTCCATGTGCCGCCGCGGCCGTTCGGCGCATCGCACAGCGTCTGGGGCGATCCCCCGGCCACGTCGATCTTCTTCAACTGGCCGGAGCCGAAGAAGGCGATGAATCTGGAATCGGGCGACCAGAACGGATACGTGACATCGTCGGTGCCGGGAAGCGGCTGCGGAGCCACAGCATCGACGGGCCGGAGCCACAACTTGCTCGTGCCTTCGGGCGTCGTCGCGACAAACGCGATGCGGCGGCCGTCCGGCGAGATGACCGGGGCGCCGACAATCCTCTGATTTTCTGGTGGGATGACCGCCAGGCGTGCCACGCCAGGCTGCGGCGTTGCTCTCGTGAACAGCCAGAGCGCGGCCGCGGTCGCCCCGGCCAGCAGGACCGCCAGGACCGCGCAGATGGCCCAGGCAAGCGCCACGCGGCCGTGACGTGCGGCAGGCGCGGCCGCCCGCGCGCCGGCGCGCGAGCCGCTCTCGGCGATCCATTTCAACTGCGAGAGCAGATCGCGTGCGCTCTGCCAGCGATCGTCGGGATCCTTGGCGAGCGCGCGCTGCACGATCTGGTCGAGTCCAGCCGGCGTCAACGGCTGGAGCTCGGACACCGGCGCGGGGTCCGATCCGATGATCGACGCAATCAGCGTCGCCTGGCTCGTCCCCTTGAACGCCTGCTTGCCCGTCAGCATCTCGTAAACAACCGCCCCAAACGCGAAAATGTCGGTGCGCGCGTCCGCGTCCTGCCCTTCGAGCTGTTCGGGCGCCATGTACTGGAAGGTCCCGAGGATCGTGCCCGCCGCCGTCATGGCCACCGGGGGCGTCGTGGGCAGCGACGTCGGTGCGTAGGCCGGACCTTTCAGGTCCGGCGAACCCATCGGCGGGCCTGATAAGGCCCGCCCTACACTCTGTTTCGCGAGGCCGAAGTCCAACAGCTTCGCGCCCGCTTTGGTCAGCATGATATTGCCGGGCTTGAGATCACGATGGACGATGCCCGCTCGATGCGCCGTGTCGAGGGCGGACGCGATCTCGATCGCGGCCCTCAGCGCCTGATCGAGCGGGAGGGCGCCCTTCGCGAGACGATCGGCCAGCGTCTCGCCGTCCAGGTACTCCATCACGAGGAAGTCGACCGCCTGCCCTGACCCTGTCGTCCCTCGACCTTGCTCGGGACGACCCTGAGGCTCTCGAAGGGTCGAAGGGTCCTGATGCCCCACGTCGTACAACCTGCAGATGTGCGGGTGAGTCAGTTGCGAGATCGCGCGCGCCTCGCGGTCGAACCGCTCGCGGAACTGCGGATCGGCGGCCAGCGCCTCGGGCAGGATCTTGATCGCGACCGTGCGGTCGAGGCGCGTATCGCGCGCACGATACACCTCGCCCATGCCGCCCGCGCCGAGGGCGGATTGGATCTCGTACGGGCCGAGGCGCGTGCCGGCAGCAAGGGCCATGGTAGGTCCCGATGAACTGGTGGCGCTCATTGTAGTAGGACCTTACCGCAACGGGAAAGCGCGATAGTCAGCCGGACCTGAGCAGGTCCGCCTATCCAAAAAAGAACACGACACCGACACCTGACCGCGTGCTGACACCGTGGCTGTCCGAGTCTGAACTGGTCGCGGCTCAGAACATCGAGGCGCTCTTCCGAGCGTATCGGCAGATGCACGGGGGCATCGTGCTCGTCTCGCCGATTGACATCGTCTTCTCGGAGCTCGATGTCGGGCGCTACCACGTTCCCGAATACTGGCTGGTTGATCCGCGCGAGCGAAGGTGTGAAGTCTACTGGCTCTCGGGCGATTCCTATGCGCTCGAACAGGTGGCATCCGACAAAGACGCCGTGCGGTCGCGCATTCTTCCGGACCTCGCCTTCCCCGCCAGCGAGATTTTCGGGGACTGGTAACCGACCTACGGTTTCGTCCAACGTTCCTTGAATCGCTCCCACTCCTGACGTAGGAGCTCGGCCGGCTGACCGAGTGCGCGCGCGCGTTCCGGCACCAGTGCGCGCACCACGAGCCGATCGAGATCCGCTCTGAGGACGGCGCCTCGCTCGCTGGCCAACGGCGCCCTCACCCAGCCGGCTTCCGCGGCGTCCCAGGCCCCCTGCACATCGCCCTGTCCACGCGCGGCCGCGGAGAGCCAGTAGACGGCCGCGGTGCTCGCCGGCGCGGTCGCGAGCTCGGCACTCATGCGATCGCGAACCCGCTGGTAGACCGCTTGACGCTCGACCTCGGTGCGCGGACGCGCGTCGCGATCGAGCGCGCTGGCCCACCAGTCGATCGCGCGCTCGCGATCGTCGGCCGTCAGCGCACCGGCCCCCACGAGGACGGAATCGAACACGTCGGCCGCTGCCCCGTACGAACCGTCGAAATACAGCGCCTCTCCGAGTCCGACGATGAGCTCGACGCGCTCGTGGGGACCGAATCGCTGCGGATCGACGCGGCGAAGACGCTCGCGCGCGCTGGTGAGGTCGTCGGCGACCGAGCTCTCGCGAAAGCGCTCCAAGTACGCTCGCGCCGCGATGAGATCGGCGCTGTCAGCGCGCGCCGGCATCAGACGCGCCTGATTAGCCGCGGCGACGGCCGCCTCGAACTTCCGCTGGTTGTACAGCACTCGCGCGAGGGCGAGCGGGTCGCGCTCGTCGGCCGCCCTGGCTTCGGCGACCAACGCAAACAGGAGGGCGAGCGCCCAGCCAACCCGACGCATGATGCGATGGTACCACATCGGAAATAGATGGCTAAAACGTTGAAATATATATACTTAACTGCCGTTACTTACGCCTTTGGTACAATGCCCTTCGATGGCTGACCCGAGGGTCGTTCCACGCGCCGAGCACTCGCTCTCGCGCCGCGACGTGGACCCGGACGCCCTGAAGGTTCTCTACCGGCTCCGCCAGTTCAATTACGCCGCCTATCTGGTCGGCGGGAGCGTCCGCGATCTCCTGATCGGCCAGCGGCCCAAGGATTTCGACATCGGCACCTCAGCGCATCCCTATCAAGTCAAGAAGCTGTTTCGCAACTGCTGGATCATCGGCCGGCGGTTCCGACTGGCCCACGTGAAGTTCGGTCAGAAAGTGATCGAGGTCGCGACGTTTCGACGCCAGGTCGCACCTGGCGAGGAAATCGTGCAGGACGGCGTTCCGGCCCCGGTTCACCACTCGGCCGCGGAAGCCGAAGAGGCCGTCGCCGCGCCGGCGACGAGCGAGGCAACGGAACACCGCGATCATCTGATGCACCGCGACAACACATTCGGCACTCCCGAAGAGGACGCGTTTCGACGCGACTTCACAATCAACGCCCTGTTCTACGACATTGCCACGTTTTCGATCATCGATTATGTCGGCGGCCTCGAAGACCTGCGCGCCGGCATCGTCCGCTCGATCGGGGATCCGGAGGTCCGCTTTCGGGAGGATCCCGTGCGCATGCTGCGCGCGGTCGCGCTCGCGGCGCGGCTCGACTTCACGATCGACAAGCCGGTCGTCGACGCGATCCAGTTGCTGCGGCACGAAATCGCGCGTGCGGCGCCGCCGCGAATGCTCGAGGAGTACTACAAGATTCTGCGGGGAGGATCGTCGGAGCGCACGTTCCGCGAACTGGCGAGGCTCGGACTGCTGGAGCCGATCTCGGCGGAGCTGCACCACGGCGCCGCCGAATCGTTGTGGGAGTCGCTGACAGCGCTGGATCTCTACCGTCGGCGGTTCAAGTCGACGCCCGACACGCTCAGCAACGCCATCCTGATGGGCAGCCTGCTCGCGCCGCTCGGTCTGTCTCCGGGCGAGGGTCGATCTGAAGAAGGCCGGTCTGAAGGCGTTCCCCGGCAGGCGATGGCGCGCGAGGAGCGCGGCGCGGACGATCAACGGGTGGCGCACCGGCACGATCGGCGCCGACCTGCTGGCCCGCGCCTCGGCGAGTTACCGCTTGCGCGACGGGACGTCGAGCGCCTGCAGCAGCTCCTCGGTGTCCAGCGGCGGCTCCGCGACCTCAACGTCAGCCCGCGTGCCAGACGCGCGCTGTCGCACCGCACGATTTTTCGCGAGGCGCTCACGTGGCTGGAGATTCACGGCGGCGCGCCGGACATCATCGAGCAATGGAAGGCGTTTCTTGCGAGCGTGGACACGTCCGTCGACTTGGGCACCGACGAACATGAGGCCGAGCCGCGCACGCCCCGCAGACGCCGCAGACGGAGGCGAAGGCGCTTCCGGCCGGCGCCTCAGTAACGCCGCGACTCGCGGCTTATGCAGTCTTTGAGGTCAACGCCGCATCAATGGTTTTGTACGGCTTGGCGAGCTTGAGCCGTGCCAGCAACCAGATGACGGGCCAGGCTGGATCGAATTCACTGGGCCGAAAGCTGAACTTCGGGCTTCGCGGAAACCCGTGGTGGTTGTTGTGCAGTCCTTCTCCACCGGTCAACCAGGCAATGAACCGAATGTTTGTCGCGGTGTTGGAAAAGTTCTTGTACCCGACGTGATGGCACAGCCCGTTGATCGAGGATGACAGAACGAACACGTACAGGAACGCGTGCAGCCCGGCCGCCAGCAGGCCCCAGCCAAGCCCGAGCACGAGGCATAGAACAATGGTGCCGATCGTCGGTCCGACAACCCCCCGGTCAAAGAGCCACCGATCCCACGCGTCTTTCTTCATGTCTCGCGCGTATTTCGCGACGATCGACTTATCCTTGAGCTCGCGGATGTAATAGAAGACGTTGCCCCACTGGACCTTCCAGAACCCTTCGAGCACGGGGCTGTGCGGATCGCCTTCCTCATCCGTAAACACGTGGTGCTTGCGGTGCACGGCCACCCACTCGTCGGGCACGATGCCGGTCGTGATCCAGATACTGAACCGGAAGAACCACTCCACGGCCGGATGCAGCACGATTGCGCGATGGGTGGCCGCACGGTGCAGATAGATGGTCGTGCTAAACACGGCGACCTGCGTGACAAGCGCCGACACAATCAGAGCGACGACCAAGGAAAACCACACTGCGCTACCCTCCGAGGAATCCGCTGACAAGGGTGACCGGTGACCTGTGGTGGGGTCGAAAGATACGATGGTAGCACGGAAGCCGACCCGCGCACCACAGATTCTGTATCGAAACACTACACTCGCTGGGCTGCTACCCCAGTCTCCGCTCGAAATCCTTCATGAAATCGACGAGGGCGTCCACGCCCTCCTCGGGAAACGCGTTGTAAATGGACGCCCGCATCCCGCCGACCGCACGGTGACCTTTGAGGCCGTCGAACCCCGCCATCGTCGATTCGGCGACGAACCGCTTCTCGAAGTCCTCGGTCGCCAGGCGAAAGGTGACGTTCATGACGGAGCGATCGACTTTCGCCGCCGTCCCTCGATAGAAACCGGTGCGGTCGATTTCCGCGTACAGCCTGGCGGCTTTGCGTTCGTTGGTGGCGCCGACGGAAGACAGTCCCCCCTGCGCGAGGAGCCACTTCATCACCAGGCCAAGCGCGTAGACGGCAAACGTCGGCGGCGTGTTGTACAGCGACCTGTGTTCAGCGTGGGTGGCGTAATTGAGCATCGTGGGCAGCGACGCCTTCTTTTCCACAGAGCGCCGAAGCAAATCGTCGCGGAGGATGACGACCGTCACGCCGGCCGGGCCCATGTTCTTCTGCGCGCCGGCATAAATCAGCGCGTGACGGCTGACGTCGATCGGCCGGCTGAACATTTCCGAGGAGGTATCGCTGACAAGCGGTACCGAGCCCACATCGGGAAGGCGTTTGTACTGCGTGCCCTCAATCGTGTTGTTCGACGTCATGTGGACGTACGCCGCGCCCGGAGAGAGCACGAGCTCGGACTGCGCGGGTATGCGCGCGTAGTGCTCGCCTTTGGTCGACGCGGCGATGTTGACCCGGCCGACTTTTTTCGCCTCCGTGATCGCCTTGTCAGCCCACGACCCGCCGTCGATGTAATCGGCGGTCGCGCCGGCCGACAGCAGATTCATCGGGACCATCGAGAACTGGAGGCTCGCCCCTCCCTGAAGGAACAGCACGCGATAGTTCGGGGGAATGCCTGCGAGCGTCCGAATGTCGGCTTCGGCCTGCGCCAGAACCGACTCGAAGGGCTTCGAGCGGTGGCTGATCTCCAGAATCGACATGCCGACGCCGGGCAGCGCAATCAGGTCGCGCTGAATCTCTTCGAGGACCGCCACCGGCAACACAGCCGGGCCGGCGGCGAAGTTGTAGACCCGATGAACGGTCATATCGTCACGAGCCGCAGGTTAAGAATATCGCTGTTTCCGTTCTGGATCGTCTTCAGGAGCTCCTCAGATGGCGCGCCGTCGACGTTGATGCGCGCGACGGCCGCCTCGGCTCCCTCGAAAATGACGTTCTCGGTTTCCTGAACGTTGATGTTGCCCGCGCGCAATTGATTGAAGACGTGCGCGAGAACGCCGGGGCGGTCGCGATGGCGCACGACAAGCATGTGCGTGGCCGGCGTCTTCCTCGAGAGATTCACGACGTTGGGGACCTTGCCGGTATCTTTGTACGTGGTGACGATCCGAACGGCCTCAGCGCTGGTCGCCTCCTGCGCCTGGTCGGTGCCCGCCCCGATGTGGTGCGTGCCGTAGACGCCGGGCAGGTTGACGATCGGGTCACTGAACTCGCCGACAGACCCTCCGGGCTCGGCCGCGAACACGTCGACCGCTACCCTGATGTGCCGCTCGCGAATCGCCCGCTCGAGCGCCGCAGCGTCGACGAGCTCGGCCCGCGCCGTATTGATCACATATGACTCCGCCTTCAGCCTGTCGAGCACAGCCGCATCGATCAGCCCGCGCGTCTCAGGCGTGAGCGCGAGGTGCAGGCTGAGCACATCGCACCGTTCGGCCACCTCCTGCGGTGATGCGGCGATCGTGATCGGCACAGGCTGCTCGCCAGAATTCCCAGCGCCTGCCGAGAAGCGGCGGCTCCAGACGATGACCGGCATGCCGAACGCGTGGGCGCGCACCGCCATCTCCTGTCCGATCTTGCCGTAGCCGATGAGACCCAGCGTACGGCCGGAGAGACCGCGCGCTTTCGAGTACTCTTTCTTGTTCCAGATCCCGCGCCGCAGGTCGGCCACGTTGTCGGGGATCCTGCGATCGAGCGCGAGGATCAACCCAAACGCCAGTTCCGCGACAGCGACGGAGTTCTTCCCCGGGCAATTCGAGACGTAAATGCCGCGATTGGAGGCGGTGGCGACGTCGATCGTGTTGTACCCGGCGCCGGCGCGCACGACGAGCGACAGCGATCCGGCGTCGAGCATCGGACCCGTCACAATCGTGCTGCGAACGACGAGCACCTCGGCGCCGCTATACCGAATGGCGTGTTCCAGCGTCTCGTCCTTGAGATCCGGCTGATACACGACGTTGCATCCGGCGCGCGTCAGCGCATCGATGCCACTCTCCTCGAAGAGGTCTGCGATGAGAATTTTCATCTCTTACTTTGTCGTGGGGCCCCACCCCCACGACCTGTGCCTTCGCGGCCTCGCCGCTCGGCATTGATTCCATCGACGATCCACTTAGTCATCGGCTTCGCAGCAGCGCAACCGCCACGAGATCTGTGCCTTCGCGGCCTCGCCGCTCGGCGTAGATCGCCGCGACTTTCCGCTCAGTACGTAGGCCGGGCCTTATCAGGCCCGGCTTCCCCATGTCGGTCAGATCTCGTGTATCAACAACCCGTCCCTGAGTTTCGGCTCGAACCATGTTGACTTGGGCGGCATGATGGCGCCGGCGTCGGACACCGCCATGAGATCCTCTACGCGTACCGGGTAGAGCGAGAACGCGACCGCTGCATGCCCCGAATCGACCAGCCGCTCGAGCTCGCCGGTTCCGCGGACCCCGCCGACGAATTCGATTCGCTTGTCGGTGCGGATATCCTGAATCTTCAACACCGGCTCGAGCAGTTGCTGTTGGAGCACACTCACGTCGAGTGCCGCAATCGGATCTCCATCGGTGCCACCAACGCGCGGCCGCAGCGTGTGCCACCGCTTGTCGAGATACATCGCGATCTCGCCCTGCCTGGCCGGCGCAGGCGAACCGGCCGTGACCTCGAACCGTTCGGCGACAGACTTCAAAAAGTCGGCCGCTGACTGCGCCCCAAGATCCGTCACGACGCGGTTGTAAGGCAGTATCTTCACCTGATCGTGTGGAAACGCCACGGCCAGGAACGTGGTGTAATCCGCCTTTCCGCTTAGCGAGATGCGCGTGATCGCTCGATCGCCGATCTCGTCCCGTGCACGGGCGGCGCTGGCCGCACGGTGATGGCCGTCAGCGATGTAGAGCGTCGGTATCCTGCCGAATGCCGCCATCAGCTCGGCAGCCGACTCTCGGTCGACGACCCAGACCGTATGGCGCACCCCGTCAGGCGCGTCGAAATCGAACAACGGCTCCCCAGCGGTCACGCGTGCGGCGATCTCGTCGACGCCGCCGGACCGACGATACACGAGGAACACAGGGCCTGTCTGGGCGCCGAGAGCCAGCATGTGGCGCGTGCGGTCGTCTTCCTTGTCCCGTCTGGTTCGCTCGTGTTTCTTGATGATGTCCCGGTCGTACTCGTCAAGGGAATAGCAGGCGGCAAGGCCGGTCTGCTCGTTCGCGCCGCTGCGCAGCCGGTAGAAGTACAGGCTCGAGTGGTCCTCGACGACGAGCGCGGTTTTCGTCAGCCGCTCGAAATTCAGAACGGCGCGCTCGTACACGGCGTCGCTGTACGGGTCGGTGCCAGGAGGCAACTCGAGCTCGGGTCGCGATACCCGCAGGAAACTCAGCGGATTGTCACCCGCCTGCGCGCGCGCTTCTTCCGTCGTGACGACGTCGTAGGGCAAGGCCGCCACGCGAGCGGCTTCAACTGGACGCGGACGCAACGCACGAAAGGGATGCACGGTCGCCATGAGCGAATTATCCTACGGGTCCGGTCGGTCGGGTGGATCAGGTAGGTCAGGTGGGTCTGGTAGGGCAGGTGAGTCGGGTGATACATTGCGCCTTTCAGGGAGGCCCCTTGTTATGAAAACCCGGCACGCGTTCCTCGTCGTGGCGTTCTTCGCCTTCCTGGCCGCCCTGCCGCGCGCGGCAGACGGTCCGGCCACGGAGAAAATCGACCTCGACGCCGTCTACCGCATCAAGGACGAAGGACTGCAGCGGTCGAAGGTGATGGAGGTCGAAAGCTACCTCACCGATGTCTACGGGCCCCGCCTGACCGGCTCGCCCAATATCAAGGAAGCCGCCGACTGGGCGCAGAAAACGATGAAGGAATGGGGACTCGCCAACGTGCATGTGGAAACCTGGCCGTTCGGCCGCGGCTGGCAGAATCAGCGCTTTGCGGCCATGGCCGTCACGCCCCGCGCATATCCGCTGATTGCGTTTCCCAAGGCGTGGAGTCCCGGGACACATGGTCCGGTCAGCGGCGAGGCAGTGCTGGCACCCATTCAGAACGACCGCGATCTCGACGCCTGGCGCGGCAAGCTCCGCGGCAAGTTCGTGCTGACAACCCCGATGCGGCAGGTCGCGGCCCGTTTCGAGCCGCTCGGTCACCGGTTGACCGACGCCGAACTGGACAATCTGTCGAAGCAGCCCGTCGCCGCCGGACGCGGCCGCGGCGCCCCGCCGGCGGGAGCCGTCGCCAACCCGCAGGAATTTCAGAGGAAGAGAACTCAGTTCTTCGTCGACGAAGGCGTGGCGGCGGTCATCGATCCGAGCGCCGGTGACGGCGGAACGTTCTTCGTCCAGGCCGTCCCGGGCGTATCGCGCGACCCGAAGGCTCCGCTTCAGGCGCCGCAGGTCGTTCTTTCAATCGAGCAGTACGGCCGGATCGTCCGGACGCTGGAGAAGAACATCCCGGTTACGCTGCAGATGGACATCGACAACACGTTCTACGACGACGACCTGAACGGCTTCAACATCGTCGCCGAGCTTCCGGGCACCGACAAGGCCGACGAGATCGTGATGCTCGGCGCGCACTTCGACTCCTGGCACGCCGGCACGGGCGCGACGGACAACGCGGCCGGATCGGCCGTCATGATGGAAGCGATGCGGATTCTGAAGACCACCGGCTTGAAGCCGCGCCGGACGGTGCGTCTCGCGTTGTGGGGTGGCGAAGAAGAAGGGCTGCTCGGATCGGCGGCGTATGTGACAGGTCACTTCGCCGACCGGCAAACGATGGCGTTGAAGCCCGAGCACGCGAAGCTGTCGGCGTACTACAACGTCGACAACGGCACCGGCACAATTCGCGGCGTCTACCTACAGGGCAACGAAGCGGTGGCGCCGATCTTTCAGAGCTGGATCGAGCCTTTCAAGAACCTCGGCATGACGACGCTGACGATCCGCAGCACGGGCGGGACCGATCACACGTCGTACGACGCCGTCGGACTGCCAGGATTTCAGTTCATTCAGGATCCGGTCGAGTACGACTCGCGCACGCATCACTCGAACCAGGACGTCTACGAGCGCGTTCAAGCCGACGACATGATGCGCAACGCAGTCATCGTCGCCTCGTTCGCGTACAACACGGCGAACCGTGAGGAGAAGCTCCCGCGCAAGCCGCTGCCCCGAGCGCAGGCGGCCGGCCGCGGCCGCGGAGGGCAGCCATAATTCGTCCGTGGTCCTGCGGCGCTATCGCACCAGCTATTTTTGGATCTGCCACGCCAGGGGCACGCCCGACGCGACGATGGGCACCTGCTTGACCACCGCGCCGTTCATCAGCCACACCGCCACGTCGCCGGTCGTCGTATGGCGCCAGACGAGATCGGC
>JBGPKK010000081.1:0-20446 GCA_041485905.1 Vicinamibacteria bacterium
ATCTCGGAGGACAGGGCTGGTACGACACCACGCTGATCGTTGATCCCCTCAACTCGGCGATCGTCTACGCCGGCGGCGCCTCTGGCAGCAACAGTCTCATCAGATCGATCAACAGTGGTCTCACCTGGGCCGACATCTCGCTGACTGGCTCGGGCGCCACCGGGCCGCATGTCGATCATCACGCGGCAGCCTTCGATGCGAGCGGCAGATATCTCGACGGCGACGACGGCGGGATTTACCGGCTGGACAACGTCTCACCCGTGCAATGGACACATCTGAATGGGAATCTGAACACGATCCAGTTCCAGGGCATCGCGATTCATCCGACCAATCTCAACATTGCGTTCGGCGGCAGCCAGGACAACGGCACCTCGAGGTACACGGGTTCCTCGTCGTGGCAGCTGGTCGAGGGAGGAGATGGCGGCTTCGTCAGATTCAGCAAGACGAATCCGATCCGCATTTACCATCAGGCTCCGGTCGCGAGCTTTGGCTCGGCGGCCTTCTTCCGTCGATCCGATGACGGCGGCACGAGTTGGGTCAGCAAGGTCAGCGGAATTACGGACAACTCTGGCAGCCTGCAGAACTTCTACGCGCCATTTGTGGTCGATCCGGGCAACGGCGATAGGGTCTTGTATGGTGCGAGGCACGTGTTCGAGACCACGAACGGAGGCGATGGTTGGAGCGCGCTTGGCGCGGCCTTTTCCAGCAATGTGACCGCGATCGGGCTGGCGCCTTCCGACGTGAATGCCATGTACGCGGCTGCGGCCACGCAGACGTATTTCAGTAGTGACCACGGCACCACCTGGAACCTGCGTAACCTTCCGGTCAGTGGCGTTGTCCGCGACATTCAGGTGAGCCCGAGCAATCCTTTGATTGCGTACGCGGTCATCGGCCAATTCACCAGTGGAGGTAATGTCTTCAAGACGACGAACGGCGGCGTCCTGTGGACGAACATCAGCGGCAACCTTCCCAGCCTCCCGGCGTGGTCGCTGCAGATTGATTCCACCACGGCCGGTCAGCTCTTCGTCGGGAACGATGACGGTGCCTATGTCACCACCGACGACGGCGGCTCCTGGAGCCGATTCGGCTTTTTGCCAAACGCCCAGGTCTTCCAGATCGAATTGAACACGACCTTGGGCGTCGTTGCTGCCGGCACCCATGGCCGCGGCTTGTGGGTGATTTCGCTGTCGCAGCTCCCGCCACCGGCCACGACGTTGTTGTCGCCAAGTGGTGCAATCGGTGCGAACCCGCCCACCTACACCTGGACCAACCTCATCTCGGCGACGTGGTACTACCTCTGGGTGGCCAACTCGTCGGGGACACCGGTGTTCCAGCAGTGGTACACCGCGGCGCAGGTGGGATGTGGGCCGTCGACTTTCGGGGTGTCGAATTGTGCTGTCACGCCGCCAGTGCCGCTCACGAATGGCACGTACTGGTGGAGCGTGGAAACGTGGAACCCGGCTGGGTATGGCCCGTGGAGCCGCGCGCTCAGTTTTGTGCCCGGCTTTGCGGGGACGTCGCTCATCGCGCCATCGGGGACGGTGGGGACTACGACGCCGACCTACACGTGGAACAACGTGCGCGCGCCCTGGTACTACCTGTGGGTGCAAACCTCCACAGGCGTCCCGGTGCTCCAGACATGGTACTCGGCCGCCTCGGCCTGTCCGGCGTCGGGTGGGACGTGCTCGGTGACGCCGTCGTTCGCGGTCACTGCGGGAGTGGGGTATTCCTGGTATGTCGAGACCTACTATGACGTTGGGAGCTACGGGCCGTGGGCCGGTCCGTTGGACTTCAGGACCGATGTGCCGCCAGCGACAAGCCTCATATTTCCCTTTGGCTCCATCGGCACTCAGACACCGACGTACACCTGGAACATCGTCAGCTCGTCGTCTTGGTACTACCTCTGGGTGCAGAACCAGGCGGGGACGCCGGTCATTCAAACGTGGTACACCGCCGCCTCGGTGTGCGGTACGCGGAGCTGTTCGGTCACCCCTGCGGTGACGCTCGCGGCCGGCGACACCCACACGTGGCGGGTGGAGACGTGGGACGGGATCGGGTATGGACCGTGGAGCCCTATCAGAACCTTCACGCCCATGGCCCCAACGGCGACGACGTTGACGTCGCCCGCGGGCGGTGTGCCGACCACCCAGCCGACGTATATCTGGAACAAGGTCTCGTCATCCACCTGGTACTACCTCTGGGTGCAGAACGCGGGCGGGACGCCGGTCATTCAAACGTGGTACACGTCGGACTCGGTGTGCGGGGGCGGCTCGGGCGTGTGCTCGGTCACGCCGCCGGTCGACCTCGTCAGTGGGAATACGCACACCTGGTATATTCAGACCTGGAACCCGATGGCGTACGGGCCGTGGAGTACCGGCTTTACCTTCACGCCGACCGCGACCCTCCCGGTCGCGGCGACTCTGTCGTCACCGCTCAACACAGCGGTAGAGACAAGTCCCGGAGTCACCTTCCAGTGGAACAAGGTCGCGGCGGCCACGTACTATTTCCTGTGGGTCGACAATGTGTCCACAGGAAACGTGATTCAGCAGTGGTATACGGGCTCGTCGGTGTGTGGGAGCGCGCTCTGCTCGGTTCCCACGCCGCTTAATCTGCCGAGCGGCCAGTACAACTGGTGGATCCGGACCTGGAGCCCGGGCGGGTATGGGCCGTGGAGCACCGGCTTTACCTTCACGGTGGCGTCGGCCCCCACTAGCATCGTTCTGACGTGGAAGGAACGCCCGGGCCAGCTCGACGCGCACCTGCTGACGCCGCAGATTGGGGCGTTCTACTATCACGTGTTCTACGCCAACAAGGGCTCCACCACGTTACCGCCGTACGCGCACCATGAATTCGACCGCTTCAGCTTTGGCAATGAAAACATCATCATCGCGGTACCGTTTGGAGGGACCTACCGGTACTTCGTGGACAACTTCTTTGGTAGTGAGAACGGTGAGCGGCCCCTTGCCGGGTCGGGCGCGACGGTCAAGATCTACCGCAACGACACGCTCTTGACCACGCTCACGGCGCCTGCCAGCGGCACAGGCGACTTCTGGCAGGTGTGCGATATCAACGGCGCAACCGGCGCGCTCGTGAGCTGCCCGAACACGATCGGCGACTCGGAGCCGACGTTCGCGGATGGCCGCCCCATTGACGCGGCGGATGAGAAACTGAAGCCGACGGAGGGCGAGCGAGCGACAGCGGACAAGCCAGCGGCAACGGAGAACCCATGATTCCGGAGAAAATCACGCCATCTCAATGGCCGGCGCTACACAGTAAGCCCCTGTTGCTGATTTGACTTCCGTCAGATAAGTGAGCATGAACCAGATTTGAAGCGTAAGTTGGTGGGCTCTGGGTTGAAACGGTGTTGCTTATTTCTATTTTGAACGAAGTCCCTCCATCATCAGCGCTCTGAATAGTTTCCAACAGCGTCGAGCCCGTGGCGCCCGGAAGGACTTCTACCGAAAATACGCCCTGGATTGAGCCGGAACGATCGTAGATGGCGGCACGAAGTTTTTGACCCTGGCCCACGTTATCCAAGCCGGAGACAACGATGTCAAAAGCGTAATTCTGGTCCCGATCACTAAAATTACAGCCAGCAACAAGAATGCCTGCTCCCGCACCAGCAATTGCACCTACATCAACGACTCCAGGACTCGCAACTGTTGGATTTTGATTGTTACCCCCGGAACATCCCAGGAGCGGAAAAATCAAAAAAATATTCAAATATTTGAAATTTCTCACTTTCGCCTCCTGCATCGCGCCTCATTCACCATGCTATCGGCAGACAATGTTGCCACCTGCCTTGATGCACACCCAGATTAGCATGCCTGATAAATGTCCACCCGTTTTTGCGCCAGAGCAGCGTTGACAATTGAGGCGGCGGCCAAGTACATTTAGCGGCCTTCCAGAAAGAGCTGCCAGGGATGACGACAACCCTAAACGAGGAGAACCTCTGATGTCTCGTCACACCTTTCGTCGATTGGGATTTGTTCTCGCCCTGGCGGTCTGCCAGTTGAGTTGGTTTGTGCCCACGGCGAGCGGCCAGGAGCCGTCGCCGAACGCGCCCGGCCCCAACAGTTCCGCAGCTGCGCCGAGCACCGGTGCGAGCGCGACGGCAGCGTCGCCGGACTCCCCGCCTCTGGCCGGCGTCGTTCCCATGGAAAACGACCCAATGAGCCGGGTCGTACGGGGCGGGGCCCTGGTTGGAAACATGACGTATCACGCCGGTCCCGTGCAGCACACGCAGAAGATCTTCACGATCTTCTGGGCCGGTCCGAGCGGCTCGTTTCTCTCCGGCTACCAGACGACCATCAACCAGTTCGTGCAGGACTTGAACGGCAGCCCTTACTACGCCACCGCCAGTCAGTACAACGATACGGTTGGTTATATCAGTACCGGCCTGGTGTACGGGGGCACCTGGCTGGACACCACGAACGCCATCCCGAACGTCAATGTGAGCTACGCGGATCTCCTTGCCGAGGTCAACCGGGCGAAGATCGCTAACGGTTGGACGAGCGACGCGAACAGCTACTTCCAGGTCTACACGCCAAGCGGCTACCTCAGCACTATCTCGGGCATCTGCGGTCTTCATTGGTTCGCCAACCCCGCCATAGGGCAGATCCTGTATCCGCAGGCCGGTTGCTTCGAGTCGTCTCCCTGGCCAAACGGCCAGGTGGTCGACGCCGCGATCAACGTCTCCGCCCACGAGATCCTGGAGACGGTGACCGATCCGCTCGGCAACGCCTGGTACTACGTGGACACCAGCGGCGAGAACGGCGACCTCTGCAATTTCAACTTCGGCGCGCGGGCCGCCGACGGATCCAACGCGACCCTCAACGGCCGCAACTACATCATCCAGCAAGAGTGGAGCAACGCCGTCTCCGGGTGTGCGATGTCTTACAGCAGCCTCGGCCCACCGACGGCAGCGACGCTGGTGTCACCGAGCGGTTATATCAGCACGAACCATCCGACCTACACGTGGGACAAGGTGACCGGGGCCAGCCCGGCGACTTGGTACTACCTCTGGGTGGAAAACTCGGGCACGCCGGTCATCCAGCAGTGGTACACCGCCGCCTCGGTGTGTGGGGCGGCGACCTGTTCGGTGATCCCCGCGGTACCGGCCTTCGGTGGCACGTACACGTGGTGGGTCTTGACGTGGAACAGCTACGGCTATGGCCCGTGGAGCAACCCGCTCAGTTTTGTGCCAGGCTTCGCCGCGACGACGCTGATCGCGCCGTCGGGCGCCACGGGAACCACCACGCCGACCTACACCTGGAACAAGACCGGGGCCTCCTGGTACTACCTGTGGGTCCAGGTCACCTCGTCAGGCGCGCCGGTGATTCAGACGTGGTACACGGCGGCGTCGGTCTGCCCCACGGCGGGCGGGACCTGCGCGGTCACCCCGTCCTTCGCGGTCACCCCGGGCGTGTCGTATACCTGGTGGATCGAGACTTTCTATAACCCTGGCGGCTATGGCCCGTGGAGCAGCCCCTTGAACTTCGTGGCCGGTGCGCCTCCACCGACATTCCTCATCACGCCGACGGGCTCCATCGGGGACCAGACACCGACGTACACGTGGGACAAGGTCTCCTCGTCCACCTGGTATTACCTCTGGGTGCAGAACGCGGCGGGGACGCCGCTCATTCAAACGTGGTACACCTCCGCCTCGGTGTGTGGGACGTCGACCTGTTCGGTCACCCCGGCGGTGGCGCTCGCGGTCGGGAACACGCACACGTGGTGGGTGTTGACGTATAACCCGCTCGCGTACGGGCCGTGGAGCACCAGCCTGAGCTTCACGCCCACGACCCCGACGGCGACGACGTTGACGTCGCCCACGGGCAGTGTCGCGAACACCACGCCGACGTTTAGCTGGAGCAAGGTCGGGGCAGCCACGTGGTACTACCTCTGGGTGCAGAACGCGGGCGGGACGCCGGTTATTACCACGTGGTATCCGTCGGACTCGGTGTGCAGCTTCAGCGTGTGCTCGGTCACGCCGCCCGTCAGCCTGGCCAGCGGGAATCTGCACACGTGGTGGGTGGAGACGTGGAATCCGATCGCGTACGGGCCGTGGAGCACCAGCCTGAGCTTCACGCCGACTGATACTCTCCCGACCGCTGCGACGCTGGTCAATCCGCTCAGCGCCGGGACGGAGACGACTCCCGGCGTCACCTTCCAGTGGAACAAGGTCGCGACGGCCACGTGGTATTACCTGTGGCTGGACAATGTGGCCACGGGAGGCGTGGTTCGGACGTGGTATCCGGGCTCCTCGGTGTGTGGGAGCTCGCTCTGCTCGCTTCCCACGCCGGTCAATCTGCCGAGCGGCCAGTACAACTGGTGGATCGAGACCTGGAGCCCGGCCGCCTACGGGCCCTGGAGTACCGGCCGTAGCTTCACGGTCGCGTCCGCGCCCACGAGCATCGTCCTCACGTGGAATGAATATCCGGGCGATCTCGACGGGCACTTGCTGACGCCGCAGATCGGCGGCCTCTATTACCACGTGTACTACGGCAACAGGGGCTCGACCACGTTGCCGCCCTACACCTTCCAGGAAGCCGATCACACGAGCGGCTTTGGTCCGGAGAATATGGACGTCGCGCAGCGGTTCCCGGGGACCTACCGGTACTTCGTGAACAACTTCGCCGGGACGCCGCCCCTCGCCGGGTCGGGCGCGCGAGTCAAGATCTTCAACTACGACACGCTCCTGACCACGCTCACGGCGCCGGCCAGCGGCACCGGCGTCTACTGGCAGGTGTGCGATATCAACGGCGCGACCGGCGCGCTGGTGTCGTGCCCGAACACGATCGGCGGGGCGGAGCCGACCTTTGCGGATGGCCACCCCATCGACGCGGCGGACGCGAAACCGAAACCGCCGGCGGACAAGCCAGCGGCAACGGAGAACCCGGCCACGGAGAACCCATAGCGGGTCCCCTCACCTCACTGCGGCTCGAGCTGGCACCGGTGCACCGCAAGGTTGCACACGGGCCGGTTCGAGCCGGGTCTTGCGCAGTCATAGCTCAGACACGCCGACGTCGGATTTTGTGCGCACGGACTGACTGAGGCGCCCAGCTCAGTCTTTCGTTTGAACGATGTCTGGATGGCCCCAGCCTGTCGGTCAATTCAGCTGGACGCCGATGTCGTCGCCCCCGAGCGCGGCGCGATCGGGGGCCTGCCGGAACGGCGTGTCCACGATCCCGTTTGGACCGGCCGACAGCACCCACCGGGCGATGCCCGGAGGAGGAGGATGGGTTGCGCCGGGCCCCGCCGGCGTCGGGTAAATCAGGTAATGATTCCCCCAGGGATCCGGGGCGAGGCTCAGGTCCAGATGCGCGGCTGATGCGCTGATCGCGATGACCTGACGCCAGTCACTCCCCTGTGGAATCTCAGGGTTGGCGCCGGGCCCGACAAGAATGGCGTCGGGCGGATATCCGGCGCCGCCCGTTCGCAGCGAGGCGGCGATCGCCGCCACATCCGCCCTGGCGCGAGCGATGCGGCCTCGGTGGACGCGGCTGGCGATATTCCACGGCACGATGACGCTCAACAGGAGAATGAATGACAGGGCAATGACGAGCTGGACGCCTGTGAGCCCCGCACGAGGCCGGCGTCCGCCGGGCTGTCGCCGCGCAATAGCGCTCGCCCCAGTCAGGAAGAACGACGAGATGCCGGCGCTCCACGCGGAGTGGATCGTCAGAAACGCCGCGGCTGCCGGGATGACGAGGCGCCACCGACCAGCCGCGGCGTGTATGCCCGCCATTGTGAGGGCCACGACGTACGCGGCCAGCAGCGCGGCGGACACAGGCCGCACGACCGGAAAGAGCGCCGCGGCGACACCCAGCAGCAGCCACACCGGAAGAAAAAGCGCGGGCACAGCCTGACGGATCCGGATCGATCTCGGATGCTGGCGCAGCATCCGCCCTTTCCACCACCCGTAGCGGAAGTACTGGCGCGCGAGCGCCGCCAGCGTCGGCCGGGCGAAATATTCGGACCGGATCGCCGTGTCGATCACGACGCTTCCGCCGGCCTGACGAGTGCGGTAGTTGAACTCGTAATCTTCGTTGACGAGCAGCTGCTCGTTGTAGCCGCCGATCTTCTCCCAGTGCGATCGCCGGAAGCCGCCGAACGGGACGGTGTCCACCTGCCGCCGCTCGATTCCCCCGCTGGCGCCCAGCCGGTACGCGGCGTCGCCGGCGCCCATCGGGTGGGCCACCGCTTTGGCGATGGCCGCGGCCACGCTGCCGGGTCCGCCCGGCAGAATCTGCCAGACGCCGCCGACGACGGCCGCATCCGTTTCGTCAAGCGCCCGCAGTGCGTGGCGGATGTAGTCGGACGCGGGCCTGGAATGGGAATCCATGCGGACGATGACGTCCGACCGGCTCGCCGAAATGCCGGCATTGAGGGCCGCCGGTATGTTCGCCCCGTCCGCGGTCACCACCCGCATGGGAAAATCGGGGTGGCGCGAACCGTACTCGCGAACCACGTCCATTGTCCCGTCGACGGACCCGCCGTCGACGATGATGACTTCGTCGATCGCGCAGTCCTGCGCGCGGACCGCGTCCAGCGTGCCCGCGATGTATGGCGCCTCGTTACGGCAGGGGATCACCACGGAGATCTGAACATCGACGCCTGCACGCCTGCGGGAATTCAGCGTCTGGCCGGCTAGTGTCGACATTCACCGTCCTCCCAGCCGGAACACGGTGCCAGCCGTGCGCAGCAGGATGCGCAGATCGAACAGCATCGACCGGTGCTTCAAGTAGTAGAGATCGTACTCCAGCTTCTGCACCGCATCTTCGACCGAGTCCCCATATCGATAGTTCACCTGCGCCCATCCGGTCAGCCCTGGACGCACGATGAGCCGGGTCCGGTAGAACGGGATGTCGCGCGCGAGCATCACAACGAGCTCCGGTCGCTCGGGCCGCGGGCCGACGAGGCTCATCTCGCCGCGCAGCACGTTGACGAGATTCGGCAGCTCGTCGAGGCGCAGCTTGCGCAGCAGACGGCCGACCCGGGTAATTCGTGTGTCGCCGGCCTTGCTCCATTTCGGCCCCGTCTCGCGCTCCGCATCCTGCACCATCGTCCGGAACTTGAACATCACGAATTCCCGGCCGGCGCGGCCTCTCCGCACCTGGCGGAAAAAGATCGGCCGCCCCGAGTCCAGCCAGATGGCGAGCGCGATGAAGGGCGTAAGCACCAGGAGCCCGACAAGCCCCAGCGCGGCGCCCACCAGGTCGGCTGCGCGCTTGGCGACGAGCGACGAGTCCTTCGCGCGCACCGACTCGACGAACGATGTGAAGAGCCAGCTCGATTCAAGGTGCTGCACGGGCACACGGTGCAGCAGGTCCTCGTAGACCTGCGGCATCGTCACGATCTCGATGCCAAGCTCCTGGCATTCGACCAGCGCCGAAAACAGATCGGACTGTGCGCCCGCATGGGCCAGGACGATCTCGTTGACTTCGAGCTCGCGCGCGCAGTCGAGCAGCGGCGTCGATCGGTCGACGACGGGCAGCCCCTCGACGCTCGAACCCGTCTCGACGGCTCCCGCCGCGTCGGGATCGATCGGGAGCGATCGCGCTCTATAGCCGGCAGTCGTCTCGGCGCGAGCGCCAGGAGCGTCGAGCAGCGCGACGACGGTGCTGTTGCGAAAGTCGAAGTCGCGTAGCAGGCGCAGCGCGGTCAATCCGGGCTCGCCGGCTCCGACGATGAGCACGCGCCTGGCAAACAGATCCCGGCTGAAGAACCACGCGAAGATCAGCCGCCACGCGAGGACCAGCAGGAACCCGTCCCACAACACGTAGAGTCCCATCAGACGCGGGAGTTGGTAGCGCGGCGAGTAGAAATACAGTGCCAGATACGCGCCGAGCAGCAGCGCAGCCGCCTGTACAAGCCGCACGACCGTATCGAAGACGGAGAGCGAGATGCGCACCCCGTAGGCGGGCGCGAGGGCGATCGCCCAGGCCGGCACGGCGAGAAACCAGATCGCGCGAGCGCTCACGAAGGTGGTTGAAAACGGGAACCCCGCGGTGAGGGACCAGAGCCACAGAGACGTCAGGACGGCGGCGGCCAGCGCGGCCAGATCGCCGATCAGGATGACCGCTTTGTGTTCCGAACGCTGCAGGGCGCGGCCGGTCAGGCGCGACCTCCCCGGTGCCGCCACGCGAACATGCCGGCGGTCAGCTCTCGAGGCGCACAGACCAGCAGCACGGCGCCGGCGAGAACTTTCGGGACGTGGGCGATGGCGTACAGCACAATCGCGTAGGCGAGCGCGAACTGATGATCTACCGAATACGCGCTGAGCGTCAGCACCGTGATGTAATGGAAAACACCGATGTTGCCAGGCACCGAGACAACCGTGTTCCCGACCTGCAGGGTGACGAGCAGCAACAGCGCGGCCACGAGAGGCAATTTCAGATGGAAGGCGACGAAGAGGAGATAGTTGGTGCTTGCTGCCAGCACCAGGACGAGCAGGGAAAGGAGCCCTGCCACTGCGCTCGCCTTCCAACTCGACACGACGCGTGAACCTTCCAGTCCTGTTTCCGCCAGATGGACGAGGCGCCGGCCAAACGTTGACGGCAGCCACGCGGCGCCGCGTATGACGCCCTGCATGATCCAACGTCTTCGAGCAGCCAGGACCAGGACGCTTGTCGCCGCTAAAGCGCCCGTTGCCGCCAGCACGCGGCCGGGTGACTGAACCCACGGTGGAACGGCAGCGAGAACCAACAGCGCCACCGCGGCGAGGCCGAAGCTCGTGAGGTCGGCCAGTTTCTCGACGCCGATCGTTCCAAGCGCACGTCCCACCGGGATGTCTTCAGATCGACTCAGCCAGTAGGCGCGCGCCATCTCGCCGAGCCTGAGCGGCAGCATGATGTTCAGCATTTGTCCGATGAGAAATGCCGCGGCAAGACTGGACCATGACAGACCCGTGCTCTCGGGATGAAAGAGCAGACGCCAGCGAACGACGCCGACGGCCACGGTCAGTATGACCGAGCCCAGCGCCACCCCGATCCAGAAGACATCAGCGCCAGAGAGCGCCGTGCGCAACCCGCCGATGACTGCGCCACGAAGAGCGAGCCACAGGGCCACACCGCCAACGATCAGGCCGAGACCGAGGCGCAGCAGATCGCGAAAGACGCCAGGCGGAGCTGCCCGACCAAGCCCAACCTCGGATGGTGCGTTCACAGTGTAGGGCACACTCGAAAAACGACAGTCACAATCGAATCGGGGCAGTTGGGCGAATCAGGCTGTTGGCGCTCAGCTACATTAGTGCGTAAGCGCACATACCGGGTAACCTGTGGCGCGGGCCTTTCCTGCCCCGCCTCGCCGGCCCGGAAGGCTGGAGAAACCAAGAGTGATCGATGTACGGTTTGTCATAGCCCACAGCCTGTGGATTCTGGGGGCGGCAGTGGTGCTCGCCGCGTTCAGCTACTACGACTGGTGGGCGCGAGAGCAGGGCCGGGGTCGGCGTGACGTGTTCCTTACAGCACGAGGCTGGAAGATGAGCCTGGCTGGCGGTCTGCTGCTTGTCGCCTCCGGCTTTCTGCTCATGGGGAGTACGCGCTGGTGGGAACGAGGGCTCTGGCTATTGGTCTGGGCGGGCACCGCGGTCAACTTGTGGCGGCTGCGAAAGGCGACCTGATTGCGCAGACACCAACTATTCGCCGGCAGCAATCGCGGGCCACAGTCGAGTGTGCACCAGGGCCCCGAGAACCGCGAGCGTCAAGCTGACGAAAAAGACAAGGGCAATTGTCGTCGCGTAAGTCGCCAGCGTAAACGAGCGCACGACCTCGACGGCCCCCGGCTTCTCTGTACGATACAGGGCAGGACCTGCCCGGAACGCCGTGCGCGACCACTCCTCATATAGGCCGTTGAACTGGCGCGTCAAGTCTTTGCCTTCGGTCACAATCTCGTTGAGCCTCGAACCGAGCTCGGCGGCGGAAGAACCTGAACCTCCACTCTTGAGCGTCGCCAGCAATTGCTTGTAGTGGTTCACGACGGATTCATACTCGACCGCATCGAGCGACGCCTTCACCATCGCGCGGGTCAGCTCCTGGCGAAACGTGGTGTTCGGCCCAGCCATTTCCAGGATGCGATCGATGAACGTCCGATCGATTTGTGGCGTCAAGCTTTGAACATCGGCCGCACCCTGCGGCCTTTGAGACTCTCCCCGTGCCGGGTTCGGCTGGGGCACGGCGCCCGAATACTCTCGCAGCGCATCCAGGTTGGCCCGCGCCCGATTCTGAGCCACCTGCTGCTGACTCGTGGCAGTCGCCAGCGTGTCCTCGACCCAACGAACAGAGTCGCGGTCCCGGTCGGCGCCAACGGAGGTCATCAGCGACTCCAGGTGCGCGTGCTCCAGATCCTCCATCCGGGCCTTGACCTCGGCCAGCGAGACGCGCTGCTCACCAAAACGGATCAGCTCGGCTCCAGGAAGCGCCTCGACTTCGGCGATGTTGCGAATCACCCTGTCGATGTTCGTCCAGACCAGGTTCGCCCGCACAAAGAGCGACTGCTTGCCGACCGCCGCGACGTCGAGAACGTTAGGCGTGAGCACTCTCACTCGCTGCTTCAACACTCCCCGCTTGGATTCCGCGTCGTTGGCCCATGTGAGAAGAACGTCGTCGAGCATTTTCAGGGCCACCGCCGCAGGCAGTGTGCGACAGGCGGTGGGCCGAATGAAGGTCAACGCGTACTGTACCGGCGCGCTGGCTCGCCGGGCGAGGTACTCGTCCAGGATCCGCTGGCGATCAACCGTGGTCAGCTTTGTGTCCGCCAGTCTGGACTGATAGTCCAAGTCGATCAACTGAAGCTCGGCCGAGCCCTGCTCGACGAAGAAGGCCGAACGGAAATCATTCCGGGCGCAGAAATCCTGGATCTTGTTCCCGTCAAACGCTTGATCGAGCACTGATGGATCGACGACGTCGGAGGGCGCGAAGGGAAGTGCATTCGGATACTTGCCCACTGCCGCGCCCTCGAACGTGGGGCGGAACTCCAGCGAGGCCGTCCAGCGCGCCGGTAGCCAGAAGTAAAGGATTCCTGAGAGCAAAATCGCAAGAGCCGTCATCGCCAACGTCGTGACCACCAGAAAGCGCCGATGGCCCCAGAGAGGCCTCAGCAGGCCACCGATCGACATTTCGTCTCCGTCTTCTGAAAACGTATCCCGGTCCACCATACCCTCCAACCTTCCAGCTACAACGCGAAACCGGCCTTCTGCGCATCGTCGTGGAACATCTTGACCGTTTCGAGCGAGTACTCGTCGAGGCCCTTGCCAACGAGCGAGAGCTTCTTCAGGATGTCGTTGGTCACCGTGATGATGTGGCAGCCGATGGCGTGGGCCTGGAACACGTTGAGCAGCTCGCGCGGACTGGCCCAGATGAGCTCGGCCTTCGGTTCGAGCTTCAGGAGC
The DNA here is from genome assembly GCA_041485905.1 of Vicinamibacteria bacterium. Taxonomy (GTDB): domain Bacteria; phylum Acidobacteriota; class Vicinamibacteria; order Vicinamibacterales; family CAVVIG01; genus JAHFUI01. The sequence continues at coordinate 13,394 of JBGPKK010000081.1, forward strand.
TCCATCGCCGCCGCCATGTGTGGCACCGGGTCGCGGCCGGTATCGGCGATGCGGCCCGCGAAGACCGATACATTCGACGCTGCCCCGCCTTTGAGCGCCGCCACGACATCGCGGACCTGGTCGAGGCCCATGATGGCGGTCACATTGAGCTTCACACCCGCGTGCGAGAGCCGGTGAACCAGGTCGTATGCCGGCTGTCGCTTCGTATTGGTCACAGGAATCTTCACGTACACGTGTTCGCCCCAGGTGGCAATCTCGCGAGCCTGCCGTTCCATGTCGGTGAACTCGTCCGAGAACACTTCAAAGGAGATCGGGCGGTCCGGGATCGCCGCCAGCACCTGTTTCGCGAAGGCACGATAGTCGGCGACGCCCGCCTTGCGCATCAGGGTGGGATTGGTCGTGAATCCCTTGATGTGTGGCTCGCGGTACATCGCCAGCATGCTATCCAGATCGGCACCGTCGGCAAAGATCTTCGTGTTCAGGTCGACTAGCTTCATGGGGTCAATCGCCTGAGCAGGGCCGCGTCAGAATCCACTCCGCCGCTTCGCTCAGTGATGCTACACGCGCGTCGGGCTCGTTTGGTATCACTTCATCGTACTCATAATCGACCAGAATTGTCGCGCGGCAGCCGGCGGCGCGGCCTGCCTCGATGTCCCGCCAACGGTCTCCGACCATCACGCTGGCTGCCACGTCGGTCGTGGGCGGATCCATCAGCAATCCGGGCCGTGGCTTCCGGCACGCGCAGGCATCCCGGTCGTCGTGCGGGCACACGCGAAACTCGTCTATGGGGAGTATCGCCGCCATGCGGGTGTGAATGGCATCAACGGCCGCGCGCGTCGTCGTCCCTCGTGCGATGTCAGGCTGGTTGGTGACCACGACCAGCACATAGCCAGCGGCCTTCAGGCGCGCCAGCGCGCTGGCAGCGCCCGGAAGAATCTCGAGCTCGTCCACGCTCGCCGGCGGATACGGCTTGCCCCCGCGCACTGCCGCCCTGTTCAACACGCCGTCGCGATCCAGAAAGACCGCGCGCGGTTTCACCGGGTCGATTCCCACTTGGTCGGCGCCGCCTTGAGCTTCGGATGCGAGACAAGCAAGTGCCACACGACGGCCTGAAATGCCTCCGTGTGCGGGGTGATCGTCTCGGGATTGACCGTCGGCACGATCACGCAGGCGTTGGCGACCTTGGCCGTGTGACCGCCATCGCGTCCGACCACGCCCACGACACTCGCACCGACCTGTTTCGCGTACTCCAGCGCCCGCACGAGATTCGGGCTGATGTTCTTCTCGAGGCTTCCGCCGCCGACAGAGAAGATGAATAGCGTATCGGCGGCGCGCAGCCGGCTGCCTTTGAGCCACGCCTCGAAGACGGTTTCCCACCCCTCGTCATTGGTTCGGGCCGTCAGCTCCGACACGTTGTCGGTCGGCGCGTACGCCTCAAACCCGGCGAGCTTGCGGAAATCATTCACGGCGTGCGAGCAGTTGCCCGCGCTTCCGCCGACGCCCAGAAAGAACAGACGGCCACCGCGCTCGCGCGTCGCGGCAAGCACTTCGGCAACTCGTTCAATGCTCGCGACGTCGATCTGGTTGATGATTTGTGCCGCCTCGCTCAAGTGTTGCTGCGCGTAGCTCACGTGGTCGTCCCCTGGCGCGCCGCGAGCAGGGCGCGCGTCTCCTCGAGACCCTCGGGCGATCCGATCTCGTAGAAGCGCTGTTGCACTTCGTATCCCGCCAGGCCATTGCTGGCAAGCAGGTGCTGGTACACCGCAGCCAGATCGAAAGGCTCGTCGTGGCCAGCCCACGGATCAAAGGCCGCGGGCGTCAGGATTCCCAACCCGTAGTCGATGTGATCCATCGTGCCGTCGCGCTGGATCTTGTCGTACCTGAGAATGTGGCTGTCCTGAAACTGGACGTTACTGCGATCCCAGCGATCGTCGTTGCGGTACACCGTCATGAGCCCCAGCTTACCGCTCGCGCGAAAAGACGCTTCGATAGCGCCGAAATCGCAGTCGAGGTAGGAGTCGCCGTACATGACGAAAAACGCGTGGCCCAGCAGCGGTAGCGCCCGGAGGAGGGCCCCGCCCGTGCCGGCGAGCTGCGGACCATCGGACACGTAACGGAAGGTCATCTGCCAACGCCGACCATCCCCCAGTGCTTCGGTAACTTGCTCGCCAAGGTGCCCGAGGCAAAAAACCACACTGGAGAGGCCGTTCCGTTTGAGCAGTTCGACCTGATGCTCGACGAACGGCCGGCCGGCGACGTCCAGCAGGATCTTCGGGATCCGTTCGGTCAACGGCTGCAAGCGAGTGGCAAGCCCACCGGCCAGCACGGCAACTGACAGGCTCACGAAAACAGAACCTTGGTGCCCTCGAAGTCGAACCGAAATCGCACTTCTTCGAGGCCAACCTTGGCCATCGCCGCGCGCAGCCGACGATGGTCCTCGGTATAAAACATGAGGAAGCCGCCCCCGCCCGCGCCAACGAGCTTGCCGCCAATCGCACCGTTCGACCGGCCGAGCTCATACCATTCATCGATCCGGGAATTGGTCATGCTGCCCGAGCGGAGCTTCTTGTGCTCCCATTGTTCGTGCATCAGTTCGCCGAAAAGCGCCGTGTCGCCCCGCTCGAGGGCCTGGCGGCTGCGTTGTCCCAGCTCTTTGACGTAGTGGAGGTTCGCCAGCATCTCCTGGTCGTTCTGCTCGGTGCGCACCTTCTGATCGGCCAGGATGCTTCCGGCACTGCGTGAGTAGCCGCTGAAGAACAGCAGCAAGTTGTCCTCGAGGTTGAAGAGCGCTTCCATCGAAATCCTGGCCGGCTCCGCCTGAACCTTCTCGTCCGGATGAAACGTGAAGCAGGTGACGCCGCCGTAGGCTGCGATGTACTGATCCTGCTTCCCGATGGGCTCACGAAGGCGGTCGATCTCGATCTCGCAGGCAAGCTCCGCGAGCTCGTTCGGATGCAAAAGACGTCGGCGATGCGCGTACAACGCCTTGACGAGGGCGGTCGTGAAACTGCCGGACGAGCCGAGCCCTGTGCCCGCCGGAATGTCGGCCAGCGTCGTAATTTCGATCTGCGGAGTCCTGAAGCCAATCATCCGGATCGCCTCTCGAATGATCGGATGCTGCACGTCATCCACGTGCTCGACGTGTTCGAGTTTCGAGTACTTCAGGAAGATGCCCGGCGTGAACGGCCGCATCGCCGTGACGTAGACGTACTTGTCAATCGCCGCGGCAATCAGAAACCCACCGTGCTCGCGATAGTAGGAAGGCAGATCCGTACCGCCTCCGCCCAGCGTCACTCGCAAGGGACTTCTCGTGATGATCATTGCCGCGCGAGATCATACTCCGAGCGCGGGCGGGCGAGTGCTAGCATGACCTGGTGAGAGTGCAGAAGATCGTCCGCCGCTCGGTTGTCGGCCTGGCGGCAGCCGAACTGCCGATAGTACTGCTCATCGCGCCCGCGCTGCTGTTTCCCTCGCCGACTCGCATGCTGCTCGCGCTGTTGGTTCCCCTCACATGGGTGTGCCACCAGTATCTTGGCGGACGATTGATACCTGCAACCCCTCTGAACACATCTATCCTCGTGCTCCTCGTCATGACTGGTGTCAGCCTGTTTGCCACATTCGACGTTGCGTTCAGTACGGGCAAGATATCGGGCGTGCTCCTGGGCGTGCTGCTTTTTTGGGCCATCACGCGCTGGATGACCACATCCGACACGCTGAAGACAGGCACCGCAATTTTCCTGATGGCGGGCGCGGGACTCGCCGTGATCGGATTGCTCGGCACCAACTGGATCGGCAAGTTCCCGGCGCTCGGTGGCGCCATCGCGCGGATACCACGGGCGATCCGCGGAGTCCCGGGCGCCGAAGAAGGCTTCCAGGCAAACGCCGTCGCAGGATGCCTCGTGTTGTTCCTTCCACTGCAGGTTGCTCTGCTCGCGACGTCCTCACGTCACAGTCTGGCCCGAAAGGTCAGGATTCGTGGCGGCAGCACGTGGCTTCTCGTGATCCAGGCGGCGCTGTTGGCACTGACGGCAGGCACTCTGCTGCTGACGCAGTCCAGAGGCGCCTGGGTCGGACTAGCTGCCGCGACCGTCGCCTTCTTCGCATGGCATGACTGGCGAACACGTGTGGTGGCGGCCATCGGTGCGAGCGCGATGGTTATCCTGAGAACAACTCTTGGATCCGCACGCCTCCTCGACCTCGCCATCAGCGGATCGGGACCCGGCATGGCCGGCAACGTGTCCGGCCGGGTGGAGCTCTGGTCGAGGGCTGTTTACGGCATTCGGGATTTCCCGTTGACCGGGATGGGCATGAACGCCTTTCGCAAGGTCATGCCGGTCTTGTACCCGACATTCATGACAGCACCAGATTTCGACGTGGCTCACGCTCACAACCATCTGCTGCAGGCGGCGTTGGACCTTGGCATCCCGGGGCTGATTGCCTATCTCGCGATCTGGCTGACGGTTGCCGCGCTGCTCATCCGTGTCTACCGTCGCGGCGGTCAGCCCATCTACCGCGTGATGGCCAGCGGCCTCGGCGCCGGCCTCATTGCACATTTCGTCTTCAGCATGACCGACGCGATCCCGCTTGGCTCGAAAGTCGGTGTGCTCTTCTGGCTGACGCTGGCGCTGGCCGTGTCACTGCACCAGGTGGCGCTGGCTGGAACACAATCCGGCTATCGAGGTGCGGAAGCGGGCCGCGGGTAGCCGGACATGCCGTGAATCTTGTCGACGACTGAGAGCGCCGCGCGGGCGTCAGCTAGTCCCGCGGACGGCTCTCTGTCGAGCCTGATGTCCTCGAGGAACTCCGCGAACTCCAGCGCCCAGGACTCGTCACCACGCGGGTACTCCCAGATCGTCGTCTCGGGCGGACCCATTTCGGGCAGCATCTTGTAGAACGCCAGCCGCTCGACGCCGTAACTGCCACCCAGCCCCTCGACGTGAAGTTTGGCGTGTCTACCGTAGACCTCAAAGGAAAACAGGTTCTTCCATTCCGTGCAGCTCACGTGGAGGAAGGCTGCGGTCCCAGCCGATGTTCTCAGTGTCATGAACGCGTTGTCGTCGACCGGCATGTCCCAGAAATACGTCGCGGCAAACCCCTGAATGTCGGCGAAATCACCCAGGAACCAGCGCGACAGATCAATCAGGTGCACGCCCTGATCGATGAGCTCTCCCCCGCCCGATCGAACGGGGTCGGCACGCCACTCCTTGTCGTAACCGATGCGGCCGCCGTGCCCGTAGCGGCCGCGCACGAACATCAGGTCGCCGAGGACGCCAGCGTTGAACAACTCGCGCGCCTTTCTGAGCGCCGGGTGATACCGGTGGTTGAACCCGACGCGTACCAGGCGACGCGCCCGCCGGGCCGCGTCGATCAGCGGGTCGATCTCCGCCACCGAGCGGGCTGCCGGCTTTTCGACCATCACGTGCTTACCGGCTTCGACCGCAGCGTGCGCGATTTCCGCGAGCATCTCGTTGGTCGTGGCGACGGCGACGATGTCGACGTCGGCCCGGCCGATGGCGGCCCGCCAGTCGCCGGTGGCCACCGCAGCCGTCGTAGTGCGAGCCAGCGCTTCGGCGCGCGCGCAGTCGAGATCGGCGCACGCCACCAGCCGGGCGTCGCCGAGCGTCGCGGCGCGCTTCCCTCCGATGAGGCCGCAGCCGATGATCGCCACACCCAGGCTCATTTCCCGCCCCAGTCGAAGCCCCGGTCGGCTGGCGTCACGCGGCGCAGGGTGTAGACGTCGGTTCGATCGAGATCGGCGCGGTGCGCCGGCAGATCGGCCCACGGATCCCAGACCGCGCTCAGGATCTTCCCGGTCATGCCGTCGCTCGCCGCTGACCCGAGAAACACCGTCAGCGCCGCCCCCGTCTCGAGCGGTGTGCCGCCCTCGTCGGCGATACGCTTCATGCGCGCGAAGAACGCGTCGCCAACGACCGCCGGGCCTGCGGCGATGAGCTCGTCCATCAAGCGCGTCTTGAGCGCACCAGGCGCGATCGCATTCACGTCAATCCCATCGTCCTTCACCTCGAGCGCGAGCGATTCGGCGAACCGGACGATCCCCGCCTTGGACGCCGCGTACGCGCTCAGCCGCGGCAGCGGATTGGTCGCGCCGCCGCCGGACAACTGGATGATTTTGCCGTACCGGCGCGCCTTGAAGTGCGGCAGCAGCGCGCGGCACATGAGGATCGACCCGAACAGGTTGATCTCGATCGCCTGCACCCAATCGTCCCAATCGACGTCCTCGATCAGCCCCATGGGACCGTACACGCCAGCGTTGTTCACCAGGATGTGCAGCTGCGGAAACGTCTCAAACACCGCCGTCGCCAGCGCCTCGACATCGTCCTGCCGGGACACGTCGGCGGGCTCGGCGCGGACCACCTGCCCGCCTGTCGCGAGCGTGCTGACATCGGCGCGCGCGGTCTCGAGCAGTGCAGCGTCTCTCGCGCACATGAACACGCTGGCGCCAGCCGTCACGTACGCGCGCGCAATCGCCAGGCCCAGTCCCCGGTTGGCGCCGGTGATGAGGGCCGTCCGTCCTTCGAGCGGTCGTGGCATGTTCATGTGTGGGCGCTGGCTGTCCCCACGCTCACGTACTCGATCCCCGCGTCCCTGCCGAGCGTGTCAAAGAGGAAGCGGCCGGGATCGAGCACCAGGGCGCGGGCCATCCGCGCCTTCAGCTCGCCCGACAAGATCTCTTTGTACTCGGGCCAGGGCGTCGCCACGACGAGCGCTGACGCTCCCTGCACCGCGCCTGGAGCGCTGTCGGCCAGCTCGATCTGGGCGGCCAGCGCTGCCGGCAGCGACCGCACGGCCGGGTCATGCGCGCGCACGATCACCCCGCGCTCGTTCAGCCACTGGCACAGCTCGATCGATGCCGAGCGCCGCAGCGTGTCCGTTCCGGGCTTGTACGTCAGACCCCACACAGCCACCGTGCGTCCGCGCAGATCCGGGAGCAGCTGTTCGATCCGCCACTGCGGCCACTGGCGGTGCGAGTCGTTGCTCGACTTGACCGACGACAGCAGCCGCGTCGGCACTCCGTAGGCCACGCCAAGCTGC
>JBGPKK010000082.1:0-20438 GCA_041485905.1 Vicinamibacteria bacterium
GCCAACCCCAACGTCGCCGACCTCTCCGGAATGGCGGCGTTGTACGCGGTCGTCGACATGAATACGCTCGGCGAGATTTACGGCCGTCCCGCGCGCAAGGTGGCCGATACGCTCGATGCCGTGGCTCTGGTGAAGACGCTGCTCGCGCACGGCGCCGATCCGAATGCGCGATTGAAGGGGACCACTATTCAGAAGAACCACACGCCCGGCGAAGGCACGCTGGCGGCAGGGACGACCCCACTGATGCGCGCTGCCAAAGGCGGCGACTTCCGCGTCATGCGGGCGCTCGTCGACGGCGGCGCCGATCCGTCGCTGACGCAGAGAAACGGCGCGACGGCGCTGATGTTCGCGGCTGGACTCGGCCGTGGCACGGGCGCCTTTCAAAAAGACGTCGGAACGGAAGCCGAGATGCTCGAGGCCCTGAAGCTGTGCGTCGAGCACGGTGTCGACGTCAATGCGGTCAACGACGCCGGGCAAACCGCGCTGCATTTCGCCGTCCAGACCGGAGACAGCCTCGTCAAGTACCTGGCGCAGAAGGGTGCCACCCTGAGCATCAAGGACAAGCAGGGACGGACGCCGCTCGATGTCGCACTTGGCGTGGGTGTCCGAGGGCGCGCCGGCGGTCCGCCGCCGGTCCACGACACCACCGTAGCGCTGCTGCGTCAGCTGATGGGGCCTCAGTAGCCAACACAAAGGACACGAACGACACCAAGGCGTTGGATCCTTCATGGTCGCGCGCAAAACGTCCACAAAGCCGATTGACGCGCTCCTCGGCCGACGCTATAACAGCGCTCGTGCGGCGTAAGTTCCCGGTCGAACCTCTCCACAACAGGAGGAGCCATGGTACGTAGCAGGACGGCGAAACTCTGTTTCGCAATGGCGGTAGCGCTGTCGGTCCCTTGCGGTGTGTTCGCCCAGGGTCAAACCGGCTCGATTGCGGGCACGGTGAAAGACACCTCGGGTGCGGTGCTGCCCGGCGTGACGGTCGAAGCGGCCAGCCCCGCCCTCATCGAAAAGTTCCGAACCGTCGTCACCGACGGGTCTGGCGCCTACCGCATCGTCGACCTGCGGCCCGGTGTGTACACCGTGACGTTCACGCTCACCGGTTTCTCCACGTTCAAGCGCGAAGGGATCGAGCTGACGACCGCGTTTACCGCGAACGTCAACGCCGAGCTGAAGGTCGGCACCGTCCAGGAGACGGTCACAGTCACCGGCGAAAGCCCCATCGTCGATGTCCAGAACGTCATGACCAAGAGCACCGCGACGCGCGAAGTGATGGACGCGATCCCGACCGACCGCAACTTCGTCAGCTTCGCCGCGCTGACGCCGTCGGTGCTGGTCACCGGCGTGCGGCAGAACGTCGGCGGGTCAATTCCGGAGACCGGGATGAACCTGGTCGTGCACGGCAGCCGCGCCGGCGACAGCCTCGTCATGGTCGACGGCATGCCGATCATCAACGGCAGCGGCGCAGGCGGTCTGCAGTACGGCAACTACTTGAACAACGCCATGGCTCAGGAGATCACGTTCCAGACCGACGCGCAGTCGGCCGAGTTCGAGCGGGCGTCGGTCTACTCGAACTTCATTCCCAAAGAGGGGTCGAACACGTTCCGCGGCTTCTTCTCGGGACGCTTCACGAACCAGAGTCTCGAAGGCGACAACCTCGTTCAGGCATACAAGGACCAGGGACTGAAGAGCGGCAGCAAGGTCGACAAGATCTGGGATGCCAATCCGGCGGGCGGCGGGCCCATCGTCAAAGACAGGATGTGGATCTACGCGGGATACCGCCATTGGGGCACGTACAACACGGTGGCCGGTTCGTTCAAGGATGCGACCTTCACGGAGTTCCCGTACTACAGCTGCAGCCCCGATCCAACAACCGGCGCCTGCACGACTGAGCAGAACCTGTTTCCGGTGTGGCACTGGGCGGCGGATGCGCGCCTGACGACCCAGCTGGGATCCAAGAACAAGATCAACCTGTATTACGACCCGCAGTACACCTTCTTCGGTAACTGCTTCGTCCCGACGCTTGCGACGGCCATCAGTGCCTGCCCCGAGTACAAGAACATCCCGCAATACATCGTGCAGGGCAGCTGGAGCTCACCCGTTACCAATAAATTGTTGCTCGAGGCGGGAGCCACGCTGACGGCGCAGGACTTCCACGGATATCCCCGCGCGGGCCTGCCGCTCACGCAGTTCGCGGTCAGCGATTCGCTGGCGCCGGCCGGAGCCCCGACCGTGTGGGGATCGGCCTCCTACGGAGCCAATCGCAGCGACCAGTCGAACTACCGGGCGTCGGCCTCGTACGTCACCGGCACGCATGCCGTCAAGGTGGGAGTGACGCTCATGCACCAGTGGCGACTGGGCACCACCGAGCCGAACAACTCCGTCACGCTGGTTTTGCGGAACACCGCCGCCTGCCAGGCAGCGGGGCGCGAATGCGGCGCGCCCTTCTCGCTCACGCAGTTTGCGACGCCAATCCAGACTCAGGAACATGTCAACTACAACATGGGGATCTTTGCGCAGGATCAATGGACGTTCAAGCGGTTGACGGCGAACTACGGCGTGCGGCTCGATTTCCTGAACGCGAGCGTCGACGCGCAGCAGCTGCCTGCCGGTCCGTTCACGCCGGCCCGAAATTTCGAGGCCGTGCCGAATGTGCCGAACTGGAAGGACGTCAGTCCTCGATTCGGCGTGGCGTACGACCTGACCGGAAACGGCAAGACGGCCGTCAAGGCGAGCCTTGGTCGTTATGTGATCGCGCAAAGCTACGGGATCTCGAGCCCGGCGAACCCGGTGAACTCGTCGATCAACAGCGTCACGAGAAATTGGGCGGATCCGAGCGGCACGTTCAATCCGTTCAACGATTGCGACCTCACGAATTTCGCCGCGAACAGCAAGTATCCCGGGCAGGCTGGCTGCGGGGCTGTCTCCAGCCCGCTGTTCGGGCAGGTGACGACGCGAACGACGAACTACGATCCCAATCTCGTCATCGGGTGGGGCGTGCGGCCGTACAACTGGGAGGGGCAGGTGAGCATTCAGCGCGAGCTCGTCCCGCGCGTGTCGGTCTACGCCGGCTATTCGCGCCGGTGGTACGGAAATGGTCAGGTCACGACGAACCGGGCCGTCAGCAATGCCAGCTTCACGGCCTACAGCATCCCGATTCCGGTCAACCCGCTGCTGCCGAACAGCGGCGGCACGCTCAGCGGTCTGTACGACATCAACAAGGCCACCACCGCGGACAACTTGATCACGACCGATACGGCCGCCGGCGTCCACATCCAGGATGTCTACGACGGGTTCGACTTCAACGCAGCCGCGCGGCTCGGCCGCGGATTGAATCTGTCGGGCGGCGTCAGCGTTGGCCGCGAGCGGACGAACAACTGCGATCTGACCAGCAACCTGAGCCTCTCGTTCAGCGGGGCGTTCTCGCGAACGGACCCGGCCTACTGCGACGTGCATCCGCCCTTCCAGCCGCAGTGGAAGGCGAACGCGACGTACCCGCTGCCGCTGGGCATTCAGGTCAGCGCGAACTTCCAGAGCCTGTCGGGCCCGGAGTTGAGCGCCAACTATCCGCTGTCGAATGCGATCGCCTTCCAGTCGCTCCAGCGCAACTTCACCAACGTGGCGCCGACGGTGGCGCTCCTGCCGCCGGCCACGTTGTACGGCGACCGCATCTACCAGACAGATATTCGCTTTAGCAAGACGATCAAATCGGGTCGGACGGTGATTCGGCCGACGGTGTCGATCTTCAACTTGTCCAACGCGAATCCGATTCAGACGTACACCACAACCTACGGCGCAGCCTGGCTGGCGCCGACGGTCATCCTGAATCCGCGGTTCGTCGACTTCGGCGTCCAGATTGATTTTTAGGAATACGTTTCGGTATGGACGGCGGGCCTGATCTCAGGCCCGCCGCTTTCTGACCTACCAGGGCATCTGACGCTTCGTGTACTGCCGGCCGATCTCGGCGGCCTGCTGACTCGCCGGACCGACCATCACGCCTTCCTGAATCATGGCGACGATGTTGTTCGGACTCATTGAGTTCAGGAAAAAGACTTTGTTCGCCTTGCACGCCGCGAAGACCTTGGCGCGCGCCGCCACCATCTCGGGCTTCTGCTCCGCTCCGCGGCCCTGGACGCCGAGTGACAGCGCCATGTCGCCTGGACCCCATTCGGCGAACGCGATGCCCGGAACTTTCAGATTCTGTTCCGCGTTGGCGAGCGCGTACTTGTCTTCCAGCTTCAACCCGAGCAGCAGCTCGCCGTCGGGATTGAGCGGCCACGCGTCCGCCTTCTGCAGATACTCGTCCTGCGAGATGCCCCAGATCTGCGCGGCGGTCGGCACCCCGTGTGCGCCCCGGCGCCCCTCGCCGATCCCGTGATCCACGCCCTGCTTGTGAATGGGAAGGCGGATGGCCTCCACGAACGCCCGTACCGCGCCAGGCGTATCCGCGTGCGTGAGAAGCACGCCGTGTACGCCCGTTGCGAGGACTTGAGCGAACATCCACGCATTGGCGCGGACGGTCGCTTCATCGGTCCCGTTGACGGGCACGTTGACGATGACCGGCGGCGTACGGTGTCCGCTCTTGGTGGGACCACCGGCGGCCAGCCCGCGCATGTAGTCGGCGAGGCCTTTGATGTCGTAAGGCGCGTGCTCCATGTCGTAGCTGATGTAGTCGGCGTAGGTCTGGGCATCTTTCATCCCGAGCTCGTAGCCGCCCTCGGTTCCCGAATGCGATCCCGTGTAGTAGATGGGTTGACCCTGGGCCAGCAGCTCGATCGCCCGGTTGATCCGCTTCGGTTTCGGCGCCTGCAGGCCGGCGCCGACTACGCCGACTACAAGGACCGCGCAGAGAGCCGCCGCCACACAGCAGAGCGTCGTCTTGAGATTCTTCATGATGCTTTTGCCTCCGTGCTCCCGCGTCCGGATTGGCGGACCCAAAAGGGTCCGCCCTACGTACCCGACCTACCGGACCTACCTGACCCGCCAGGCCGTCTTTATACAACGGCCCGTGCGCGACTACAATGCGCGTGCGTTGCACGCCTTGGCTCTTTCGTCATCCCTCGGCCGCTGGGTCTCCGCGATCGAATTCAACGATCTGCCGCACGACATCGTCGAGGCGACGAAGTGGAGAGTCCTCGACATCGTCGGGCTGTCGCTGGCCGGCGCCGAGACGCCGTTCGGCCGATCGACGCGCGAGGCCGCGGTGGCCATGTCGCCGGCCGGGCCGTGCCGTATCGTGGGCACCGGCGATACGGTGGGCGTGACGGCGGCCGCCTTCGCGAACGGCGCGTTCTCTCAGGCACTCGAATTCGACGACACCCACAACGAATCGATCGTGCATATGAGCGGCCCCGGGGTGGCAGCGGCCCTTGCGTTGTCGGAATACCTCCTGGCACCCGTGACGGGGCGCGATCTGATCACCGCAATCGCGGTCGGCAACGAGATTTCCTGCCGCGTGGGTTCCGTCTCGCCGGGGCAGTTTCATCGCCTCGGATTTCATCCGAGCGGCCTCTTTGCGCCCTTCGGAGTGTCCTATCTGGCCGGCCGGTTGCTCGGGCTCGATGGTAACGCGATGGCGCGCGCCGCCGGTATCTGCGGCAGCTTTGCCGCGGGCCTGCTGGAATGCTGGGTCGATGGCACGCAGACGAAATTTCTTCACCCCGGATGGGCCGCGCAGAGCGGAATCGTCGCGGCGTTCCTCGCGCGGGCGGGCACGACTGGTCCCGCGCAGGTGTTCGAGGGTCGATTCGGACTCTTCGCTTCGCACCTTCAGGATCGGTCCGCACCGCGCGATTTCGCGCGCATCGTCGACGGTCTCGGCACGCGGTGGGACAGCCGGAACTCGTCGTTCAAGCCGTTTCCGGCGGCCCACGTGCTCCATCCATACATCGACGCGCTGCTGCGCCTGCGACGCGCGTACGGCATCAGCCCGTCGGACGTCGAGCGGATTGATTGTCCGGTCGCGGCTTTCATCGTGCCGATCGTGTGCGAGCCGGCGGGCGAAAAGCTGGCGCCCGCAACCGATTCGCACGGCCGGGTGAGCTTCCAGTACACGATGGCCGAGGCGCTCTATTTCGGGGAGCTTGGCAGGCACGCCTATCGAGCCGACAGTCTGGCCAATCCCGAGATCCTGGCGCTCGCGCGTCGCGTGCGCTACGAGGTCGATCCAGAGTTTCCAGGGCCGGGTCGTTTCAAGGGAGCCGTCCGCGTCACGCTGAGAGACGGACGATCGCTTGTCGAAGTCGAGGAGTACAACCGGGGCTCTGCCCAGAATCCGATGACCGACGAGGAGCTCCGCGCCAAATTCGACGACAACGCGAGCGGATTTCTCTCAAAGCCCGAGCGCGACCGCCTTGCCGATCACATCGGACGGCTCGAACAGGTGCCGGATGCGCGGGTGCTCGTGGACCTGGCCGTTCGACAGTAGGGGAATTGCAGAATGCAAAATGTAGAATGCAAACCTATTGATCAATAAATCAGCATTTTGCATTTCCACCGCCTACTTATTCTGTGCTGCCCGGTCGTCGGCGCGCGCGCCAGACAAGATGTTGTGCAGCGCGTAGTTCCCCTCGTGGCACGCGTATTCGTACATCCCGTAGTTGGGATCCCGCCGCCAGGGGAATGAGATCGTCCACGGCTTTGCCCACGTGCCCGGATCATCGACCGTCGCTTCATATCTCAGCGTGTCGTTGTCGAGGCGGGTGAACCGCTCGGTGAGCTTGGTCTTTTCGCTGTAGACGTTGGCCCCGCCGTTGCCGCCCGCGCCGGTTCTGCCGTCCAGGTTCGTCGTTTCCACAACCAGCGTGTTGCCTTCCCAGTGGCCGCGCGAATCGCCCATGTAATTGTGGAACGCCGTGGACGCCACGTGCGGGCGGCTGTCGAGCGGCACAATCCGCGTCTCGTGGATCATCTCGTTGCGGATCGCGACGACGCCAGGCGCCTGGATGATCTGATTGCCGTTGTTGTAAATGACGGGAAGAATCGAGCCGAGCACGCCGCGCGTGATGCAGCGGTCGTAGAGGCTGCGGTCTTCGTACGAATCGGCGGGGCCCCGTCCCGCGCGCGCGCGCTGGCGTGCGGCGGCCCGGCGCTGACCTTCCTCGCTGACCGGCGGCATTTTTCCGTCCGGCGGATCGATGATGAGTCCCGCCTGCCGGCCAGGCTTTCCGCGCTCGAGCCAGTGGGGCGGCGGCGAGACCGGACCGCCGACAGTGCCGCGCGCGATGATCTCTGGCGTCAGCTTGTCGATGTCGAAGTCCGCGTTGTCCTCGTCGGTCTGCTTCTGAAAGTTTGCCAGACGATTCGCGAACTCGGTGTCGTTCAGCTCGTTGCGTGTGCCGAGTCCATCGGGGCGTTGAAGGGGCACGCCGACGAAGTCGGTGCCGGGCCACAGTCCTTCGATATCTGGATCGCCCCACGGGGTGCGCGGCTGCGTCCACCCGGCCTTCGCCGACTCCGTCGGCTTCGGCGCGCCAGGTGGCTTGGCGCTCTTCGCCGGCGCCGGTGCTTTGGCACCAGCCGGAGCCTGGCCGCCGGCGGACACTGACGCGATCGACGCGATCACGATCGCGCCCGTGATCGATATTCCGATCGGGACAAGCATTCGTTGGCGCATGTCAGTTCTTCTCCATCGCTCGCGCGGCGCTGAGGATGTTCCTCAAGCCGTAGTTTCCCTTGTGACACTCGTACTGCATGATCGGCTCGCTGTCATTCATCGTCAGCGGCAGCGAAAACGTCCAGGGTCTCGTCCACGTCGCCGGATCTTCCATCGTCACAGACCAGCGCACCTTGTCGGCCGAGATGCGCGTGAAGCGCTCGACGATGCGGAGCGTGTCGGAGTCGGCGTTTCTGTACGCGCTTCTGGAATTGAAGTTGGTGGTTTCGACGACCAGCGTGTCGCCCTCCCAATGACCGCGCGGGTCGCCCATGTCCAGGTGAATGGCCTGGCCCACAGTTCTTCGCCTTTGACGTCCTCGAGCTTGCGTCCAGCGAACTGATCCGGCCGTTCGAGGGGCGTGCCGTCCTCGTACACGTTCGTGTAGTTGCCCTGCAGGTCCGGATCGCCCCACGGCGTCCGCGGCACAGTCCATCCTGTCTTCGCCGCCGCCGCCCGCCTGGCCGCCGGTGCCTGCGCCGCGACGAGAGCCGAGCTGGAGAATCCCACACCCAGGGCGAGGACCCACAACAACGCCAACGCTCGTTTTGTCAGCACAACCATCGTCATCCTCGGGTCCGATTATACGGCGGGCGGCCAGGATGTATGATCGACGGCCGACCTGCCGCCAACCTTTTCACCTGGAGCACACCGCATGGACAAACAGACATTCGACCGTGGTCTCGAGATTCGCAAGTCGGTCCTGGGCGCCGAGTTCGTGGAAAACGCCATCAAGACGGCGGACGAGTTCAACCGGCCGCTGCAGGAGCTCGTGACCGAGTACTGCTGGGGCGCGGTCTGGGGCCGCGAGGGTCTGTCGAAGAAGACGCGCAGCATGCTGAACCTCGCGATGATCAGCTCGCTCAACCGGCCGCACGAGCTGAAGCTGCACATCGCGGGTGCGCTCAAAAACGGGGTGACACGCGACGAGATCCGCGAGGTGTTTCTGCAGGTGGCGATCTATTGCGGCGTGCCCGCCGCGGTGGATTCGTTCCGCAGCGCGCGCGAGGTCTTCGCACAGCTGGATCAGAAAGCGTGAACGCCCGCGCCGTTTATTTCCTGGGATCCACGTCGAGTCGGACCACCCAGCCTTCGAGCCCCGGGCCGGCGGCAGGATAGATCTCGGCGACGCGTGGATCGTGTCCCGGGATGATGTGGTCCATCGAATCCGCGAGTTTCTTGATCGTCGTGTAGCCTTCGAGCACGTCGCCGACGTTATAGGTGATCGGAAACACCCGTCCGTCGTTGATGTGTCCATAGAGATGGGACGCATCCGACGCCAGCACCACGTGGCCCCGCCGCGTCTTCACGCGTACGCATTGCAGCCCCTTGGAATGCCCGCCGATCTTGTGCACGGTGATGCCGGGCGCAATCTGTTCGGTGCCGTCGTGAAACACCACCCGGTCGGCGAACACCTTGCGCACCATGGCGACCACGTCATCGGCCTCGAACGGGATCCGGATGTGTCCGTGGCACATGCAGCGCCCCGTGGCGTACGCCATCTCGCCGTCCTGCAGGTGATAGCGCGCGCGGGGGAACACGTCGTAGTTGCCCGTATGGTCGTAGTGCAGATGGGTCACGATGATGTCTTCGACGGTGTCGGGATCGATGCCAATCGTGTTGAGCCCCTCGTCGATCGGCTTGAGCATGGTGCGCCCTCGTTTGCGCGCCATCGCTTGGTCGAACCCCGTATCGACGACGAAGCGGCCATGCGGTCCGACGATCGCCCAGACGAAGTAGGCGAGCGGCTGCAGGATGTCGTGCGGATCGCCGCCTAGGAAGTTGTCCGGCGATTGCCGGTCGTGGTGTGCGTATCGCACCGCGTAGACTTCGTGGACATCGTCAATCATGTGGCTGATATTATCCGTTGGTTTCTGAACCTGGACCGTGACACGGACGGTCCGGCTAAAGGCGGACACTACGTACAACGCGGGAAGAATCGTACGTAGTGTCCGCCTTTAGGCGGACCGACTACGACGCGCACAGTCCGTCGACTGTGTCATGGTGAACTGACCGTGAACGGCACCTGTCGCGACACCGCGGCGCCGTCGCCGGTGCGCAACCGCGCTTCCATACGCAGGAGGTAACGACCAGCGACGAAATTCTTCAGCGTAATCCGGACCAGATGGCCGTAGGTGCCACCTTTCGCCTGCCCCTCCTTCTCGTCGCTTGTAAAGACGACCTGACCGTCCGCGGCGAGCACGCTCGTCGTGACGTCGATGGCGTGAGAACCGGTGACATCGCTGTCGTAAATTTCGGCGAAGACCGCGATCTCATCGGTCTGGATAAACGTACGAAGCGCAGTGGGCGCGCGTGGCAGCACAGACTTGAGGCGCTCGTCAGACGCCGGAATCACCGTCGGATTCGCCAGCGTGGACGTCAGCACCAGGCCGCTCAAGGCCAGACGGGTTTTGCGGTTGTTGAAGTCCGGAACTTCGAGGTCGTACAGCACCGAGCCGGTATGCCGGCTGTTGCCGTCGAGCGCGGCGACTCGAAGCTGATACGTGCCAGGCGGCAGATCCAGGCGCTGAAACGCCTGAAGTCCGCTGTCGGCAAGGAGCGCAGCCGTTTCGGGCTTCAACGACAGGCGAATGTGGTTCGAGCGGCTCGCCTTGACGCCCTTTCTGTCTGCGGCGATGTAGGTGATCTCTACTTGATCGGGAAGCCGGCCGTTCGGATCCGTGCGCGGGAGCTCGAGATCGCGACCGCGCAACTCCGCGCCAACCAGGACCGATGCCGTACGCCGATCGCCTTTGAACGGGGTTGCGAACACCGTCATGGCGAGACCGCTCACGGGCACCGAGCTGTTGAGCGCGGCGCGAAGCTCAGCTGGCGTTGTTCCACTGGCCGGCTGGGCGGCTGGAGTTTTCTTCGGCGACGCGTAGCCCTTTCGCGCCCGCACTTGCGTGCCTGGCCGGTTGACCTTCACGTCGATGGTGTGGAACGTTCCGGCGCGTTTGTCGACTGGCGGCATGTAGGCCAGGATGTAGTACGAGGTGCTGTCGGCGACGACGCGATCGAAGGCCATAGCGAAGTTATTGGAGTGGACGAGAGCCATTCCGCCTGTTTCATGCGCGAGCGCGCGCAGGCTGTCTGCGCCGCTCCTGACCTCGGTGTCCTCCTCGTCGAGCAGCGCGCCGCCGCCTCGAGGGTCGATCGTGAAGATACTCACGTTGGCCTGCGCCGCCGCGGCGACGGTGTTCCGCATCTCGTCGCCGATCCTGCCCATCGCGTTGTTTCCAAAAATTGTGTTGTCGTCGTCGTAGGTGAAGCCGGCGAGTCCCTCGCTCAAGAGGATCAGCGCCTTGCGGCGCCCGGGCATGGTCCCGCCCAGCCATTCGGCGAGGTAGCGGATCGACTCTAACGTGCTGGCTGCATCGAACTGGCGATCGAGACCGTCCGTGCCCGGAGCTGAACCGCCGCCCTGCTGGTTGCTCCTGGACTGTCGGATCATGGAAGCGGCCATCTGGTCCTTGCGGCCGAAAAACTGATCGACCACCGCGAGCAGCAGCCGGCGGTTGTTCGTGAAGCTTTGTCCCAGGTTCGAGCGGCCGGTGTACATGACGGCCATTAAATCGTTGTCGTGGAAGTGCTGTTCGATGAAGCGCCGCGCCGCCGTCTTCACGTACGGTGAGCGCACACCGTCCGTGTTGATGTCGTCGAGCACCAGCAGGTACACGCGTCCTTCGAACGGCTGGGCGTTGGTCCGCACGTCGGGATCGACCGACTGGCTGGAACGTCTCTCATCAGCAGGTTGAACCTGGAGGTCGACCACCGCGAACGCGGAGATCGGCTGCGACTTGCCGTCCTGGAGCACCGTGAAGTCGTCCTTCGTCAGGCCTCGAACAAAGTTACCCTGCCTGTCGGTGACGACGGCGTCAACGACGACGGCGTCGGTTTCGATTCTGAACGTCGGCGGCGCCGGTGCCTGAACCCCGTTGGCGTTCTGGCCGGCCGATGCGATCGAGCCGGTGAGAACGACCGCCAGGACGATCGCATGTCGATTGGTCATGGAACCCCCGCCATCGACTCCAGCTCGGGGAGCAGGAACTCGCGAAACACGGGATAGTTCTCAATCATGGGAAAGTGGCCGATCCCCTCCATGATGACGAGGCGCGATCCTTGTATCGACGCCGCAACCTCGCGCGTCATGTCCGGCGTGCACGAATAGTCGTACGCGCCGGTTAACAGCGAGACCCGGCACACGGTGGTATCGATTCGCCCGACGTCCTGACGGCCGTCCCAATCGCGGCTGTAGTAATGCACGTCGCCCGCGTAGACGCCGGGGCCCGACTGGCTGTAGTACCACCAATTTTCGCGGGCGCTCGTCTCCGGGCTTGCCGGCGCGCAGAGGCCGTACGTGTAGCTGGCGACGAGCTCGCCGCCGTGAATCGCCGGATGGTGCAGATACTGGTTGTATCTGCCGGGCGCGTACGCGGTGCTTTCGAGTCCGATGATGCCGCGCAACTCCCTCTGATATTCGGCCGCGAGCTTCAGCACGATCGCGCCGCCCATCGAGCACCCCATCACCACCGGACGTCTGAGGTCCAGCGCCTTCCAGACCGCTCGGATGATGTGCATGTACTCGTCGGTCTTCAGCGCGTATGTTCGCAGCCACCAGCCGTCAGGAGGATTCGATCGGCCGTGATAGGGCATATCGAACGCGATCGCACGATACCGGCTTGTCACCGCTGGATCGTTGAGGAGATGGCGATACTGCCGGCTGTCGGCACCCGCCGTGTGCAGACAGAGCAGGGGAACGCCCTCGCCGGCCTCTTCGAAATACACGCGGTAGCTCACCGCGTTCGCGTGTACTTGCACGTACCGCCCGACGATGGGTTCGAGCTCGGCCATGTCAGGACGCCGCCGTGCGCATGATATGCATCGCTCGATGCAGCGCTCGCGCGTGCTGCATCGCGACGAGGGTGTCGCCTTCGAGCACGAACCCGGGCACCCGCATCAGCATGGCGAAGACATCGTGATAGAGCGGCTCGGGCACCTTGGCGAAAAATCGTCGCCAGATCTCCGGACTCGCCCGAAACCCAAACGCGCATCGAACGTCGATACCCGGCGACGGGATGATGTCGACGACCTTGCCGCGCTCGAACCGCAGGATGCAGCGGGTGTCGCCGGAAACCAGCGAGAACGCGGTCGTGAACCAGTCGCCGATCACCTGCATCTCGGGATCGCCGTTGACGGCCTCCTGCACGCGCGTCAGCCACGGCTCTGTGAAGGGTTCCACGCTCGGGTCTTCGGACGATACACCCGAGTCCGCCATCCCGGGAAGCTTTCTCGCAGGCTGCGATTCTCATGCGCGGCGCGGCGTTGTTTGTGGTACATCAGTGGTCCATGCAGAACCTCAATCGGACGGTGATCGGGAGCCTGCTGCTGCTGGCCCTCTGGGAAATGACGGGCGGCGCCCGGCCGGCCTCCGCGCAGGTAGATTTTTCCGGCGAATGGGCGCCTCGCTTTCACGAGGACCAGCCGGAGCGCGTGCCGGGTCCGGAACTGGGCGACTACCTGGGCCTGCCGATCAACGACGCCGCACGGCTGAGAGCCGACAGCTGGGAAGGATCGATGCTCACGCTGCCGGAATGGCAGTGCCGTCCTCACGGAGCCGATTACATCTGGCGCGGGCCGTCGCAGCTGACCATCCGAAAGGAAGAAGATCCGCTGACCAGGGAAATCACGGCGTTCCACGCCGAGTGGCTGCGATCCCTCGATAACCCCGTTTACCTGGACGGCCGGGCGCACCCGTCAGAAGACGCGCTCCACAAGTGGGGCGGCTTCGCGACCGGGAAGTGGGAAGGGGACATGCTGACGATCACCGTCACCCACCTCAAAGAGGGATACATCCGGCGCAACGGGATGCCGCGCAGCGAGCTGGCGACGGTCACCGAGCACTGGATGCGTCACGGCGACTTCCTGACCGTCGTCACCATCGTCAACGACCCGGTGTACCTGACGGAGCCGTTCATCCGCAGCACGGACTACGAATTGGACCTGCACCAGCACGTCCCGCCGTATCCGTGCGAGATGGTGACCGAGATCGAGCGGCCCGCAGGGGTGATCCCGCATCATCTCCCCGGAACCAACAAGGACCTTCAGGAGTTCTCCGAGCGGCACGGCATCCCGTTCGAAGCGACGAGAGGCGGCGCGCAGACCGCGTATCCGGATTACCGGAAGAAGTTGAAGCTCATGCCCCCGCCGGCGACGACGCGGCCGCGGATTCCGGAGGGACAGCAATGATGGCAAAAGGGAAGTTCCTGACTTTACTTTTGCCTTTTACCTTTTGCCTTTTAACTTTGACGGTGCGAGCGCAGACCGACATCCGCGTGACCCAGGTGCGCGAGCACTTCTATATGCTGACGGGCGGGGGTGGCAACGTCGCCGCGTTGGTGTTCCCGGAAGGCATCACGCTTGTCGACTCCGGGCGCACGGAGATGAGCGACAAGGTGCTGGCGGCGATCCGGACGCTGTCGCCGCTGCCGATTCGTTACATCATCAACACGTCGGTCGATCCCGATCACACCGGCGGCAACGTGAAGCTCGGCGCGGCCGGCGGTCAAATTACCGGCGGCAACGTGGCCGGGCAGGTCGCCGATGCGGCGGAGGGGGCCGAGATCATCGCGCATGAAAACGTGCTCGAGCGCATGACGGCGCCAAGCGTCAAGCCACCGGTGCCGGTCCGCATGACGCCGGGCACGACCTATCATGTCGATCACCTGAAGCTGAGCACCGTCTACCACGGCGACGGCATCGAGCTCTTCTCCGCGCGCGCGGCGCACACCGACGGCGACACGCTGGTGTACTTCCGCCACAACGACGTCCTGGCGACGGGCGATGTGTTCATGACGGCGAGCTATCCTGTCATCGACGTGGACCGCGGCGGCAGCATAAACGGCGAGATTGATGCGCTGAACCACATTCTCGATCTGGCGTTTCCCGATTTCCGGTCGGAAGGCGGCACGCTCATCGTGCCCGGGCACGGCCGGCTGTGCGACTCGGCGGACGTGGCCTATTACCGTGACATGGTCACCATCGTGCGCGATCGTGTGCAGGACATGCTGAAGAGGGGCATGACGATCGAACAGGTGAAGGCGGCCAAATTGACCCGGGACTATGACGGCGTGTATGCGAGGAACGCCAACTGGACAGCGGACATGTTCGTCGAGGCGGTCTACAAAAGTCTGAGCGCCATGACTACAGGGGCGAAGCCGGCTGCGCCGAAACCTGCGGTCCCCAAAGCCGCGCAGCCGGCGAAGAGGACAGAGGCCGCGCAGCCGGCGAAGAAGAAATGACGCGCCGAATCATTCTCGCGTTGTCCCTCGCGTGTGCGCTCGTAGCGCCGCTCTACGCCCAACGGGGCGGACGTGGAGGCCAGGGCCCCACCGCGACTCCGAAAGCCGCTGCGCCTGTCGATCTCACCGGCTATTGGGTGACCGTTGTCACCGAAGACTGGCGGTATCGAATGATCACCCCGAAGAAAGGCGATCATCCGAGCGTGCCCCTCAACGCAGAAGGCGTGCGCATCGCCGACGCGTGGGATCCGGCCAGGGACGAAGCCGCGGGCGAGCCATGCAAGGCGTACGGTGCGGCGGGTGTGATGCGCGCGCCCGGCCGCCTGCACGTCACGTGGCAGGATGACAACACGCTGAAGATCGACACAGAAGCCGGGACGCAGACGCGGCTCTTACGTTTTGCAGGCGCGCAGGCGCCGGCGCCAGCAGGCGCTCCCGCGTGGCAAGGTGATTCCATCGCGGAGTGGGAATTCGCCGGCGGTCGACGGGCAGGACGCGGCGGCGGTGCGCCAGCCGGCGATGTGAAAGTCGTCACCACGCGGATGCGCCCGGGTTACCTGCAAAAGAACGGCGTGCCGTACAGCGCGAACGCCGTGCTCACCGAATACTTCGCCCGCACGGTCGAGCCCAACGGCGATTCGTGGCTGATTCTCACGGCGGTCGTCGAGGATCCGCAGTATCTGACGGGACGTTTCGTCAGAAGCACACATTACAAGAGACTGCCCGACAACAATTCGACGTGGGAGCCCGAGGCATGCACGGCGCGATAAAGAAGTCTCAAGTCTCACCCTTCAAGTCTGGCAGACTTCAGACTCGACACTCGAGACTTGGAGGAGCGACACCATGAAGCGCGTTCTATCCGTTTTTGTCTTTGTGTCCGTTGTGTCCTTTGTGTTGAGCGCGATCATGATCGCGCCCGTGACACTCAGCGCCGCGACGACGTGCGAAAGCCTCGCCGCGATGGCGCTCCCCAACACGACGATCACTGTCGCGGAAGCCGTTCCGGCTGGCGGTTTCACGCAACCGGGCGGGCGCGCCGGACGAGGGGGCGCGCAGGGAAACCCCGCCGCCAACCTGCCCGCATTCTGCCGAGTCGCGGCGACGTTGAAGCCGTCCAGCGATTCGGACATCAAGATCGAGGTCTGGCTGCCGGCGTCCAACTGGAACGGGAAGCTGCAGGCGGTGGGGAACGGCGCATTCAACGGGGCGATCGGCTACGCAGCGATGATGACCGCGCTGCGGGCGGGCTACGCGACCACTGGAACCGACACGGGCCACGTCGGCGGCAGCGGGGAGTTCGCGCTTGGCCACCCCGAAAAGGTCATCGACTTTGGTTATCGGTCGGAGCACGAGATGACCGTCAAAGCAAAGGCCATCATCTCGGCGTTCTACGACAACCCCGTCAAGTACTCGTACTGGAATGGCTGTTCGGCGGGCGGGCGGCAGGCCATGAAGGAAGCGCAGCAGTACCCGGCCGATTTTGACGGCATCATCGCCGGATCGCCGGGGCTCGACTGGACCGGCCGCGCCGCCGCATCGCTGCGAATCGCCCAGGTGACGAAGGACGAGGCGGCCCGCATCCCTGTAGGAAAGGCTCAACTGATTCACAGAGCCGTGCTCGAGGCGTGCGATGCGATCGACGGCATCAAGGACGGCGTGATCGACGATCCGAAGCGATGCAAGTTCGATCCCGGCGTGTTGGAGTGCAAGGGCGACGACGCGGCGACGTGCCTGACGAAAGCCCAGACGCAGACCGCGCGCCTGATCTACCTGTCGCCGGTGAACCCGAAAACGAAGCGCGAAATCACCGGCCTCGAGCCGGGCAGTGAGCTCGGGTGGACCGACCTGGGATGGACGGCAAGCGCCCGATCGACCGGCCTCGATCAGTTCCGGTTCATCGTCTTCAAGGATCCGAACTGGGACGTGGACAAGTTCAACTTCGAGACCGACATCGTGCGCGCGGAGGAAACCGACGCGAACACGATCAACGCGCTCGATCCGAACCTCAAGCCGTTCTTCGATCGCGGCGGCAAACTGATCCAGTATCACGGATGGAGCGATCCCCAGATCTCGCCGGGCAACAGTGTGCAGTATTACAAGCGCGTGGTGGACGCGTCCGGCGGTGCGGCCAAAGTGGCGGCGTCGCATCGCCTCTTCATGGCGCCGGGCATGGGGCACTGCGGCGGCGGCGAGGGACCGAACACGTTCGACATGGTCGCGGCGCTCGAGCAGTGGGTCGAGAAGAAGGTGGCGCCGGATCAGATCGTCGCATCGCACGCGACGCAAGCGAAAGTCGATCGCACGCGTCCGCTCTGCCCGTATCCTCAGGTCGCCAAATACAAGGGCACCGGGAGCACGGACGAGGCGGCGAATTTCGTCTGCAAATGAGGCGGACCCGATAGGGTCCGCCCTACGTACCATCGGCCTCAGTGCGTAGGCCGGACCTTACGAGGTCCGGCAAACCGGCGGTCGCGGACCGACGCCCAACGCGACGGCGCCAGCACCGCACCGCGATTGTCCTCATTTCGCGGGCGTGCCCGCGGGCACATTCATCATGGTGAACACGAATCGCTGCCCGTCGCGACTGATGCTCCCCGGGCCATTCATTGTCTGACGTGCGTTTGTCAACCGGAACAGGAGTCTGGGCGTTCCCGGCTGAAACGCAGGCGCGGTGGAAATGTCAGCCGCCATGACGAGTGCATCCCCCGACTCCATATCGAGATGCAGCCAGAACATCTCCTTCCCGTCCGCCCGCCAGTAGAGCATGCCGTTAGCGCCGTCTTTCGACACCTGCCACTTGCCCGTGGCCGCCGCCGCGCCCGTCGAAGCATCGAACGGCCGCACGTAGACCTGAACTTTCTCGGGATCGCCTTCGTTCGAGCCGTAGGCGAGAAACCGGCCGTCTGGAGAAAACCGGCCCTGGAGGGTATCGAACTCCTCCCGCGAAAACTCGATGGCTTTGCGAGTCAACGGGTCCGTCCCCGTCAACGCCACAACATTCACCACTCCTCCGGACGAAAACGTCACGAACTTTCCATCCGGAGACACGTCGGTGAGGTTGATGCCCGCGCCCGGCGTGTACTGAAACAGCAGTTCTTCACTGCCGGTTCCGTTCCAAGCCTTGCGATAGATCCCCTGGTAGTTCCCCCGCAGGGACGTATAAAAGACCTGGCTGCCATCCGGAGACCACATGGGCCCAAAGTCGGGCGGCATGTCGTTCGTCACCGGCGTGCCCTTCCCCGTGGCCATATCGAACACCCAGATATCCGTGTTGCCTCTGTCCCGGTCGTTCCTGACGACCGCTAACCGGGTCCCGTCGGGGGAAAGGGCGGGTTGGCCATACAGACCAGGCTCGCCCACAGTCCTCACCGTCTTCCCCTGACGATCCACCACTGTGATCTGCTGCAGCCGGGGCGCCGGAGGCACCACGAACACCACTCGCTGCCCGTCCCGCGCAATATTCCCGAGTCCGCCCGGCGTTCCCGTCACCGGGATCGCATCCGGCAACTTGAACAGCGTCCGCGGCGTTCCAAACTCGAAGGCCGGAGCCGTGCTGACCGAGACCGACTTTATTCCGCGATCCGCGCCCATGTAATACAGTTCGGTGCCGTCCGCCCGCCAGAAGATCAATCCCAAACCGCCCTCGTTGTTCGAGACCTGCCATTGCCCTGCTGACGCCGCAGGCGACGCCGCCCCGGCCGGGTCGAACGAGCGCACGAAGATCTCGTTCTTGCCCGTCTCATTCGAACGGTACGCGATGAAGCGGTTATCCGGCGAAATCCGCGCCCCCAGCACCTGGAACTTGGAGCGGAACAGCTCCATCGGCTTCTTCTCTTCCAGCGGCAACGCGTACAGTGCGCCGCCACCAAGATCGGTCGAGGAGTAGATTAGATAGCGTCCGTCGGCCGACCAATCGGTCAACAGAAAGTTGCCGCCCGGGTGCTTGTACAATAATTCCTCGGCTCCTTCGCCGTTTGAAAACCTTCGAAACGCCGTCAGGTAGCTGTCGCGCAAGGCAACATAAGCGATCTGCTTGCCGTCGGGCGACCAGACCGGCGCTTGCGCCGGCTCCCGCGATTTACTGGAGGTGATCCGTGTGCTCTTGCCCGTGCCCACATCTATGACCCACAGGTCCGCGGTTTCTGCCTCTAGATCGGTCTTGATCACCGCCACTCGCGTCCGGTCCGGCGAGAATACCGGTTGGTTGTAGATGGCGCGTTCCCCGACTTCGGCCACCGTCTTGCCCTCGCGGTCGAACACGGTGAGTACTCGAGCGTTGGCCTCAAACTGTTCGGCGATCCGTTTGGCCTTCGCAGCGGCTTTGGCTTTGTCGTCGGCCGTGTCGCCGGCTTTGGCAGGGGCCGGCGCCTGGCCCAGCGCGGGCACCGCGGCCATCAGCAGGACGGCAGACAGAGCAGCGGCCGTGGTCACGATCGCCATCCGGTAAGAATTCTTCATGTCGCCCTCAATGCTCAGATTTCAACAGTTTTGCGGACACAACGACACAACCTTCCCGCCCGGCAGGGTGATTATCCGTATCAGTCCGGAGAGAGAGCCGTCCCTGGCGCGACTGGCTTCCACTGTGACAGTCTTGCCGGTAGCGTTCTCAAAATCGCTCTTAGTGGTGTCGCGGGTTCGGAAGAACCCAGGCGCCGGCCCCTCGAACCACCATGTCTCCACCTGGCCCTGGTCGCTCTTCGCGTCCACGGACAACCCGATGTGGGGATTCCTCCAGTCGAACTTTGTGAGCGTGCCGGTCCGTGTGAATCGCTGATTGAAGTCGAAGAGGGCCGACATGTTGTGGTGTGCCCACGCCGAACCCGCCACCAGTAGCATGACGGTGAGGGCGACGCACGCGCTGAATCTATGGCGCATGAAGATGCTCCTTTACGTTCCCAGACGTTTCTCGGCTCAAAAGGGTTCCCTGAAAACCGTCCCCTTGGTGTCCTTTGTGTTGAACAGCCCGGGTTATCGGGCCATCCAGTAGCTGATTTTTACCATGAACACGTTCGGGCCGTTGCCGCCGAAGGCGTCGCCGAGATCCCGCAGCGGACTGAAGACACCCGGCCGCGCCGAGTCGGCCTTCGACATGTTCCACACGACGTAGAGCGTGCTGCCGCGGATGTATTCCCACCGCCAGACGATGTTGGCGCGAACCGACTTGGTGTTGAAGTCGGGATTGTAGGTCAGCGTCGCGGGGTCAAAGTCGAACGACATCGGCCGCGCGAGCCGCCGGACGTTCGTGTATTCGCCCACCGCCACGAACGGTTGCAGGAACACCTGCAGCGTCATGTCCCGCTGGATCGCGAACGTGGAACGAAACGTGACGTCCACGACGTTGCGCCGCAGCGTGCCGTACACGTTGTCGGCCACGCCGTCGCCGTTGACGTCGGTGTTCGTAATCCACTGCGCGATGTCCTTGCCCGTGTTGTAGTTCGTGCTGACCGACGCCTGCAGTCGCCCTGACGGCTGCACCGACA
>JBGPKK010000083.1:0-20302 GCA_041485905.1 Vicinamibacteria bacterium
AGAAATCCTCGTAGTCGTTGGCGCCGCCGACGAGCTCGGCCCGCAGCGTGACCTTCGACGGCGCGATGCTGACGAGCGGCTGTGCCTTCAGCGTCAGCTTGGGCTTCTTGTCTGACTCTTTGTCCTTGCTGTCTTTATTGCCAGGGTCGTCTTTCTGTTGCGCTGGAACAGCCACCGAGACCGAGGCCGCGAGGGCAAGAGTGAGCGCGCCGATGCGAATGGGGCGTCGCCACGATTTCATTGCGGTCGTCCTCTCTGACTTTCTCGCGTGGATTGTACGCGCCGTGTTGGGCGGTGACAAGCGGTATCAGCGATAATACGGCCGATGGCGACACCGACGATTTTATCGGCGATGGGGTGCACCGGGGCGCCGCTCGGCGCAGTCGAGGCGGACCTGGTGGTCGTGCCGTGGTTCGAGGACGAAGGGGCCGGGGCAGTGCGGGACATCGACCCAGCCTCTGGCGGCGAGGTGGCAAGAGCGCTCGCATCCAAAGAGTTCACGGGTCGCGAGTACGACATCTTCACGACGGGCGTCACCGGCTCGGGATGGCGCGCCCGGCGTGTGGCGCTGGCCGGCGCGGGGAAGCGGTCCTCGTTCAACAGCGCCCTCGCGCGGAAACTGGCCAGTGCGGCCGGTTTGTGGACGCGCCAGCGCCGCATCGGTCGCGTCGGTTTTGTGATGCGTGCGGACGTGGACGATGTCGCAGATTCTTCAGAGATGGCCCAGGCGATTGCCGAAGGTCTCACCCTTGCGGAGTTCGACCCAGGCCGCTACAAGACACGGGACCATGACGCATCCGTCCCTCCGGCCTGGACGATCATCACCGCGGCTGGCGAGGAAGTGGCGTCGCGCGTTCGTGGTGCGGCGGCACGTGGCCGCCTGCTCGGGGAGTGCAGCAATCTCGCGCGCGACCTCGCCAACGAACCCGGCAACACGCTGACGCCACGTGAATTCGCGCGCCGGGCCACGGCGATCGCCAGCCAAGCCGGCGTCTCCGTCGAGGTGCTCGAGGAAGAGCAGATCGCGAAGCTCGGGATGGGCCTTCTGTTGGGGGTCGCTCGCGGCAGCCACGAGCCGCCGCGGCTCCTGGTGTTCCGATACGAGCCGGCAGGCGCGCCGGCGACGCCGGTACTGGGATTCGTCGGCAAGGGCATCACATTCGACAGCGGCGGGATCTCGATCAAGCCGGCCGACGGGATGGAGCGGATGAAGGACGACATGGCCGGCGGCGCCGCCGTGGCCTGTGCGATGCGCGCCATCGCGATGCTGCACGCACCGATCCGCGTCATCGGCGTGGTGCCGACGACGGAGAACATGCCGGGCGGGCGGGCGATCAAACCCGGCGATGTCCTGACGAGCGCGAGCGGGAAGACGGTGGAGGTCATCAATACCGATGCCGAGGGCCGCCTCATTCTCGCCGACGGCCTCTGGTACGCGCGGCAGCTCGGGGCGACACATCTGGTCGACGTGGCGACGCTCACCGGAGCGGTCGTCGTCGCATTGGGGAAGCTGACGAGCGGTCTGTTCGGCACACCGCCCGACTTCGTCGAGCAGGTGCGCCGCGTGGCCGAGCGCGCCGGTGACCGCGTCTGGCCGATGCCGCTGTTCGAGGAATACTTCGATCAGTTGAAGAGCGACATCGCGGACTTCACCAATACCGGCGGCCGACCGGGAGGATCGATCACCGCGGCGCTCTTCCTGAAGGAATTCACGGATGGCTTGCCGTGGGTGCACATGGACATCGCGGGAACGGCGTGGGCGGAAGAGGCCAAGCCCTATCTGCCGAAAGGTCCGAGTGGCGTCGCTGTCCGGACGCTCGCGGAGCTCGCGTTCACGAACTTAGAACTGAGAACTGAGAACTAAGAACTAAGAAGGACAGTGAGTACTTCACTCTTGCCTCTTGCCTTTTTCCTTCTGACTTCCGCCCAGTCGCAGCCGATCATCGTCAAGCTCGTCGAACCGAAGACGCCTGGGACGGGCGTGGCCGACATCCTCATCGGTGCGCTCGGGTTGAGCGGCGTCTTGTTTTTGATCGCGATCACCTTCGGCGTTCTGGTGGCTGGCGTGCTGTTCTTGATCCGCTCACGCCACCCGCTCAAGTAAGGCGGCGGTGAGAATTTCCTACGGTCCGAGACGAGTTCCGTTGGTAAGTGCCATCGGTGGGCCGATTGACAGACGCGCGAAAATTATTGTTCGGCGACGGTGTGCACCGGCGTAAGGGCCGTCTGATACTTGCGGATGGCGCCGAAGAGCGCTTCGGCAATGTGTTGCCGGTACGCGCCGCTCTTCAGGAGCTTCGCCTCCTGTGCGTTGGAGAGAAACGAGATTTCGGCCAGGACGCTCGGCATCGACGCGCCGATGAGCACCACGAACGGCGCCTGCTTGACGCCGAGGTTCTTGACGGCCTTGTTGCTGCCGCGCAGCCGCTCGACCATTGCGTTCTGCACGAGGGCGGCGAAGTCGCGCGACTCGACGAGCTTGTTGCTGAGCGCGATGGCCTTGACGAAGTCGGGCAGCGCGCCCATCGCCTGCCCGGAGGCGGCATTCTCGCGGGCGGCCACCGCGGCTGCGCTCAGGTTATTCGCGAAATTCAGGAAGTACGTTTCGATGCCGCGCGCCTGATTGTTGGCGCTCGCGTTGGCGTGAATCGAGAGAAACAGGTCGGCGCCCTCCCGGTTCGCGATCGCCGTCCGTTCCTGAAGCGGCACGAACTCGTCCGTGGTGCGGGTGAGGATGACCTCGACCCCGTGCACCCGTTCGAGCAGCTTCTGCAGGCGGAGCGAGATGTCGAGGACGAGCTCCGCCTCGGTCACGCCCTTGCCCTTCGCACCGGGATCGTGGCCGCCGTGTCCAGGATCGATCACGATGCGAGATACACCGAGCCCGAGCTGTCGCGCTATTGAGACGCCCCCGCCGACCCTGGGTGGCGCGATAAGCGCTGGCGAAGCCGTACTGGCGAGTGGCGGGGGAGCGGCGGTGACATCGGCCGCGGGGATCGCGGGCGCGAACGCGTCGGCAATCGCAGCCGCGGACCAGGGGCCGGCTGGCGGCACGTGTTGGCTCCAGTCAGCGGCAAGTTCCCGGCTCGCCAGCGGGGCCTCGTACGCGCTGGCGAGCGCCGCCGAGCTCGCGGGGACCGCCGCGGGTAAGGTGCGACCCCACTCGGAGCGGAGGCGGCGGCCGGCGAGGATCGGCTTGGCCGACTCCGGCGCGAGGTGCGACGCCGGTACCTCGACCGCTGCGACGACGCGGGGGACCGCCCGCAGAATGGGCGGTGCGGCGGTGACGGCCAATGGGACAGCTTCGCGCACGCAGTCGATGACGAGGCGGTACGGGTTGTACAGCGGGTAGACGCTGTAGCCCGACACACCCGTCGCGTCGAGCACGACACGTGTC
The DNA here is from genome assembly GCA_041485905.1 of Vicinamibacteria bacterium. Taxonomy (GTDB): domain Bacteria; phylum Acidobacteriota; class Vicinamibacteria; order Vicinamibacterales; family CAVVIG01; genus JAHFUI01. The sequence goes on from JBGPKK010000083.1 coordinate 3,398, forward strand.
GTGGTGTTCGGATGCCGCCCGATGCGCACCTGACGAACGACGTCGGCGTCGCCCTCGAATCGGATCGTCTGCTCCACGAGCGCGGCGGCCGGGCGCGTCGAGGAAAAGTCGACGAAGATTCGAGCGGGTCCTGCAATGCGCTCCTCATGAAACGACGGCACCTCGGCGTCGAGCTCGATCGTGACGCGCACGGCGTCGGGGAGCACCGCACGACGGATGCTGGTGATGGTCGCGATGCGGGCGGCTGAAGGTAGTCCGGCTCTTTTTACTGGCGCGCGGGGCTCCACCCCCGCGCGCTCCTGCACCTCGCGCTCGAGCGTAGACTCTCGCGCTCGGGTGATAAGTTGTGTGGGAACCTGCCGTGCCAACTTGCTCGTGGGGTACTCCGTCGCCAACAGGCGCAGGAGCCGGATGCCGGCGTCCTTGTCCCTCGGCTGACCAAATCGCTCGAACGCATCGAGTGACAAACGGCCGGCCTGCCACAGGGCGTTGTCGCTGTAGCTGCTGGTCGGGTAATGACGCACGACCGATTCGTACGACCCGACGGCGTCGCGAACAGCCTTCAGCACGGACTCCGACGCGGATGGAGCGGCCAGCGCCGCGCGGACCGCTTCTTCCCTGGCCATCGCATCGGCGTACATCGCCCGCGCCGGCAGGGCGGCTCGGGCCGGCAGCGCGACGAGCGCCGCACACGCGATCGCGAGGAGGTATCTCATCTTCATCGAAGCTGCGCGTCGACCTCGTCGAAGTACTGCTTATTGACGAGCACCTCGCGGGCCTTGGCGCCGTCAGCAGGGGAAACCAGACCTTCCATCTCCATCATGTCGACCAGGCGCGCCGCGCGGCTGAACCCGACGCGCAGCCGCCGCTGGAGGTACGAAATCGACGCCTGCCCGCTCTGCACGACAATGCGAGCGGCCTCGTCGTAGAGATCGTCCTTGTCCATCTCGATGCCTTCCGGCCCGCTCTTCTCTTCGGCGGTGATCGTCTCGTCGTAGGCCGGCTTGCCCTGCTTGCGGAGGTAGCTCGCCAGCCGCGCGCTCTCCTGCTCGGAGATGTAGGGTCCGTGCAGCCGGATGAACCTGGAGGACGCGGGGGGCAGGATGAGCATGTCGCCCTTGCCGAGCAGCTGCTCGGCGCCGTTGCCGTCGAGGATGGTGCGCGAGTCGACCTTCGACGACACGCGAAACGAAATGCGCGTCGGCATGTTGGCTTTGATCAACCCGGTGATCACGTCGACCGACGGCCGCTGCGTTGCGAGGATCAGGTGAATGCCGACCGCGCGCGCCATCTGCGCCAGCCGCGCGATCGACTCCTCGACCTCACTGCTCGCCACCATCATGAGGTCTGCCAGCTCGTCAATGACGACGACGATGAACGGCAGCGGCTTGGGCTGTTCGCCGTCGGCGGGCGTGTGCTTCTCGCTCAGCATCTGATGGACGTTGCGATTGAACTGCTCGATGTTCCGCACGCCCTCGGCGGCAAGGATTTTGTACCGCTCTTCCATCTCCCGCACGGCCCACCGCAGCGCATTGGCCGCCTGCTTGGGATCGACGACGACCGGCGTCAGCAGGTGAGGAATGTCCTCGTACATCCCCAGCTCGAGACGCTTGGGGTCGATCATGATCAAGCGGACCTCGTCGGGTGTGGCCCGGTACAGGATGCTCGTCAGCATGGCGTTGATGCCGACCGACTTGCCTGTACCGGTCGAACCGGCGATCAGCAGATGGGGCATGGTGGCGAGATCGGCGACGTACGGCTCGCCGTGAATCGTTTTGCCGAGCGCAAGCGTCAGCTTCGATTGCGAACGGCGGTAGACATCGGATTCGAGGAGCTCGCGCAGCGAGATCTGCTCGCGGGTCTGGTTCGGAATCTGAATGCCGACGGTCGACTTGCCGGGGATGCGATCGATCAGGACCGACTCGGCCTGCATCGCAAGGCACAGATCCTCAGCCAGGCTGGTGATCTTGGCGTACTTCACCCCGGCGTCCGGCTTGAACTCGAACGTCGTCACGATCGGACCGGGATGAATCTGCGTGACGGTGCCTTCCACCGCGAACTCCCGGCACTTCTCTTCGAGCAGCCGCGCGCCGTCCATCAGCTCGCGCTCGTCGATCTTCCCCACGGTCTTGGGCGCGTCGAGCAGCGCGACCGGCGGAAGGACGTACTCGCCCTTACGCCGCTCGGCCGGCGCCTTGGCCGTCGACTCGGGATCGGAGAGCGGCAGCGGGGGAGCCGGCATGCTGACCCTGGGCGGCCTGGGCGGCGCGAACGATCGCGGACCCGCGGATCTGAGCGCGACTCTGTCGTCCTCTTCGCGGTCCGATGACGGCGGCTTCGCGCGTTTGAATGGCGCGTCCGCCACGGCTGCGGACACCGCGGCGTTGACGTCCCCGGGAGGCGCGCCCTTCTTCGTGTGCTTCGCGATCACATCGCGACGCTGCTTCTCGCGGCGGCGCTCCTCCCGCCATTCACGGAACCCATCGAGCCAACGCGCCGCGCGGGCGGCGGTCGCGTGGCTCATCGCCTCGAAGAGTCTGCCGAGCGACAGCTGCGTCGAGACGATGATCGCCAGCACGATGCACGTCAGGATAACGATCACCGATCCTGTCCGATTGAGATATGCGGACAGGATGTGCGAGAGCCAGTCGCCCGTGTATCCGCCGGCGCGAAACGGCTGTCCCGAGATCTCGATCGTGCCGAACACCAGGCTGAGAAAGGCGCTGAGACAGGTCACGAGCAGTGAGGCGCCGACGGCTTTCGTCCCCGTCGCTTCGAGGGCGCGGCACCAGAAGTAGTTCCAGCCGGTAATGACGAGCACCGCCGGGATGAAGTACGACCCGTAGCCGAAGAGCTGGAACGAGAGCTCGGCGAGAAATGCGCCGACCCGTCCGACGAAGTTGTTGACCGGCGCTCCGCTGGCCGCGGTGCTGAAGAACCAGACCGGGTCATTCGGGTCGTAGCTGGCCAGCGCAATGATCCAGATGAGCGCCGCGGCGAACAGCGCGACCCCAACGAGCTCGCTCACGCGACGCGATGCAGTCGATCGACCCACGGTCAGATCTCCATGATGATGGGCAGCACGAACGGCCGGCGGCCCGAACGTTTGCGGATGAAGCGGCGAAGCTCGACCCGCAGCTTCTCTTTGATCAGTCCCTGATCGGTGCGCTCTTCCATGTTGCTTTGCTCGATGACCTCGGCCAGCAACCGCGCGGCGTCGGCGAGCATCGTCTGGCTGTCTTCCATGACGAATCCACGCGTGACCATCTCGGGGACGCCCTCGAGCTCGCCCGTCTGCTTGTTGATGGCCACCACCGGCACGACGAGGCCGTCCTCCGACAGATGACGCCGATCGCGAAGCACCTCATCGCCGACTTCGCCGGTCCGCGTGCCGTCGATCAGCACACGGCCCACCGGCGCCTTGCCCGCGATGCGCGCGTGTCCGGCATCGAACTGCACGATGTCGCCGTCTTCGGTCAGGATGATGTGAGGCCTCGGCTCGCGGCCGGCGAACACGCGCTCGGCGATTCGCGCGTGCTGCGACAGTTGCCGGAACTCTCCGTGGACCGGCACAAAATAGCGAGGCTTGACGAGTGACAGCATCAGCTTCAGTTCCTCTTCGCTGCCATGGCCCGACACGTGGACGTGCTTGATGCCTTCGTAAATGACGTCGGCTCCCCGCCGCGCGATGTGATTGATGACGCGGCCGATCGCTTTCTCGTTGCCGGGAATCGCACGCGCCGACAGGACGACGGTGTCCTGCGGGCCGATCTTCACGTAGCGGTGATCGTCGATCGCGATCCGCGACAGCGCGGACATCGGCTCGCCCTGCGAGCCGGTCGCGAGGCACAGCACGTCCTGAGCGGGATACGTGCCGACCTCCGAATCGCGGATCTGGACGCCCGCGGGGATGCGGAGATAGCCGAGCCGCTGCGCGATCTCGGAGTTCTGATTCATCCCGCGGCCGACGAACGCCACCTTGCGATCGAACTGCGCCGCCAGGTCGACGAGAATCTGCATGCGATAGATGCTCGACGAAAAGGCGGCCACGATCAGCCGGCCGGTCGCGCTGGTGAAAATCTCTTCGAAGGCCTCCACGACCTCGCGCTCGGAGCCGGTAAAGCCTCGTCTATCGATGTTCGTGCTGTCCGCGAAGAGCGCCAGCACGCCTGCCGCGCCGAGCTCGGCGAAGCGGTGGATGTCGAGGTGCTCGCCGTCAATCGGCGTCTGATCGATCTTGAAATCGCCCGTGTGAATCACGACGCCGGCCGGCGTGTGAATGGCGAGCGCCACGCAGTCCGGTATGCTGTGCGTGACCCGGATGAATTCGATCTCGAAGGGCCCCACCCTGACGCGCCCTGGCGGGCGAAGCGGAGTCAGTCTCGCGCCAGCCACGTCGATGCCGTGTTCCACGAGCTTGGGCTCGACCAGCGCCAGCGTCAGCGGCGTGCCGTACACCGGGCCGTCGATATGGGGCAGGACGTACGGAACTCCGCCGATGTGGTCCTCGTGACCATGCGTCAGCACGAGCGCGGCGGCCGGGCCCTTCTGCTGCAGGTACGTCAGGTCTGGAATGATCAGATCGACGCCCAGCAGTTCCGGGTCCGGGAACATCACACCCGCATCGATGACGATCGTCGTGTCGTCCCAGGTGAGCGCGAGCATGTTCATGCCGAACTCGCCCAGGCCGCCGAGCGGTACCGCTTGAAGCATCAGCGAACGGGAATACAGCCCTCGGCCGAGGCCGTTCCAGGCAGAACGTCCTCCGACGAAGGGAGCCGCGACGCGGCTCGGTCAGGCTGCTGGGCGCGCCTGAATCAACGGGCGGGATGGAGCGCTCGGCGGGTGCTTTCCGACCCGCCGTAAAACCGGACGTACGTACGAGTTAGCGCGAAACTATAGCACAGCTCGACCCGGTTCAGCCAGCGGGTCTCCCCCGAACGTATCGGCAAGATGGACCAGCTCCGGTATCGTCAGCGTTTCCGGCCGGCGCTGACCATCCAGGCCGGCCCGTTTCAGTGCGGTGGCCGGGGCCAGCTTCGCGCTCAAGGGGAAGGCCTTCAGCGCATTGGCCAGTGTTTTTCTCCGCTGCGTGAAAACCGCCTGAACAAGCGCCGTGAACACGGCTGGGCTCGTCGCGGCGGGTTCCGGCGGATGGAGTCGCAGGCGAACCAGCGCGGAGTGCACTTTTGGCGCCGGTCGAAACGCGCCCGGCGGCAGGTCGAAGATGCGCTCGACCCGCGCGGATTGACCGATCAGGACGGTCAGCACGCCGTACTCGCGAGTGCCGGCCTTCGCCGTGAGGCGATCGGCGACTTCGCGTTGCAGCATGACGGTGGCGTCAACGAGCCCAATCCCCGCGCCGTGGAGCTCGACCAGCTTGAAGAGGATCGGCGACGCCACGTTGTACGGCAGGTTGCCCGCGATTCTGAGGGTCCCGGGATCGCCGGCGTCGATCAGCGCACCGCGAAGACGCTCCGCCGTGATCTCCAGGAAATCGCCGTCGATCACGGTCAGATTGGGGAGCGCGGCCGCGCGAAGCTCGGTCGCGAGGTCGCGGTCGATTTCCCATGCGAGGACGTGGCGCGCGCGGGCGGCGAGCGGCGTGGTCAGCGCGCCGCGGCCGGGGCCGATCTCCAGAAAGGTCTGGTCAGCAGACGGCGCAATCGCGTGAATCAGTTTGTCGACCCAGGCGCGCTCAAGAAAATGTTGGCCGAAGCGCTTGCGCGGCCGGGCATTCATTTGTGAAAACGACTCCCGTCCCCTTTGCCGCTCTGCCAATACTGTTCCTCAATCGCCTCGATCTCTTCTTCGCTCAACCCGAAATAGTGGCCGATCTCGTGGATCAATGTCTCGCCGACAGCCACGACGAGATCGTCCTGATCCTCTGATTCGCGCTCGAGCGGTCCCTGGAACAGCAGAATGCGGTCCGGCAGCGTGTTCCCGTAGCCCGAATGCCGCTCGGTCAGCGGCGTGCCCTGATACAGGCCCAGCAGGGTGTCGGGCGGTTCGATCTCCATCTCTTCAAGCAGCTGCGGGGCCGGCTCGTCTTCGACGACGATGACCAGGTTGGAGAGCGCCTTGCGAAACCGGCGGGGAATCGAGGCGAGGGCGTCGGCGACGAGCTGCTCGAACGCGGCCCGATTCATCTTTTCACTGTGCGTTTGACGGTCGGTCCCGCCGGCCGCGCGCGCGCAATCACCGTCCCGAAATACACGCACTCGTCCTGCACGGCACACTGGTCACAGAGCGGCTTGGGCCTGCACACGCGGCGGCCATGGAGGATGAGCGTGTCTGAGGTCCGCGTCCAGCGGCTCTTGGGCATGGCCACGCACAACTGTTGTTCGACGACTTCCGGGTCGTCTGATTCCGCGATGCCGATTCGGTTCGACACGCGAAGCACGTGGCGATCCACGGGCAGTCCCGGCACGCCCAGCGCGTGGCCCAGCACCACGTTGGCGGTCTTGCGGCCGACGCCCGGCAGTTTGACGAGGGCGTCCATGTCGGCCGGCACCTCCCCTTGATGCTCGTGAACGAGCGCTTGTGCCATGCCGATGAGCGCTTTGGACTTTGCGCGAAAGAATCCGGTTGAGTGGATCTGAGGCTCGAGCGCCGCCGGCGTCGCGCGTGCGAGCGTGTGCGCGGTGGGGTAGCGCTTGAAGAGCGCCGGCGTCACCATGTTGACGCGCTGGTCGGTCGACTGCGCCGAGAGCATCGTCGCCACCAGCAACTCGAAGGCGTTCGAATAGTGCAGCTCGGTGTCGGCCCCGGGATGTTGCGCTTCGAGCTGGTCCAGAATGTGGCGGATCTGGGTTGCGGACTTCATCCCTTAGTGAATCGGACCAGCGCCTTTGTTCCAGCCGACGTTGCTGTAGGACTCGGAGAACACGCGCCAGTGCTCCTGGAGGGCGGCGATCAGGTTCGGCACAAACTGCACCGGCACGACGATTTTGGCGCGCACCGGCGCGCGCACGACGTGGTCGTCTTCCGCGTCCTTGATTTCCTTGTCCGAGAGCGGCATCACCTCACAGAACGTGAGCGTGAAGTCGAATGGCGTGTGCGCAATCGAGCAGAAGTTCGAATACGTCCGCGGCGTCGACGCCTGATCGTCTGCAGGAACGATCGTGAAGTTGATCTGCTTGGGTTGGTCAGACATAGGGGAAGTGTACTGGAATTGAAGATTTTAGATTGAAGATTGAAGATTGGATTGCAGATTGGATTGCAGATTGAACGCAGATCGGATGATTGCAATCTTCAATCTTAAATCTACATTCTTCAATCTCAGTATTTGCTAATCTCAGTATTTCCTCATGACTCCGACGACCACCCCCTGGATCTGGACCTGATCGGGGTCGACGAGCATCGGCTGCATGGCGGCGTTGGCCGGCTGCAGGCGGATCTTGCCCCCGGGGTCGCGATAGAGCTTCTTTAGCGTGACGTCCGATCCGCGCAGCAGCGCGATGACCATTTCGCCGTTGTCGGCCGTCTTGCGATCTTCGACGACGACGAAATCGCCGTCGCGAATCTGTTCGTCGATCATCGAGTCGCCGCGCACGCGCAGCACGTAGGTATCGCGCTTGCCGACGAGATCCTCGGGTACGGCGATCGTTTCATTCGAGGCGACCGCCTCGATGGGCAACCCGGCGGCGACGTAGCCGAGCAGCGGCAGGTCAACCGCCCGTCCGCCCGTTCGCGTCGGCACCATTTCGACCGACCGGCTGCGGTTCCAGGCGCGCTTGATGAACCCCTTCTCCTGCAGGTTCGTGAGGTGCTTGTGGACCGTCGCCAGCGAAGAGAGGCCGAAACGCCGGCCGATCTCCTCCAGACTCGGCGCGTAGCCGTGCTGCTGGATGAACTCGGTGAGGTAATCGAGGATTTCGCGCTGCCGTTTGGTGAGAGGAAGCATATCGGCTCTCCACATCTGCGCTCGGGGTAGGCCGGCCCGAGGGCGAAAGTGGAGAGCACTATACGCAAAAGAAAGGCGAAGGTCAAACTCTCAGGTAACTATCCCTTGACCGGAGAGTGCTAGCATCGGGCCTCGTGCGTATCCCGTTCTCCATACCCGCCGCAGCGGACCGGCCGTTCGATGTTGCCGGCTTCGGGCTCAACAGCATCGATCTCCTTACCGTGGTCGCCGAGTTCCCGGTCAGTGACAGCAAACAGCGGCTCCAGCGCTTCGCGCGTATGCCGGGCGGCCAGACCGCCACAGCGCTCGTGACCTGTGCGCGGCTCGGGTGGCGTGCGCGCTACATCGGCAGCTTCGGCGACGACGAGTTCGGCACGCTGTCGCGCGACAGCCTCATTGGCGAAGGCGTCGACGTGAGCGCCGCACGCACGGTCGCCGGCGCGACGAATCAATTTGCCGTCGTGCTCGTCGATGCGCGCACCGGCCAACGCACCGTGTTATGGGACCGCCACCCCCAGCTGACGATGACGGCCGAAGAGATGCCGCGCGACGCCGCCCGGTCCGGACGGATGCTCATCGTTGACTGCCAGGAAACCGCTGCAGCCGCGCAGGCCGCGCGTTACGCGCGCGAAGCGGGTGTTCCAACGGTCATCGACGTCGAGAAAGTGCGGCCGGGCATCACCGACCTGCTGCAGCACATCGACGCGATCATCGCGGCCAAGGACTTTCCGACAGCTCTGACCGGGTACGAGGATCCCGGCCGCGCGATCGAGGCGATGGCGCGTGAGTTCGGCGCGAGCCTCACCTGCGTGACGCTCGGCCAAGACGGCAGCCTGGCCTGGTGCGACGGTCGTCTGATTCGGACCCGAGCGTTTCAGGTGGATTGCGTGGACAGCACCGGCGCCGGCGACGTGTTTCGAGGAGCGTTCGTGGCGGCGTGCCTGCGAACGCCGGACGGGGACATCGAGGATGTGCTGGCCTATGCCAACGCCGCTGCTGCCCTGAATTGCCGCGCGCTGGGGGCCCGGGCCGGCATTCCCCGCCCGGCTGAAGTGGAGCAGCTGCTCACGACCCAGTCACAAATGTAACGTCCCGGCACCCGATGCGGTCTAACGAGCTGAGACGGGATATCTCGCGGAGAATCAATGGCACCATCGTTAACGTGGGACGTGCCCGGGATGTGCCAGCGGGAGTGGGACGTGACCGTCGTCCGGCACGAAGCTGAGAACCCGGCCGATCGATCGTTGGCGGACCTGGATGAACCGGCGCTCGTCGAAGCGTGTCTGGGCCGGCGCCCCGGGGCGTTCGATGTGGTCGTCGAACGGCATCGCCGCAAGGTCTATCAGTTGTGCTATCGCTTCGTCGGCAATCACGAAGACGCGAGCGATCTGTCGCAGGACGTGTTCATTCGCGCGTTCCGCGGACTGCGGAGCTTTCGCGGCGGATCGTCGCTCGGGACCTGGCTTTATCGCATCGGGGTGAACGTCTGCCTCAATCGCGTGAACGCGAAGTCGCCGCGGACCGAGTCGATTGACGAGCGGCCGCACGTCGATGCCCGGAGCGAGTCGGCGCCCGATCGGCTGTTGAGGGACGAGCGTGCGGTGCGCGTGCGCCAGGCGATTGCGCAGCTTCCGCGCAAGCAGCGCGCGACGCTGATCCTCCGGATGTACCACGAGATGTCGCACCAGGAGATCGCCGACACGCTCGGGAGCTCGGTCGGCGCGGTCAAAGCCAATTTCTTTCATGCGCTCGGTAAGCTGAAGAAGCTGCTCGAGGATCAGGATTTGTGATGCGGCATCTCTCGTCGGACCAGCTCGTCGATATGGCCGAGGGCGTGCTGCCGGAATCGTCGGCGGCGCATCTGCAGTCGTGCGACGCCTGCCGGCGGCGACTGGCGGACCTCGGCGCCGCGATGTCGGCCGTCGCCCAAGTCCCGGTGCCGGACCCGTCGCCGCTGTTCTGGGATCATTTCTCCGCTCGCGTGCATGAAGCCGTCGAGGCCGAGCGCGCCGGGGGCAGTTCTGCGTTCGGCCGTGCAGGCCGGACGTCGTGGTGGCGCGTGGCGCCGCTTTGGGTGGGCGCCTTCGCCGTCCTCGTGCTCGCCGTCGTCACCGTGACGCGCGGGGGTCGGCCGGAGCTTCCCGTGCCGGCGCCGATCAATTCGGCTGCAGGGACTGGCGAACCCTCGCCGGTGATCCCGGTGATCCCGGTGATCCCGGTGATCCCGGTGATCCCGGTGATCAACGACGCCCTGGGACAGGCCGACGATCCGTCGCTATCGCTTGTCGCCGATCTCGCGGTGGATTTGGACTGGGACGCCGCTACCGAGGCCGGCTTGACGACCCACGTCGGCATCGACAACGACGCGGTCACTCAGCTGAGCGACGGCGAGCGGCGCGCGCTGCAGCGATTGCTGAAGAGCGAGCTTGCCCATCCCGGCGCGTGACGAAACTATGAACAAGAACGCGTTCGTGTGTGTCGTGCTGTTGGGCCTTGGGACCGCCGGCCTCGGCGCCGAGCAGCCGCAGGCTGGTGCCGAGCCTGCTGTCTCTCCCGTCGAAATCCAGCAGATGTTCGACGCGGTTGCGCTGGTGCAGGCACAGGAGCAATTGAAGCTCGCCGACGAGAAGTACGTGCAGTTCCTGCCGCGATTTAAAGCCTTGCAGCAGGTCCGCCGCCGTGCGCAGGCCGAACGTGGACGGATCATTCAGGATCTCCGGCGGCTGTCGATGCCCGACGCCAAGACCGACGATACGCAAATCAAGGAGCGCCTCAAGGCGCTACAGGATCAGGAAACCACCTCGGCGATAGATATCAGGAGGGCGTACGACGTGATCGACCAGGTGCTCGACGTGCGCCAACAGGCGAAATTCCGCGCCTTCGAAGAGGCCATGGAGCGCCGCAAGATCGAGCTCGTCACGCGCGCGCGCCAGAACAACCGCGCGGCGAACCGGCCCAACGCCGGTCGGAGAAATCAGCAGCAGTAAGCCCCACGCCCGCCCGGAACCGTAGTACAATCATCGTGATTCCCTGGTTCCGGAAGTTCATGTCTCACAAAGCTTTAGCCGCGTCATTCGCTGCACTGGCGGTCACCGTGCTGGTGTCCGCATCGCCTGGCGCCGCGTCCGGACCGTCGCGCGCCGACGCGGCTTCGCTCAAACGCAAAGTGGCGGGCATCACGGAGTTCAGCGAGCGGCCGACGCGGCAGCCGCACAAGACGACCGTGACCCAAAACGAGCTGAATGCGTTTCTCGCGTTCGACGCCAGAGATCAGCTCCCGGCCGGCGTCGTCGAACCGGCGATCACCATCATGGGAACCGGCCGCGTATCGGGCCGCGCGGTGGTCGACCTCGACGCCGTGCGAACACAGAAAACGCGCAGCCTGCTCGATCCGATGAACTTTGCGACCGGGCGTCTCCCCGTCACCGCCATCGGTGTGCTCCAGACCAGCGACGGCGTCGGCCGGTTCGCGCTCGAATCGGCGGCGCTCGGTCCGGTGCCGATCCCGAAAATCATTCTGCAGGAAATCGTGAGCTACTACTCGCGCACGCCCGAGCATCCGGCCGGCATCGGCCTCGACGCCCCGTTCGCTCTGCCGGCGCGTATCCGCGAGATCCAGGTCGACACGGGCCGCGCCGTCGTGATCCAACGTCCCTGATGCCCCAGCGCGACGAGTTGCTTTCGACGCCGCTGCAGTTCCTCAAAGGCGTCGGCCCTCGTCGATCCGCGGATCTTGAGCGCGTCGGCCTCCTCACGATCGAGGATCTGCTGTACCGGTTCCCCATCCGCTACGAAGACCGCAGCCACCTGCAGCCGATCGCGTCGCTCCGACCCGGTCAGATGGGGTCGGTCGTGGGCCGAATCTCGAGCAGCGGCCTTCGATCGACGCGGCGTCCCGGGTTCAAGATTTTCGAGGCGCTCGTCACCGACGCGAGCGGTTCGTTGCGCGCGGCGTGGCTCAACCAGCCGTTCCTGCGCGACGTCTTCTCGAGGGGACAGCAGGTCGTCCTGTTCGGCCTCGTCGAGATGCGCGGGCACGGCGGGCTGCAGTTGACGAACCCGCAGTACGAAATCCTGGACGAGGAGGACGGCGAGACGGTGCATACGGGCCGGATCGTTCCCGTCTATGAGAAGACCGGAAGCGTTACGGCCAGGATTCAGCGCAAGCTCGTCCACGACGTGCTGCAGCGGCTGCCGGACGAGTTACCGGATCACCTGCCAGAGTCGATCCGGCTGCGTTTGAATCTCCCGTCGCGCCGCGCGGCACTCGTCGCCGCGCATTTCCCTCCCGATGACGCCCGCATCGACCAGCTCAATCGCTTCGAGACGGCCGCGCAGCGTCGCCTCATTTTCGAGGAGGCGTTCCTGTTTCAGATGGGGATCCTGGCGCGACGGCGGGAAGCCTCGGCCGAATCCAAGCCGTACGCGATCGAGGTCGACGACCGGATTCGTGAGTCGGCCCGTCGGGTGCTGCCGTTCAGGCTGACGCCGGGGCAGCGGCAGGCGTTGAAGGAGATCGTGGAGGATCTGCAGCGGCCCCGTCCCATGAACCGCCTGCTGCAGGGCGACGTCGGCGCCGGCAAGACGATCGTCGCGCTGCTGGCGGCGCTGGTCGCGATGGAAAACGGGCTGCAGGTGGCGTTCATGGCGCCGACCGAGATTCTCGCGGAGCAGCATTTCATCAACATCTCGCGGCTCCTGCAGGCGTCCAGGTTTCGCGTGGCGCTCCTGACCGGCTCGACCGGTGCCGCGGCGCGCAGAACCCAACTTGCGGAAATCGAGTCGGGCGCCGTGCACGTCGTCGTCGGCACGCACGCGCTCGTGCAGGGCGACGTGCGGTTCAAGCAGCTCGGCCTCGCGGTGATCGACGAGCAGCATCGGTTCGGCGTGCTGCAGCGCGCCACGCTCCGAGCGAAGGGACTGCGCCCGGACGTGCTGGTGATGACCGCCACCCCGATCCCGCGCACGCTCGCGCTTACGCTGTACGGCGATCTGGACCTGTCGGTGATCCGCGACACACCGCCCGGACGCCAGCCGATCAAGACGGCCGCGAAGCCCGAGAGTCGCCGCGACGAGGTGCATCAATTCGTCCGCGACCAGCTGGATCTCGGACGTCAGGCGTATGTGATCTACCCGCTCGTGGAAGAGTCGGAGAAGATCGATCTCAAGGCCGCCACGCAGATGGCCGATCACCTCACCCAGGAAGTGTTTCCGCAGTACCGGGTCGGCCTGTTGCACGGCCGCATGAAGGCCGACGGGAAAGAGCGTGTGATGAGAGCCTTCGCCGCCGGCGAGCTGCAGGTGATCGTATCGACGACGGTCGTCGAGGTGGGCGTTGACGTGGCGAACGCGAGCGTGATGGTGATCGAGCACGCCGAGCGCTTCGGGCTGTCGCAGCTCCATCAACTGCGCGGCCGCGTGGGTCGCGATCGGCATCAGTCGTACTGCTTTCTTCTCTATCAGTCGCCGTTGTCCGACGAAGCGCGCCAGCGTCTTCGCGCGATGACCGATACGACTGACGGCTTCGAGATCGCGGAGCGCGATCTGGCGCTGCGGGGCGCTGGCGATTTTTTTGGCACGCGGCAGGCGGGCGTGCCCACCTTCCGGCTGATCGATCTCGTACGCGACCGCGATCTCCTGCAAGTGGCGCACGAGGAGGCGACCCGGTGGTTCGACAGGGCGGAGCCGACGCCGGTCGCCATCGCCGATCTTCTGCAGACCTGGCAGGAACGGTTCAAGCTGATCGAGATCGGGTGATGCGCGTGATCGCGGGCACCCTGAAAGGCCGCCGTTTGAAAACGCCGTCGTGGGCCGGGTTGCGGCCCAGCTCCGACAAACTGCGCGAGACGCTGTTCAACATCCTGACCGCGCGGGTCCGCGGGGCGCGCGTCCTCGACGGCTATGCGGGCACCGGTGCGCTCGGCATCGAGTCGCTCAGCCGCGGCGCGCGGTGGGTGACGTTCATCGAGCGCGATCGCCGCGCGCAGGCGCTGATTGCCGAGAATCTCGCGCTCTGCGGGATCGAGAATGTCTATGCTATTATCCGAATGACGATGGCTCGGGCGCTCGACACGCTTGGCGAGCGGGCCGGCTCCTCGCCCTTCGACATCGTGCTGCTCGATCCGCCGTACGCGCCGCAGAGCCGCGACGACCTCGAACCGATCCTCACGGCTGCCGGCCGCCTGCTCACGCCGACCGGCGTCCTCGTGCTCGAGCACGCCCGGCGGCATCCGGCGCCCGCAACGGCCGATTCGCTGGTGCAATCGCGCGCGGTGATATCCGGGGATTCCATGCTGTCGTTCTACGAAGTCGCACGGTAAAAGACAAGTGCCTACGGTTGCCGTCTATCCGGGCTCATTCGATCCGCTGACCAACGGCCACGTGGATATCATCCTGCGCGGCGCGCGGCTCTTCGACCGCATCATCGTGGCGATCCTGGTGAACGCCGAGAAATCACCGCTCTTCTCGCTGGACGAGCGGATCGAGATCGCGCGTGCGGTGTTCAAGGATCACACCAATGTCGAAGTCGATACGTTCGACGGGCTGCTGGTCGACTACATCGAGCGTTGCAGGGCGCAGGTGATCGTGCGCGGGCTGCGCGCGGTGTCGGACTTCGAGTTCGAGTTCCAGATGGCGCTGATGAATCGGCGGCTGAACCCGGAGATCGAAACCGTGTTCATGATGCCCGCCGAGCAGTACACCTACATCAGCTCGCGGTTGATCAAAGAGGTGTTCGCGCTCGGCGGCCGCGTGCACGGGCTGGTCCCCGACATGGTCGAGGAGCGGCTGCGCGACAAACGCAGCGCACGAGTGTGAGGAGCGTATGCCACGGTTAGCGGACAGGACGTCCCGGATCGCGAGCTCGCCGACAATGAAGGTGACCGCGACGGTCGATCGCCTTCGGCGCGAAGGAGTCGAAGTGATCGACTTCGGCGCCGGCGAACCGGACTTTGGCACGCCCGCCGCGATCAAGGCCGCCGCGCACGCGGCGATCGATCAGGACTTCACGAAATACACGCCCGTCGCCGGGACCGCGGAGTTGAGGCGGACGATCTGCGAGCGGTACCGAACCGACTATGGGGTGGAGTACAAGGAGTCGGAGGTCATGACGTCGGCGGGCGGCAAGCAGGCGCTCTTCAACACCGCGCTGGCGCTGTTCAACGCAGGCGACGAGGTCATCACGCATGCCCCGTACTGGCCGACGCTGACCGAGCAGATCAAGATGGCCGAGGCCACGCCGGTGGTGGTCCGCACCTCTCCGGAGGACGGCTTTGCGATCCGATCGCGTCCCATTCTCGATGCGATCACCGCGCGGACGCGTGGCATCATCATCAACTCGCCCTGCAACCCGACCGGCGCGTTGATCTCGGAGGACGATCTCGCCATCCTCGCGCGGGAAACGGCGACGCGTGAGATCTGGCTGATCGCCGACCTCTGCTACGAGAAGCTCATTTACGACCCGGTGCCGCACAACGTCCCGGGCATCCTCAATCAGTACTGTCGAGACCTCTCGGTCATCTGCGGGTCGGCGTCGAAGACCTACGCCATGACGGGATGGCGCTGCGGATGGGCGATTGGCCCGGCGGCCGTGATTGCGGCTCAGATCGCGATTCAGAGCCATGCCACCTCGAACGTCTCGTCAATCACGCAGAAGGCGATCGTGGCCGCGCTCGGCGGCTCCCAGGCGCCGGTCGGCGCGATGCTCGACGAGTACCGCAGGCGCCGCGACAACCTGTACGACTGGCTCACCGCCGATCCGCGGATACGCTGCCGCAAGCCGGCTGGCGCGTTCTACATGTTCGTCGACATCGGCGACGTCCTCTCGGTTGACGGCATGCGGACGTCCACCGACTTCGCGCAGGCGCTCCTCGACGAGGCGCGCGTCGCCGTCACGCCTGGTGAGGCGTTCGACGCGCCGGGATTCCTCCGTCTGTCCTACGCGACGTCGATGGACACGCTGCGCGAAGGCAGCCGACGGCTGATCGAGTTCGTGCGCGCGCACGCCCCGCGCGCGACGGTGGCTGGTTGACCAACCCGACGCCATGAGTAAGGTCGTCGCCGTGATCGGCGCGTCACGCGATCGCCGCAAGTTCGGCAACCGCGCCGTTCGCGCGTTCCGCCAGCAGGGGTACACCGTGGTACCCATCAACCCGGGCGAGACCGAGGTCGAAGGGCTGAAAGCCTACGGCTCGGTCCTCGATGTGCCGGGACCCATCGACATGGCGACGTTGTACGTGCCGCCTGAAGTGGGCGAACAGATCATCGACGAGATTGCGCGCAAGCAGATTCCTGAAGTGTGGTTGAATCCCGGATCGGAGAGCGACCAGTTGATCGCCCGCGCGCAGGCCCTCCAGATTCGCCCGACCGTTGCCTGCAGCATCGTCGGAATCGGCCAGAATCCTTACGATCTCTAGTCATGCCCAGCCACCACAAGCCCCAGGCGCCGGCTCCAACCGCGGACGGTTCCGCGCCGCCCGATCAGGCCGCACCCGCTGACACGCCGCCCGATCCGTCGGGGGCGGGACAGCCGCGGCGTCCGGGTGAAGGCCTCAATATCACCGCGCTGAAGGATCTGAGCATCCAGACGCTCACGCAGATCGCGAAAGACATGAACGTCGCGGGCGCGACCGGCGTCCGCAAGCAGGAATTGATCTTTCAGATCCTGAAGGCGCAGACCGAGCAGAGCGGATTCATCTTCTCGGAAGGCGTGCTCGAGGTACTGCCGGACGGCTTCGGGTTCCTGCGGGCGCCCGATTACAACTATCTGCCGGGCCCCGACGACATCTACGTCTCGCCCTCGCAAATCCGGAAGTTCGACCTCCAGACCGGCGATACCGTCTCCGGTCAGATCCGCACGCCGAAAGAAGGCGAACGGTACTTCGCGCTCATCAAAGTGGAAGCGGTGAACTTCGAGGCGCCGGATCAGGCGCGCGACAAGCTGTTCTTCGAGAACCTGACCCCGCTCTATCCCCAGGAGCGGCTGAAGCTCGAGACGACGG